>DATMSY010000191.1:0-7701 GCA_035565135.1 Devosia sp.
TTGAGGGGAGGGATTGAGGGTGGGGGTGTCGGACTATCCACCAGCATTAAGCTTGTGGAGGCCTCGACACCCCCACCCTAGCCCTCCCCTCAAGGGGGAGGGGACCGCATAGTGGCTCTCCACCTCTTAGAGCTGGACGCCCTGGGCGCGCAGCTCGGCGCGGACCTTGGCGTAGAATTCCTGCTGCAGGGTATTGGTGAACACGGTCAGCACGCGCTGGATATCGGTGTTCACCTCGGCATTGGCCTGGGACAGCTTCACGCCAACGGGCGATTCATAGAAGGTCACGATCTGCTGCAATTCTTCGGCGGTGAAGCGGACGGCATAGACGCGCGCGAACTGATCGAGCAGTTCGCCCTTGCGGCCCTTATACTCGTCGAGAATCTTGGTGATGGCCGTGTCCGTCTGTTCCGTCAGCTCGGGATTCTGCTGCACGATCTGGCGCATGGTATCCATGGCCGTCTGCACCAGCGTGATCTCGTAAATGGCGGCACGATCGGTCAGATCGATATATTTGCGGGCCAGCGCCAATTGTTCGGGCGCCACTTCCTGCGCAAAGGCAGGAGCCGACAGCGCGAGCATGGAAACGCTCAAAGCAACAGCCACCAGCGCCTTGGAGCGCTTCAACACACCGGTCATCATCGAAATATCCATCCTGTTCGATTCCACCCTATTTATCTCTGGATGGTTCTTACGCCATCCGGCATCGCGACATAAGCCTTCTTGCACATCTGGATGAACAGCCCGTGCTGCACGACGCCGGCAATGTCCAGCAGGTCGCGCGACAGCGCTTCTGGCTGGGAAATACGGCCAAAGAATGCATCGAGGATCAGATGGCCGCCATCGGTGACAAAGGGCGTTCCGTCCCCGGTTTGCCGAAGTTTGAGGCCGCCCTGGGCACCATGGGCGGCGATGACCTCGGCGACGGTGCGCTGGGTGGCGCCAAGGCCGAAACGGTTGACCTCGATGGGCAGGGGAAACTTGCCAAGCGGATCGACCAGCTTGGAGCCATCGGCAATCACGATCATGGCATCGGAGGCGGCGGCGACGATCTTTTCACGCAGCAGCGCGCCCCCGCCCCCCTTGATGAGGTTGAGCGCGGGATCGATCTCGTCGGCGCCATCGACGGTGATGTCGAGCCGGTCGAGGGTTTCCAGATCGGACAGGGGAATGCCCAGAGCTTCGGCCTGCCGCGCCGTTGCCTCGGAGGTGGGCACGCAGATGCAGTCAAAGCCGGCGGCGACCTTGGCGCCCAGCAGATCCACGAAATGCCAGGCGGTGGAACCGGTGCCCAGGCCCAGGCGCATGCCGGGCTTTATCTCGGTCAGCGCCATAGCGGCTGCCTGGCGCTTGAGATCGTCGTTCATGAAGGCCGTCCTCCTCGCAATTGACGCCCAAATGCCGGGCGTCAGCGGCTAAGTCAATGCGCCGATGGGAGCAGCTTCACGGAACGGTGAGCGATTTCTGTAACCAGCTGGCAACACAATTTGGTGAACATGTCCGGAGTGTGGCGGAAAGGGGGCAAGCGCTCTTTCTGCTGTTTTGCAAACCGCGTAAGCAAATCGTCATTGATCCGACGGGCGAGTCGAGCGTCCGTCTATTTTCAGAGGCCAGTCGTCAGATGTCCAAATTCAGAGCAGCCGCGGCAATCGGGCTGTCGATACTTTTGTCGGTGACTAGTGTCATGCCCAGCATGGCCGCCCGCGTGTACAATGCGGACACCAATACCTGGGAAGAGCCCAGCGTCGTCAAAACCCGCAATCGCGGCGGCAGCCCGATCAAGCGCGAGACGATTGATTATGCTACCAATTACAAGCCCGGCACGATCGTGATCGAAACCGGCGAGCGCCGGCTTTATTTCGTGCTCGAGGGCGGCAAGGCCATTCGCTATGGCGTGGGCGTGGGCCGCGACGGCTTCACCTGGTCGGGCAGCCACCGCATCACCCGCAAGGCCGAGTGGCCGGGCTGGACGCCGCCGCCGGCCATGCGCAAGCGTGTGCCGGACCTGCCGGCCTATATGCCCGGCGGCCCCGACAATCCGCTGGGCGCGCGTGCGCTCTATATCGGCTCGACGCTTTATCGCGTGCATGGCACGTCCGAGCCGTGGTCGATTGGCCAGGCCGTTTCGTCGGGCTGTATCCGGCTGACCAACGAGGATGTGACCGATCTCTACGAACGCGTCAGGGTTGGCTCGCTGATCGTGGTAAAGCACTAACAGCGCCGGGTTTATTGAAAAAGCCGTCTCTTCGGGGGCGGCTTTTTTGTTTGTTTGGTGGCTTTGAAAGCCGGGCGGAACCGACTAGATTTGCATTCATGACGACTATCGCACCCCCGGCCCGCCCTCTCGTCGACCGCTTTGGGCGGCATATTTCGTATCTGCGGATTTCGGTGACGGATCGGTGCGATTTCCGCTGCGTCTATTGCATGGCCGAGAACATGTCGTTTCTCCCCAAAAAGGAGATCCTGAGCTTTGCCGAAATCGAGACCATCGCCACCGCCTTCGTGACGCGCGGCGTGACGCGGCTGCGGCTGACGGGCGGGGAGCCGCTGGTGCGGCGCGATATTATCGAACTGGTGCGGAGCCTCGGCCGGCATATCGGGCATGGGCTGGACGAATTGACCATGACCACCAATGGCAGCCAATTGGCCAAGCATGCCGAGGCGCTGGCGGATGCGGGCATGAAGCGGATCAATGTGTCGCTCGATACGCTCGACAAGGAGCGATTCACCGCCATCACCCGCCGCGGGCGGCTCGAGGATGTGATGGGCGGGATCGACGCGGCACAGGCGGCCGGTCTCAAGATCAAGATCAACATGGTGGCGATGCGCGGCGTCAATGACGACGAGATCGAGCCGATGATGGCCTGGGCGCATGGGCGCGGCATGGGCCTGACGCTGATCGAGGGCATGCCGCTGGGCGAAGTGGGTATCGACCGGGTCGACAGCTATCTGCCGCTGCGCGAACTGCGCGACCGGCTGGCCAAGCGCTATACGCTGGAAAAGCTGGACCACCGCACCGGGGGCCCTGCCCGCTATGCGCGAGTGGCCGAAACCGGCGGCATGCTAGGCTTCATCACACCGATGAGCCACAATTTCTGCGAGAGCTGCAATCGC
The DNA here is from genome assembly GCA_035565135.1 of Devosia sp. Taxonomy (GTDB): domain Bacteria; phylum Pseudomonadota; class Alphaproteobacteria; order Rhizobiales; family Devosiaceae; genus Devosia. The sequence continues at coordinate 3,115 of DATMSY010000191.1, forward strand.
GTGCGGCTGACGGCGACGGGGCAATTGTTCCTGTGCCTGGGGCAGGAAGACCAGGTGAACCTGCGCGACGCCCTGCGCGACGGCGGCGCGGAAGCGCTGGACGCGGCGCTCGACCAGGCCATGCTGATCAAGCCCAAGGGGCACGATTTCGTCATCGACCGCGCAAGGCCCGAGCCGGCGCTGGGGCGGCATATGAGTGTGACGGGGGGATAGTCCCTTCGCGTATGCCTCGCACGTCCGATCCACCACGCTTTGAAAACCCAACCCGTTGGGTTATTTTGAGGCATGAATACAATGCCCCTGCCCTCCTTCGTCCGCTTTGACCGCAAGTCTGGCCGCATTCTTGTGGAATTCAGCAATGGGGCCGCCTTGATGGTGCCGGCACGGGCGCTTGAAGGCCTGGAACAGGCCAGCGACGACGAACTCGCTGAAGTCGAGCTGTTGGGTAAGACCGGACTGCATTGGGAGAGCCGCGATGTCGACTTTACCATTGCCGGCCTGATGCAAGGAATATTCGGCACCGCGAAATTCATGGATGCGCAACGCAGAGGTGGGCAGTCGCGGTCGCCTGCAAAGGTTGCGGCGAGCCGTGCCAACGGGGCCAAGGGCGGTCGGCCGCGGAAGAGCGGCGCATCCTAGCGCCAATCGACATTCAGCTTTGAAGCCAATTTGGGCGAGCCCGGGTCTGCCTCCCTCCCCCTTGAGGGGAGGGATTGAGGGTGGGGGTGTCGGACTAACCACCGGCATAGAGCTTGCGGAGGCCTCGACACCCCCACCCTAGCCCTCCCCTCAAGGGGGAGGGGACTGGATTGGGGCTCTCGGCCTGCCAGAGAACCTAAATATCGACTGGCCCTAGCGCCCCTCCGCCCTTTCGGCCAGTTCGATGACGATGCCGTCGGGGTCGCGGCAGAAGGCGACGCGTTTGAACATTTCGGTGTTGTGGGCGGGGCGGGGATATTCGACGATTTCGGTGCCGCTGGCTTCGAGTTCGGCGATCAGGCCATCGACGTCGGTGACGGCCAGGGTCAGGTGGCGCATGCCGGCTTCGAGGGGTGGCACGTCGCGGGAGCGGGTGATGTGGCCATTGGGGGCGAAGACTTCGAGCATGCCGCCGCCGGCGTCGAGAAAGGCCATCTCGCCGCGCGGCTGTTGCTTGCGCAGCAGGAGTTTCAGACCCAGCTGGCCGCAATAGAAGGCGATCGTCCGATCGAGATCGGACGAGGTGACGCCGATATGTTCAAAGCCGAGGAGCATGGCTTACTTGTCGTCGTCGACGACGATGGCGAAATCGAGCGGCAGGGCGGTGGTGTATTTGATCTGCCCCATGGCGAAAGCGGAGCTGACATCGGTGAGATTGATCTTGGAAATCAGGCGCTTGTAGAAGGTATCGTAGGCGCCGATATCGGGCACGACGACGCGCATGAGATAATCGACATCGCCGCTCATGCGGTAGAATTCCACGACTTCGGGAAATTCGTCGATGACGCCGGCAAATTTGCGCATCCAGCCTTCATTGTGCTCGTTGGTCTTGACCGAGACGAAGACGGTGACGCCGACATTGACCTTGGCCGGATCGAGCACGGCGACGCGGCGCTGGATGACGCCGTCTTCTTCCATCTTCTGAATGCGGCGCCAGCATGGGGTGGTGGAAAGGCCCACTTTGCGGCCGATTTCGGCCACCGGCATGGTCGCATCCTTTTGCAGAAGCGTGAGAATCTTCCGGTCGATCTTGTCTAGTGCCATAAACGCCCCCGCGAAATGAGATTTCCAGGACAACGCTATTCTGCCCGGAATTTGGTAGATTAACTGCCACACCCGGCGGTCAAACGCAATAATCTTGCTCTTTTAAAGTTGATCGTAATGATCATATTTTATTACCAGGGCAGCAGGCTACCCAACCACTTCAGGAAGCTGCTCGGCCGCGGGTGATCATCGCGCCAATTGCGCGGCGTTTCAAAGCCACCGGCCCAGATGCCCTTGCTGGCGCGGCGGGCGGCCTGCTCGTCGGACCAGTAGCGGCCAGAGGAAATGGCCAGGCCCTCGGCGACCATGACCTGGGCGATGTCCCTGCCCCCAATGGTGCATACGGCGAGCAGGCGTCCATATTGATCGTGATCCTCGGGGCGGCAATCGACCTTGCCGCTGCCCAGCAATTGGGCCATGCGATCGCGCGCGGCGTGGCCACAGGACCATTGACGGCCCTGCGCATCGTCGCAGGTCTGGGCATATTCGGGCGCATCGATGCCGAGCAGCCGGACGCGCTGATCGCCCAGGCGGAAGCTGTCGCCATCGCTGACGCGGGCATTGCCGGCGACCGGCCCCGGCGCGGGATCGAGCCATGCGGCAATCACCGCTGCGCAGCCCAGCAGAATGACCGCCAGCACCGCGCCGAAGCGTCCGCGAAAGGGTCGCATCCAACGTTTATATGAGCTCAGGATTTCACCACCCGTTAACTACGCGCCGCTAGTGTTTTGCCCGTGAGCGTAGCGAATGCGTTTCTGGTTCGCATCATTTAGTAACGAGTAAAAGTTTCATGCCGCTGCAGTCGGCTGTCATCGATGCTGATGTCCGCTCGCAAATGGGGCGGGACGGCAAGCGTACGGCGCAGAAAACCGTTCTCGACGCGCGACAGCGCTTGATGTCGAGCACGGGAACACGCGCGTCCTATGATTTCGAGCTGCTGCACGATTATGCGCAATCGCGCATTTCGGCGGCGCTGCCGATGGCCGCCATTGTGGTCATTCTGTCCATCGTCGCCAGCCTCTGGGTGCCCGTGGTGTTCACCACGCTGTGGGCCGCGGCGGTATTGCTGGGCCTGTTGATCGTGGTGATGGTGGCCAGCCGCTTCCGGCGGAGCGATCCGGCCAAATTCAACGCCACCAACTGGACGACGACCTTCATCGCCGGCGAGATGATCTACGGGCTCTCGTGGTCATTGCTGGCGTTGTTTACGCTGGTCGCCCCGGCCGAAACGCTGACGCCGGTCATGTTCGCCATGGTGCTGGTGAGCGTGGCGGCCAATGCGGTCACCACCAATACCCTGCCCCCGGCGACGCTGATGAGCACGCTGCCGGTGACGCTGACGGTTTCGGCGAACCTGATCGCCGTGGGCGGCACGCTCAATTATACGCTGGCGGCGGTGGCGGTTTGCGGCGAGGTCTTTTTCGTCTACCTGGCGCGGCAATTGCACAAATCGGAGCTCGAAACGATCACGCACCAGGCCGAAAAGGACGCGCTGATCAACGAGCTCGAGGAAGCCCGGCAGATGTCGGACGAGGCGCGGCGCCATGCCGAGCAGGCCAATATCGCCAAGTCGCAGTTTCTGGCCACGATGAGCCACGAGCTGCGCACGCCGCTCAATGCGATCATCGGCTTTTCCGAAGTGTTGAAATCGGAGCTGCTGGGGACCCATCAGGTGCCGCAATACAAGGAATATGCGGGCGATATTCATGCCAGCGGCCAGCATTTGCTTAATCTGATCAATGAATTGCTCGATCTCAGCCGCATCGAGGCAGGCAAGTACGACCTCAATGAAGAGGCGGTATCGCTGGTCGATATCGCCGAGGATTGCCGGCGGATGATGGAGTTACGCGCCAAATCCAAGGGGATCGAGCTGGCCTATAATGTGGGCAATAACCTGCCCAAGCTGTGGGGCGACGAGCGCGCCATCCGCCAGGTGGTGTTGAATCTGTTGAGCAATGCCATCAAGTTCACGCCGCAGAACGGCAAGGTGACGCTGGTGGTGACGCGCAGCGGCGATGGCGGGCAATTGGTGTCGGTCAAGGACAATGGGCCGGGCATTCCCGAGGAGGAAATTGCCACCGTGCTGTCCTCGTTCGGCCAGGGCTCGCTGGCGCAGAAGACCGCCGAACAGGGCGCGGGGCTGGGCCTGCCCATCGTGCAGAAGATCATGGAACTGCATCAGGGGCGGTTCGACCTGTTCTCCAAGCTGCGGTTCGGCACCGAGGTTATCGCCACCTTCCCGCGGGCGCGGGTGATGGATGCGCTGGCGCCCGTGGTGGAAAAGCGCAGCCGGCTGGAGATTTACTCCGAGGCTGGTTAGGCGGCGGCGCTGCTCTGGCATCGTGTATGCGGAAGCATACCCCCACCCTGCTCGATCACGGACTTAGCTGAGGCTAAGTCCTATCTCGCTTCCCTCCCCACAGGGGGGAGGGTGAGCCCAGTGGTTGATTGCAGGCGATGTGCCTAATTGGCCTTGCCGCTGACGGCCGCGCTTTCGAACGTGGCCATGTTGTTGTGCAGGTGCAGGGCGGTTTTGGCGAGGACGGCGGCGAGAGCGGCGCCGCTGCCTTCGCCCAGGCGCATGCCGAGGTCGAGCAGGCCTTTCTGGCCCATGGCGGCGAGGGCGCGGGCGTGGCCGGATTCGGCGGAGACGTGGGCGAAGAGGCAGTGGTCGATGGCCGCGGGGTTGATCGCGTGGGCGATGGCGGCGGCTGAGGTGGCGACGAAGCCGTCGACGATGACGGGGACTTTTTGGTGGCGCGCGGCCAGCAAGGCGCCGAGCATGGCGGCGATTTCGCGGCCGCCGAGGCGGGCGAGGATGGCCAGGGGATGGTCGAGCTCGTC
>DATMSY010000192.1:0-2583 GCA_035565135.1 Devosia sp.
TGACTGGATCAGCGCCCGGGTCTTGGGCGTGGTCGTGGCATTGGCATGCAGCTTTACATCCATCTCTGGCGCTCCCTCAAATAGGCAACACCAGCTTCCACACCTAAGCCATCAAACCAATCCGGTGAACTACTACACGAAAGCGGGGACCTCTGTTTTCTTGCCGAGTATCCAAAACGGAGGTTCCCGCTTTCGCGGGAATGACATTGCGGAAGACAAAAAACCGCCGGGGCTCTCACCCCGGCGCTTCCTTATCAGGCCACATTCAATCCCTTGGTCAGTTCCAGCGCCTGCCGCTCGAACAGGCGCCGATAGATGCCGCCCTTGAGCGTGATCAACCGGGCATGATCGCCTTCCTCGACGATTTTGCCCTTGTCGAACACCAGGAGCCGGTCCAGCGCCCGCACGGTCGACAGCCGGTGGGCGATCACCAGCGTGGTGCGGCCCACCATCAGCCGTTCCATGGCCTCCTGGATCTGCACTTCGCTCTCGCTGTCGAGGCTCGAAGTCGCCTCGTCCAGGATCAGGATGGGTGCATCGGCCAGGAACGCCCGGGCAATGGCGACACGCTGCCGCTCGCCGCCCGAGAGTTTGACGCCACGCTCGCCCACCATGGTCTCATAGCCCTTGGGCAGGTTGAGAATGAAGTCATGGGCATTGGCCTGCTGCGCCGCCAGCTCGATCTCGGCGCGCGAGGCGCCGGGCCGGCCATAGGCGATGTTTTCGGCCAGCGTCCGGTGGAACAGGATGGGCTCCTGCTGCACGATGGCGATCTGGCCGCGCAGGCTCGATTGCTGCACATCGGCAATATTGGTGCCATCGATGGTGATGGCCCCGCCATTGACGTCATGCAGCCGCTGGATCAGCTTGACGAAAGTCGTCTTGCCCGAGCCCGAATGCCCCACCAGCCCGACGCGTTCGCCCGGCGCAATCTTCACCGAGAAATCGCGGTAGAGCGGGGTGGCGTGCGAGCCATAGCGGAAGGTCACATTGTCGAAGGCGATAGCGCCCGCGCCAATGGCGATCCGGCCCGAGCCTGGCTTGTCGGCAATGCCGAAGGGCTGCTTATCGAGCGCGACCAGCTCCTCCATGTCGTTGACCGAGCGCTGCAGGTTGCGGATATGCTGGCCCACATCGCGCAGGTGACCCTGCAGCACGAAGAACATGGTGAGCACGAACGTGATGTCGCCCGGGCTCGCCACCCCCTGCTGCCACAGCAGCAGCGCCGTGCCCAGAATGGCGGTCTGCATCACGGCCATCATCAGGCCCTGCATGCCGCCATTGAGCGTGCCGCGCCGCCAGACACGGGCCGTGCGCTTGCGCCATTTGCCCACGACACGGGCCAGGATGGTCTCTTCGCGCTGTTCGGCGCCAAAGGCCTTGACCACGGCATTGCAGCTGACCGCATCGGCCAGCGCGCCGCCCATCCTGGTGTCCCAGGCATTGGCCAGCGCCCCGGCCGGCGCGACAAAGCTCATCGAGAGCCACACCGTCACCGCCACATAGATCAGCGAGCCCAGCCCCACGACCAGCCCCATGACCGGCCAGGCGGCGCCCAGAATGACTGTAGCGCCGATCAGCATGACCAGCGAAGGCCAGAGCGCCACCAGCAGCACGTCATTGAGCAGGTCGAGCGCGCCCGAGCCACGCGTGATCTTGCGCACCGTCGAGCCGGCAAAGCTATTGGCGTGCCAATCGGAGGAAAACCGCTGCACCCGATGGAAGGCGTTGGAAATCACGTCATTCATCATCTGCAGCGTGAAGCGGATCAGGCTGAAGAACACGAATTGGCGCAGGATGACCGAGGCCAGGTAGAGCGAGGCCATGATCCAGAACGCGCTCAGCGCCTGGGTCCAGAAGGCCTCGTCCTGTCCGCTGCCCGAGGCAACGGCGTCGACCAGCCGGCCGGCGAAAATCGGGCTGAAGGCTTCGGCCAGCGTGGCCGCCAGCACGAGCAGGGCAATGCCGGCCGCCCGCAGGGGTTGCTTGGCCCAATGACGGAAAGTGAAGCCGAGCACATTGCGGAATGCGTCGGCGCGGAAATCGAGTTTCTTGCGACTCATGGTGTTGACCCGGACGCCAATCGCGCCGGCCCTTATGTGAAAGTCATGAAAGGCACAGCCGGGAACGGGACACTATTTCCCGTCAGATCAGAAATGGCTGCGATGGAAAAACCGCGGGCGGCTGGCCTTATCGGCGGGCCGCGGATGGCTGGGACCTAACGGAGCGCCATGCCATGGGAGGGCGAATTAAACGGTGCTGTCACGCTACGCCTCCCTTGTTTGTGATCTGAAGCGGTAGACGATTACTAGCCAAAGAGTTCGGTCTTGCCAACCCGGTTTTTTGGCAAAAGCAGTTGTGAGGTTTTTTGGCAACGCCGGGGCACGAGGGCCCGGATCTGCCTCCCTCCCCCTTGAGGGGAGGGATTGAGGGTGGGGGTGTCGGTCTATCCGCCAGCATAGAGCTCATGGAGGCCACGACACCCCCACCCTAGCCCTCCCCTCAAGGGCCTGTTGCATAATCAGCCTTTATTGCAGTTTGGGCTGTTTGGCAGGGCTTGTGCAGGCCCTTGGGGTGTTTGAG
>DATMSY010000193.1:0-11560 GCA_035565135.1 Devosia sp.
ATTGAGGGTGGGGGTGTCGAGGCCTCCACGAACTCTATGCCGGCAACGACCCCGACACCCCCACCCTCAATCCCTCCCTTCAAGGGGGAGGGAGGCAGATCGTGGGTGGGACTTAGCCCCTTTAGCTACTTCCCAATCTCACCCAGATCATAGGGCGTCGTCTGGTAAATCTCATTCACCCAGTTCTGGAACAACAGATGCGCATGGCTGCGCCAGCGGTTTTCCGGTACGGCGCTGGTATCGCCATTGGGGAAGAGATTGGCCGGCGGCGGAGTATCGAGCCCGCCCTTCACGTCACGCTCATATTCATCGGCCAGCGAGCGATTGTCATATTCCAGGTGGTTGAGGAAATAGACCGCCCGGTGCTTGCGATCGCCCAGCATGGAGACCCCGATCTCCGCATTGTCGATCAGCACTTCGAGATTGTCCCCCAGCGTGGTCCGGTCGATATCGTTATACCGCGACACCGGGATCATCGGGCTGTCCGAAAAGCCGCGCAGGAAGGGCGAGCGGGGATTGATCACCTGATGCCGGAACACGCCAAAGGCCTTGTTGTCCATGCGATAACGCTTGGCGCCGTGGAAATGGTGCAAAGCCGCCTGGGCACCCCAGCAGATGAACATGGTGTGGTGCACATTGGTCTTGGTCCACTCCATGATGTCGAGCATTTCGGGCCAGTAGCGCACTTCTTCAAAGGGCATATTGGCGATCGGCGCGCCGGTCACGATGAAGCCGTCGAACTTCTTGGTCCGCACCTCTTCCCAGGTCTTGTAGAAGGTCTTGAGGTAATCCTCGGACGTGTGCTTGGACTGATGGTCGGTGATGCGCACCAGCGTCAGATCCACCTGCAGCGGCGTCGAGCCGATCAGCCTTGTGAACTGGGTCTCGGTGCGCTCCTTGTTGGGCATCAGGTTGAGCAGGCCGATTTCGAGCGGGCGGATGTCCTGGCGCGCGGCGCGCGTCGAATCCATCACATAGACGCCCTCGTCCTCGAGGGTTTTGCGAGCAGGTAGATTGTCGGGAATACGTATAGGCATATCAGCCTCTTAAGCGAGAATGATCGGAAAGCGATTCAGGCTGGCGCGTCTCCAACGGGAGAACGCGCTTTAGGACCGATCGCCATCCCTTCAAGCCGAGTCGAAAATGGTGGTTTTTGAGAACCGGACCGGAGCGTACGTTTTGTACGTGAGGACCGGAAGCGCAGAAAACCGCCATTTGCAGACCGGCATCAGGGGATGGCGGTCGGTCCTAACGCATTCGCTTCTCGATTGCTGCTGCCATCAAATCGATGAACTCATCGCCATCGCGCACCGTCGCCAGGTCGGACGCTTCCACCACATAACCAAAATTATCCGCCAGCGCCTGATAACGCGGCAGGCGGTCATGCAACAGGGCTTCAAAACCCCAGGCGCCGAACCCGGCGGGGTCGACGTCGCAGTCTTCGGCAATCTTGTGGAGCGCCTTGTACTCGGCCCATTTCTCGACGAGGAAGGGCGGACGGTAATACATCGGCTTGGGGCTCTGCTTGAAGCGCCGCACCAGCTCGGTCGCATCCTTGTCGGTGCCGCGGATGTAGAGCAGGGCGGTGGAGGCCGCCAGCGTCTTGATCACCGGGTCTTCCGGATCGTTGGGATCGATAACCTCGATCAGCGAGCCGCCCGTATCGGCGATGAAATCGTCATAGCCGTAGAGTTCCTTGGCCCGCTCGATGAAGTGCGGCACGTCCTGCAGCGCGGCAATCTCGGCCACGCGATGCTGCTCCTGCCGGCGCTGATATTCGGCCAGCGGCAGGCCGCCCTTATCGGGATTGCCGGGCGTGCCGAGATAGCTCGAGAGCGGGTCGAGATTGTCGAAGGTGATATTGGACGAGATATAGATCGAATCCGAGCGCAGCAGATCGGCCAGGAAGGGCACCTTCATGGCTTCTCGCTTGAAATTGTCGACGATATATTCGCCCATATAGCGCGTGCCGATGCGGTAATCGGCCGAATAGTGGAACCAGCGCGAGGCGCGCAGCATATTGCTCAGCCGCGTCTTGCCGACGCCGGCCATGCCGAACACCGTCACGGTGCGGCGCTCTGCCTTCACGAATTCGTCGGCGGATTTGAACAGCATCTTGTCTAGATCGGCTCTCGCCGCCCCATCACCACGTCATTCCCGCGAAAGCGGGAACCTCTGTTTCCTGCGCGTTCAACAAACGGAGGTTCCCGCTTTCGCGGGAATGACGCCGTGGAAGAATACTAGATTGCGTTTACTGCAACCGCTCCGCCTTCACAAGCATGCGGCAATTTCTGCCGGTGTGCCCGGACTCTATTGCCGGGTTTTCGCCGCATTTGGCTCTTCTGCGAGAAATTTCCCTTTAAAATCAATGGCCCAGCGAGTTGGCATTCTCCTTGCTCTTAATTGCCTGAACAAGCGCAACAGGCGCGAGCAGTTTCAGGAGTTTTTTGATGGGCATTTACGGGGCTCTGTCCAGTGCGGTTACCGGTCTGCGGGCGCAAGCGCATGCGCTGGAGAACATTTCGGGCAACATCGCCAATTCGCAGACCACCGGCTACAAGCGCATCGAGACCGATTTCCTGGATCTGATCCCCGACGCGCCCATCAAGCGGCAGGTGCCCGGCGCTGTGCTGGCCCAGTCGCGCGGCACCAATGACGTCAAGGGCGATATCAAGACCGTCGCCAACGAGACCTTCATTGCGCTCAATTCCAACGGCTTCTTCGTGGTCGAGCCCAAGGTGGGCCAGTCCGATGGCGATCCGATTTTCGCCGGCACCAATTTCTACACCCGCCGCGGCGATTTCCAGATCGACAAGGATGGTCTGCTGGTCAATGGTGCCGGCTATTACCTCAAGGGCCTGCCGATCGATTCATCGACCGGCAACGTCTCGGGCTCGGTGCCCGAAGTCATCAAGCTCTCCAATTCCTTCCTGCCTGCGCAGCAGACGACGCGCATCAATTACCAGGCCAACCTGCCGCAATTGCCCAAGACGGACGCCTACAAGGCTTCCATTCCCAATAGCGAGCTGATGCGGGCAGGGGATTATATTCTGGGCAGCACCTATACCCCGGCTCAGGCTACGTCGACCGGCGTTTTCACCACCGATCCGACCGACCTCGTCGGGCAATCGCTGACCATCTCGGTATCCGGCACGGCCTTCAATTACAATTTCTACTCGGCTGCCGCCGGCGCCCCGCCGGCCAATAATGCCTCCAACATGTATATCGACACCGATGGCAAGACCGTCGCCCAGATCCTGGCCGAGGTTCAGACCCATATGCAGGGCCGGCCGAATGCGGCTGGTTCGACTGTTGCGCTTGACGGCTCGGGCAATCTGCAGATCACCATGCCCGCCAATTCCAGCCATGCCATGACCGCTTCTGCCAGCGCCGGGCTTGGCACGGCCTTTACGCAGACCCCGCCGCAAAGCTCGGTGCCTCAGGGGACGCCCGTGGCGAACATCACCGCCAACCAGAACGCGCAGTTCCTCACCAACTCGATCGATGGCGGCGCCATCACTGTCTATGCGCAGAATGGCGCGCCGGCCAATGTGGTCATGCGCTGGGCCAAGGTCGATAGCTCGACCAGCACCCCGCCCGGCACCGACACCTGGCATCTCTACTACATGTCCAATGGCAATGCGGCCGGCGCCGAAAACCAGTGGACCCGCGTCAACGAGAACTTCCAGTTTGCCAGCAATGGCACGCTGATCTCGCCCTCCAATGGGGCCACCACCCTTACAGGCCTCAACATCAATGGCGTCGGCGTCGGCGATGTCGAGCTGCGCTACGACACCAAGGGCCTGTCGCAATTCGCCGATGTGAACGGCAAGGCCAATGTCTCGACGCTCAACCAGAACGGCTATGGCGCCGGCGAATTCGTCTCGGTCGCCATCAATGACAATGGCCGCGTCGTCGCTAGCTATTCCAATGGCGAGCGCATCGACATGGCGCAGGTGGTCACCGCCAATTTCAACTCGATCAACTCGCTCAAGCGCCTCGATGGCGGCGTCTTCGCGTCCACCTCTGAATCGGGCGAAGCCATTCTCGATCTGTCGGGTGGTGGCGTGCTCGGCGGTTCGCTCGAAGCCTCCAATACCGACATTTCCGACGAGTTCACCAAGCTGATCGTGACCCAGCAGGCCTATGCGGCCGGCACGCGCATCGTCAGCACGGCCGACGAAATGCTGCAGGAAGCGCTCAACATGGTCCGCTAGCCGGATCGGCCTGGTTCGGGTTCGCGGCAATCTGCTGCGGACCCTGTTCTTGCGTGAGGAGCCCCAGCTATGGGTTTGACGACGTCCCTGAATAATGCGGTGTCCGGTCTGCGGACCAATCAGGATGCGCTGTCCATCCTCAGCCGCAACGTGGCCAATGCGGGCACGCCCGGCTACAACCGGCAGTCGCTCAACGTCGTCGACTACAATTCCCAGAACAGCAGCTATGCCCGCACGCAGGGCATTACCCGCGCCTTCAATACGAGCCTGCAGACCTATTACACCCGCCAGGTGAGCGACGCCGCCAATTCGGGCGTCCAGGCCAGCTATCTCAACCGCCTCCAGAGTGCGCTCGGCAAGCCCGGCGCCGCCGGTTCCCTCGATACGCTGTTTGCCGACCTGCAAAAAAATCTGCAGGGCATTGCGACCAGCCCCGACGATTATGCCGCCCGCGCCCAGGCCGTGGCCTCGGCCCAGACCATGGCCGAAACGCTCAACCGGCTCTCCAGCGACATTCAGGCCATGCGCCAGGAGACCGAGGGGCAGATAGCCAGCCACGTCAACAATCTCAACGGCATGTTCAATTCCCTCAACGAGGTGAACAACCGCCTACTCGATCTGGGCATGACCGATTCCGCCCGCGCCGCCCTGCAGGACCAGCGCGACCGGCTGGTGTCGGGCGTTGCCGAGCTCATCGACGTCAAGGCCGACTACCGGCCCAATGGCACCGTGTCGCTGATGACGCGGTCCGGCGTCGGTCTGCTCGACAATGGCGTCTCCCAATTCTCCTTTGAAAGCGCCGGCAAGCTCTCGCCCAATTCGCAGTTCAACATCGATGCCGGCCACACCTCTGTCGGCAAGCTGATCCTCACCACCCCCTCGGGTCTCAAGCTCGATCTGGTGGCCCAGGGCGTGTTGCAGGGCGGGGAACTGGCGGGTCTGGTCACCCTGCGCGACCGGACGCTGGTCGAAGCCCAGGATCAGCTGGACGAGATTGCCGCGGGCCTCGCCCAGGCGTTCAACACCAAGACAGCGCCGGGCACGCCCGCAACCGCCTGGGGCGCGTCGGGTTTCGATCTCGACCTGGCCAATATGCAGCCGGGCAATGACATGCTGCTGACTTACACCGAGAACGGCGTTGAAAAGCGCGTTCGCGTGGTCAACAGCACCGATGGCAAGGACTATGTCGACGCCACCGGCCAGCGCGTCATCAGCATCAACCTTTCGGGCGACTCCACCGCCGCCGCCAATATGCTGGGCTCCAAGCTCCCCACGCTGACCGTCGCCAGCACGGGGCAGGGCAATCTGCGCATTCTCGATGGCGGGGCAGGCGGCACCACCACGGTCAAGGCCGCCTCGGTCCGCACCACCGCTTCGGGCGTGCAGGGCGATGGTCTGGCCTTCAACCTGTTCGTCGATCAGGGCGATGCCGCCTTCACCAATAATGTCAGCGGCACCCCGCCGCAAAAGCAGGGCTTTGCCGCGCGCATCACCATCAACAGCGCCATTCTGGCCGATAACCGCCTGATGGTGCAGCACGAGGTCGGCGGCACGCTGGGCGATGCCGACCGCGCCAATTTCGTCATTGGCCAGCTCAACAGCCTCAATTTCGTATCCGGCGGCAATCCCGCCGATTCCAAGAACTTCCAGCTCAATGGCACGCTGGGCGAGGTCATCGGCCAGGTGCTCAATTTCCAGGGCACCAGCATCAATACCGCCCTGACCCAGGCCAGCGACCGCCAGCTCACGCTGGATACGGTCATCGACCAGATGAGCACGGAATATGGCGTCAATACCGACGAGGAAATGGCGCGGCTGATGGAATTGCAAAACGCCTATGCGGCCAATGCCCGTATCATGTCGGCAGTCAAGGAACTGCTCGATTCCCTGTTCCAGGCCACTGCCTGAGGAGCATTCGGATGATCGTCAACAAATCCATGTATCCCCTGCAGAGCGGCTTCTCCGTCATCTCGCGCATGCAGGATCGCTTCGCCACGCTGCAAACGCAGCTGGGCACTGGCATGAAGGCCTCCACCCTGGCCGAAATGGGCAACGATCTGCCCATGTCGCTGTCGGTGCGCTCGCGCCTCGCCAAGATCGACTCCTTTTCCGCCAATATCGATACGGTCAATCTGCGCCTCAGCTTCCTCGACAAGACCATGATGCGTTTCGACGCCATGGAAGGCGAGGCGCGCCAATCGGCCATGCCCGGCCAATACGGCACCAACAATATCAACATGGCCACGCTTCCCGGCCTCTCCAAGGCGCGGATGGATGAGCTGGTCACCATGCTCAATTCGGACGTGGCCGGGCGCTACCTCTTCGGCGGCTCGAACACCGACAAGGCCCCCGTGCCCGATACCAATGTGCTGCTCAACGGGCAGGGCGGCAAAGCCGGGTTCAACACCGTGGTCACCGAGCGCAAGGCCGCCGATGCCGGTCTCGACGGGCGCGGGCGCCTGCAATCGTCCCATGCCGCCGGCACCACCAGCGTCAACCTGGCCGAGGATGGCGTTCATCCCTTCGGCATGAAGGTGTCGACCATTTCGAGCACCAGCGCCGCCGTCACCGTCTCCCAGCCCGCGCCCGGCACCGCGCCTCTGGGCAAGCAGGTCGGCGTCACCTTCGCGCCCGCACCCGCCGAGCAGATCGCTCCGGGCCACACTATAACTATGGGCTTCACCCTGCCTGACGGCACCGAGACGCAGATCACCCTGAAGGCGATCGCCGCGGAGGATGCGCCGGCCGGGATCAATGAATTCGTCATCGGCGCGGACGCCGAGGCCACCGCCGCCAATTTCAAGACATCGCTGGATGCCAAGCTGCTCGAAGTGGGCGGCACGACCCTGGCCGGCGCCTCGACCTTTGCCGCCTCGCAGAATTTCTTCAACGGCGCGGGCGAGCCCGTGCTGCGGGTCGATCTCAATAGCGGCAATCCCGCCACCAGCCTGCGCGTCGCCACCGAGGCCGATACCGTCATGTGGTATGCCGGCCAGAGCCCCGCCGTCGCCGCCCAGGGCCTTGGGCGCCTTGAGATCGGCACTAATGGGGCCACGGTGACGCTGGGCGAGAAGCAGCCCGCCTCGCCCCTCCATGGCTTCCAGATCAGCGGCATTTCGGCATCCACCGCCAGCATTGTGACCGCACCGCCGACGGCCGATCCCTCCGCCGTCACCGCCCAGTTCACCGGCATCCCCGCCGCGGGCGAGACCGTCAGCATCACCCTCACCGAGCCCAATGGCACCACGCGCATCGTGGCGCTCACCGCTGTGACCGGCCGGGCCGGCCCCGGCCAGTTCAGCATCGGCACCGATGCTGATACCACCGCCGCCAATTTCTCCAAGGCGCTCAATATCGTCGTCTCCGATGCGGCCATGGCCGCCGAAGGCAATCCGCGCCAGAGCGTTACCGCCCAAATCGATGACTCGACCCGCGTCAACTATGGCATGCAGGCCAATGAATCGGGCCTATTGGCCCTGATGCGGACCATGGCGGCCATGTCGGTCGAAACCTATCCCGATAGCGATCCCACCTCGATGGGCCGCTTCGACGCCATGGCCGAGCGCCAGCAATCGGCTTTGTCGGAATCGCACAATTCCGAGCGCGGTTCGGTCGAAATCCTCACCATGGAACTGGGCATTGCCCGCGCCGCGCTCAACAACACCACGACCCGCCACACCAATTACAAAACCCAGCTGGAAAACCTGCTGAGCGACGTCGAGACGGTGAGCAAGGAAGACGTGGCCATGGAAATCCTGGCCCTCCAGACGCGCCTGCAAGCCAGCTACCAGGCCACCTCGATGATCAGCCAGCTCAGCCTGGTCAACTTCATGCGGTAAGGGGGCGCTTGCCCCAACCGCCTCCCACCCACGGTTTTCCCTCGGGCTCGACCCGAGGGCCTCTCGTCGCTTGCGCCGTGTTGGGGGAGGCCCTCGGGTCAGGCCCGAGGGAGATGCGGTGGGGAGGAGAGTTGGGGGTATTCGAGCGATGGGGAGATGGGATCGTCCCACCATGCGCTCAACACCCACGATGTCATTCCGGCGAAGGCCGGAATCCATGCTGTGCCCTATCCCTATGCTGGATGCCGGGGATGGCCTTCAGCATGGATCCCGGCCTCCGCCGGGATGACACCGCACCCCTGAATGCGCCCGGAGCAAACAACCCCTCAACGAAACAACACCCCCAAAAACCAAAAAAGCCCCGCAATGCGGGGCCTCTTGTTTAGCACCTAGGCCAATCTCAATTCGTCCGCAGGCCCTGGGCCAGCTGGCGGTTGATGTTGATCAGCGTATCGAGCCGGGTCGGGGCTACGGGGTCGAGCAGGATTTCGCGGGTCTCGTTGAGGATATAGATTCCCAGATTGGCGATGTTCTGGCGAACCACGGCGGGGAGGGCATTGTCCTCCCGCGTCACCGAAGTCATGAAGATGGTCCAGAGCTTGCGATTGAAGGTCAAGGCGCCCTTGAGCACTTCGCTATCAGGGGGCCAATTGTCGCGCACCGACTGCAGCGTCGCGGCTGATTTGATCAGCAGGGCAGCTTCACGTTCACGCGGGGATTCAACCGTTTTCGCCGTCGACTGGTAGGCCGCCGCGCCGTATTGCTGCATGCTCAAACAGGTCCTGTTCGTACTGAATCAGCTCTTTGGCTGTCTTCAGTGCTTTATACAATTCGCCAGTTAAGATGGCGTTATTGATACGGTCAGCAATTGAAATGGTGGAGGGGGCAGCGGTCACGAAATCGTTGATCAGCGAGAAATATTCCTCGCGCAGCGTGTCGATATCTTCCTGGATATACATCAGCTGCACGGCCAGGTAGATGCGCTTGGCGGGCGTGTCGGCCGTGTCGGTGGTCAGGATGTCCTTTTCGCGCAGAATGGGCGCCTTGCCATCGATGAACAGGCGCGAGCGCTGCTCGGAATTGGTGATGATGCACTGGCCAACCAGCAGTTTTTCGCCGGGCTTGAGTTCGACCTTTAGCGCCAAGGCATTCTCCTTCGAAAAATTCGTTTCGGCGCTCACACTAGCGTCATTTGCGGCGCTTTCTAGTCCGAAGGCGGCAAAGAAAAAGGCGGGCCCGAAAGCCCGCCTTAATCAATTTATGCCTGATGCGATTAACGCAGCAGCTGCAGGATGCTCTGGTCAGCCTGGTTGGCCATCGACAGGGTCGAGGAGGCCAGCGACTGACGGGTCTGCAGAGCCATCATGTTGGCAGCTTCCTGGTTCATGTCGGCCAGGGTCAGGTTGCCAGCACCGGTTTCGAGCGTGTTGATCATCGCCTTGGTGAAGTCCTGGCGGTTCTGCACGATCGACAGGTTGGAACCGAAGGACGAAGCCTGCGAGCGAACCGAGTTCAGCGCGCCCTTGACCTGATCGAGGAAACCGTCGATCGAGGCGTCGCTGTCCAGGTCCTTGGCGGTCAGGGTGGTCGACAGCTTCAGGTTGCCGGCATTGACGGCTTCTTCGTTCTTGGTCTGGATATCGATCGAGGAGGTGCCGGTTTCGTTGAAGGTGATCTTCAGCTTGTCGCCACGCAGCAGGTTGATACCGTTGAACGAAGCGTCGTCCGACAGCTTGTCGAGCTGGTCGCGCAGTTCGTTGAACTGGTTGGCGAGGTCAGCACGGACGGCATTGCCGGCGATTTCCGAGGCAGTGGTGCCCTGAGTGACTTCGAGCTTCTGGGTCGACAGGTTTTCGATGCGCAGCTTGCCATTGTCGTTGGAAGCGCGGATCTTGCCCTTGAGATCGTCGTTCTTGTTGATCTCGTTGACCAGTTCGTCGGTGGTCTTGGCGACGGTAGCATCGGCGCCGAAGTTCAGGACAGCAGCGCCGCCCGTCGTGGTGCCTTCAGCAGCGGTGATCGCGGCGCCAGTGCTGTTCGACAGCTTGACTTCGCCGTTTTCGACCTTGGCAGTGATGCCGCTGCCGCCAACGGTGGCTGCTGCTGCGGCATTGATCTTGTTGGCAATGTCGGTAGCGGTGTCACCAGTCGCCAGCGTGATCTGGCCGGTCGTGTTGGTACCGTCGTTGAGCGTGAACTGCTTGCCGTTGTCGCCAACCACCACCTTGCCGTCGACCAAGCCGGTCAGCGCCGAGGTCTTTACGGTCTTGGTCAAGGCCACATCAACGGCAGTGTCACCGACCTGGCCGCCTTTGAAGCTGATATTGCCGGTCGTTACCGTCGGATCGATCGTGTAGGACTGGGTCTGGAACGACTTGTCCTGGCGAGCCTGGCGCAGCGTCGACTGCATGGATTCCAGGTTCTTGGTGATCGAGGACAGGCCATTGTCGGCGGCTTCAAGGGTCTTGATGCCGTTGGCCATCGAGTCCATCAAATTGTTCAGATCGCCGGCGCGGCTGTTCAGCGAGGCAGCGGTGAAGAAATTGGTGGGGTTGTCCAGCGCCGAATTGACCTTGTTGCCCGTCGACAGACGGTCCTGGGTCTTGGCCATCAACGTCGCCGTATTCTGCAGCGAGGTGAGGTTGGAGCGGACGGCTTTGGAAAGATTGATATCAGCCATAGTGAAGTTCCCTTTCTAGGAGACTCGTAGTTACTTTGACGCCTCATTCTGAGACAGCGTGGAGCTTGCACTGGACGGCATAAAGAATCGTTAATTTCGTGCCGCACTTGCACTGGAAAGACACGATGATCTCGCCAGGTTAATCGCGTGTGAAGATGTCGCGACGCTTGGCCGCTTCGCATTCCGCGCAGGGCGCCGAATCCGCAGACGTCGCTTTCTTCAGCGATTTTGTGGCGAGGGCATGACGGCGAGGGGTCAGGCGGTCAGGTCCTTGAGGCGGGCCTGAGACTCGGGCGGAATGGTTGCCGAGCCGATGCGCTGGAACAATTCGCTCAATGTCTGGGGCCGGGGCGGCAGGGCGCCGGCAATAACCGCGGCGGCAAAAATGGCCGAGGAATCGCGGGACGGGGTCTCCGGCTCATTGTCGCGGGAGCGTTCATCGCGCGCCGCCCGGTCTTCGCCGGTCTTGGCATTGCGGGGCAGGGCCGGCGCACTTTGCGGCAACAGGGCGCGCTCGCCGGTCGTTGGGCGATGGCGATAGTCGCTGACATTGGTATGCCCCGCGCTGATCGGCTCGGGTGCGATTGCGGTGACCATGACGCTGTCCTTGCATGCACGAATGCAGTGGCAGCCTAGGCACGAACAAATTGTGGCGTCCTTACCGCTTTAGGCGGGGTTTGATTCAAAGTGTCGGAGAGTGAGCACTCCAACACCCTCGGTGTCATTCCCCATCTCCCCACACCCTCGGTTCTCCCTCGGGCTCGACCCGAGGGCCACTCGCCGCTTGCGCCGTGCTGAGAGAGGCCCTCGGGTCGAGCCCGAGG
>DATMSY010000194.1:0-19312 GCA_035565135.1 Devosia sp.
GGACCGTTCGACCGCCCAGACAGAACCGCATCGGCAAAACCCAACTGACCCGTCTGCTTGATCGACATCGCAAAACTCCCGACCACGACAGGGAATCACAATGACAGAATTATGCAACAGGCCCCTCAAGGGGGAGGGAGGCAGATGGTGCCTTTCTAAGGCCGAATGCCCCTATCCCGCCCGCGCCGACCAAACCGGCGCCGGCACATACGCAACATCCCTATCAAACGGATATTGCGCCACGCTCTTGTGCTCCCGCACCAGCCGCTCGACAAACTGATCCACCACCCCCGGCGACAACGCCATCAGGCTCGGATTGGCGATCGGCCCCAGGTCAGGCGACAGATACCCCGACTTGACCACCACAATCCTCGCCGTCCGCGGATCAAGCCCCAGCCGGGTAAAGTCCGGAATATTGTGGAACGGCCGCCGCCGCACCGTCAGCACCAGATCGATCCCACCAATCCGCACCACCGCCTCACGCAGCCGCTCCTCCTCCGTTTCCAGCAGGAACACCACGTCGGCTTCCGCCGTGACCGGCACACTGCTGGGATCAAGGCTGCCCCCAATCCTGAGCGCCACTTTCGCCCCGACACCCGCCGCATAAGCCGCCTCGGTCGCCGCCTCGTCGGCAATGCCGGCAAATACCACGCCCTGCGCATCCCTGGCGATCAGCGCCGCCAGCACCTCGGCCCGGTCACCGACACCGCCACCAGTCGGATTATCCCCCGACTCCGCCAGCACCACCGGCCCACCTGCCGACGCCACAGCCCAATCAACGCATTCCTCGATACTGCCCGTCTTGGTCCCGAAAACGAACGCGCCCCGAATATCCCAATAATTCTGCGCCAGCGCTGCCGCCGCCTTCTCCATGGCCGCGCGATCCGTCCCGGTAATCACCGCGCAGGCGGTCGCCCGCGGCTCATCCGCCCACACATAGCCGACCTGGAATGAAGCATCCCAGATGCCGGTCGGGTCCTCGGTCTCTTGCAATTGAGCATAAAAGCTGCGCGCCGGCTCGTCCTGCGTACTGGTCCGCTCGCCGGGCAACAGCACCGGCACCGGCGCCCAGACCAAAGCCGGCCGCTGCCCGCTCCGCAGCGCCCGCACCAGCATGGTCACCGCCCGTCGCATCGTATCGGGCACGTCGATATGCGGCGCCGTGCGATAGGTGGAAAAGATATCGAGATTGTCCACGATCCGCTGGCTGATATTGCCATGCAGGTCATAGCTCGCCGCAATCAGCACATCGGGCCCCACCACCGCGCGCACCGCCGCGATGAAGTCCCCCTCGGCATCGAACAGCCCCTCGACAAACATGGCCCCATGCATGGCCAGATAAACCCCATCGAGCGGCAGCGCCTTTTTCAGCCCGTCGAGGATCTCACCCTTCCAGCGCTCATAAATCCCACGCTCCACCGGCCCGCCGGCAATGGCGCGGGCATGCAGGATCGTGATGAACTCCGCCGGAAAATGCGTCAGGAAATCGAAATAGGCATCCTTGAGCATGCTCGGCCCCCGCAGCACGCGAAAATCGGCTTCGCGCGCCAGCACGGGATTATAGGTGCTGCATTCGGTATGCAGCCCGGCAACGGCAATGCGCATCAGAGAACTCCAGGAATATCTGCTTGAGGATTATGGTTTGGCCATGGCGCGTCAGCCTTTCCGTGCGCCGCCCATGGGGAAGGGGAGATAGCCGGCAAAGCCCGTCAGCTTCCAGACGCCGGCAACCTTGCGGCAGAAATACAGCGTCTGCCAGTTCATGATTTCCTTGCCGCCATCGGCCAAGGCAATCGTGCCGTCGAATTTCTTATGCGCGATAGCGATGTCGCCATTGATCTCGATATGCTGCAGCGTGGTGTTGCGGAAAATGGCCAGGCGCTGATCTTCCGCGTACTTCATCTTCCGGCTTTCGGCCGCCTGGCGCAGCCATTCGTCGCGATAGGCCTCCAGCGTCGGAAAGCCGATTTTCCAGCTATCGGGATTGTCCGAGCCGCCGCCATTAATCCCCAGAAATCCCTCGCGCACGAAATCGCCATCCACCATGCCCCAGTCGGCGCTGACAAAGGCGTCGATGTCGCGCTCGACCAGCATGGTCCAGATCGCGCCCCGGTCCGGGTCATTGGGGAAGGGGTTGGCGGTATGGCTCATCTGGCGCTCCCGGGCCGCAGGCGCGCCCTCCCGGCCTTTGCGGGCACCAGCGCCTGACTCTGTTATAAATTTTCATTTCTGATATCCATGCGAAACCGGCGCTGAGGCGCGTACATAGATACCAATCGCAGCATGCTGCCCTTTTCCCTCTCGCTTGTCCACAGCGAAAAATGCAGGAAAAGCGGGGATATCGCTCAGGTTTTCGGCAGAATGGCGCGGCTTTGGGCAGGCTTGAGCGCGGCTTGGATTGGTATTGCGCATGTGTCGGATTCGTGTTGACATCGCGTTCGGAACGATCCTAATCTTGAAAATAGTTTACAGAAAACCCGACCAATCCAACAGAGAATGGCGGGAACAGGATGGGCAGTTTCTATGCGGGTAGGCATTATCGGTCTGGGCTATCGTCTGGGTTATCTGGCGCGGGTCTTCTCCGCGGCGCGTGACGATTTTTCGATCGCCGGCTATGTCGATCCGGCCCCCGCGGGCCTGCCCTATGCCAAAGAACATGGCGTCAATGTCGGCAAGCAATTTGATAGCCTCGAAGCCCTGCTCGACAGCGAACCGCTCGACCTCTTGATGGTCGGCTCGCCCAACCACCTCCATCTCGGCCATATCCGCACCGGGCTCGCACGCGGCCTCAAGATTTTCACCGAAAAGCCGGTGGTGACTTCAGTCGAAGACACCATGGCGCTGGCCGAGCTGATTGCCCAATATGGCTCGGACAATCTGATGGTCGGCCTCGTCCTGCGCTATGCCCCGCTTTATGTGGACCTGCGCAAGGCCCAGGCCGAGGGCCAGCTGGGCGACATCACCTCCATCGAGGCTTCCGAACATATCCCGCCCTATCACGGCGCCTTTTTCATGCGCGACTGGCGTCGCTATGAAAAATATTCCGGCAGCTTCATGCTCGAAAAATGCTGCCACGATCTCGATCTCTATAATGGCGTCATGGGCTGCCGCCCCAAATATGTCTCGAGCTTTGGCGGCCGCCGCACCTTCATTCCCAAGAATGCGCCCCAGGTGACCGGCATCAACGACATGGAAGTCTACCATCGCAAGCCCTCCGGCTGGCAGGGTAGCGACAAGGTGTTCGACAGCGATGGCGACATCATCGATTTCCAGACCGCAATGGTGCAATATGAAAACGGCGCCGCGCTGACCTTTCATACCAATCTGAACGTGCCTGACGATTTCCGGCGCTTCGCAGTGATGGGAGCCAAGGGCATGGCCGAAGGCGATTTCATCCGTAATTTCCTGCGCGTCACGGACTCGCGCACGTCCGAGCGCCTTGTCGACGCGACCTATAAAACCAGCGGCCTCAGCCAGCATTACGGTGCCGACGAGCAGATGGCCAAGGATATCCTCAAGCACATTATCGATGGCGCGCCGCTCCCGGTATCGGTCACCAACGCGCTGGAGGCGGGGCTTTTGGCCCTTTCCATGGACAAGGCGATGGCGACCCGAACGGTCGTCGACATGACGCCCATCTGGCAGCAATTCGATGCTGCCCTGGGCCGAGCGAACTGAGGGGGACAGTAGATGACCGGTACTCGCAGCGCCTCCCTCTTCGCTCTCGCCCTACTGGCTCCCGCCCTCATCTACATTCTGATCATCGTCGCCTATCCGCTGTTCGACACGGTCGTCCTCAGCTTCACCAATGCCGCGCTCCGCCCGACCTATGACTTCGTGGGCTGGGCCAATTACCAGCGCATTTTCGGCGCCGGCAATTTCACCGAAGTCATCCTGCGCACCTTCATCTGGACCTTCTTCTCGGTCGCTACCAAGATGATCATCGGCACTCTGGGCGCCACCCTGCTCAATGCGGCCATTCCCGGCCAGACCCTGTTCCGCATCCTCACCATGCCGCCCTGGATCGTGCCCATGGCCATCGGCATCTTCATGTGGGGCTGGATGTATAATGGCCAGTTCGGCATGATTTCGGGCCTGTTGCAGAATTTCGGCATCATCAGCAAGCCATGGCCGATCCTGGCGCAAGGCAGCTCCGCCTTCTGGGCCACCATCGTCACCGACGTCTGGATCGGGGTGCCCATGGTCACCATTTACCTCTTGGCCGCCATGCAATCCATTCCCAAGGATCTCTACGAGGCCGCCTGGACCGATGGCGCCGGCCGCTTCTACCGCTTCCGCCGCATCACCTTGCCGCTGATGCTGCCGGCCATGCTGACCATGAGCCTTCTGAGCCTCATCGCCACCTTCAATTCCTTCGATATCATCTGGATCCTGACCCAGGGCGGCCCCTCGGGCTCCACCACCACCATGATCATCGACACCTACAAGACCGCCATGGGCTCCCGCAAATATGGCGAAGGCGCCGCCCGCGCCGTGGTCATCTGCATCTTCGTGTCCATCTTCTGCATCGTCTACTTCCGCGCGGTTCGGAAGCTCTCGCAGGGAGAAGCCAAATGAGCCACGTCGCCCGCACTGCCGCCGCCGACCTTGCCCCGCCCGCCGTCGCCAAAAAGGTCCGCGCCCGTTCCACAAAACCCATGATCGACCGCTACAAGTGGTACGAGATCGTGCTGATGTATGCCGGCATGGCGGTGTTCCTGTTCTTCGTGCTGGCCCCCTTCATCGAAGGCTTCCTGGTTTCGCTCAAGCCATTGAGCCAGCTGTTCTCGACGCCCTATAATTTCATCCCGCAAAACGGCTCGTTCGACGCCTATTTCCAGATGTGGCGCTCGGTGCCCATGCTGGGCATGCACATCTTCAATTCCTTCTTCATCTCCTCGGTGGTGACCCTGATCGTCGTCGTCATCGTGGTGCCGGCCGCCTATGCCTTTGCCCGCTTCCAGTTCGCCGGGTCCGGCCTGATGCTGGGCGGGTTCCTGGCGGTCAACATGTTCTCGGGCGCCGTCCTGCTCATCCCGCTGTTCCGCCTGATGCGCCAGTTGGGCCTGCTCAATACCTATTGGGCCATGATCGTGCCGGGCGCCGCCTTCCTCATCCCCTCGTCCATCTGGCTGCTGCGCACCTATATGATGCGCATTCCCCGCGAGCTGGACGAAGCCGCCTGGGTCGACGGCGCTTCCCGTCTCTATACATTGCGCCGGGTCATCCTGCCGCTCGCCATGCCGGGCATTGTCGTGGTCGCCATCATGACCTTTATCGGCGCCTATGCGCAGCAATTCATCTTCGCGCTGACCTTCAATTCCCGCACTGAATTCATGCCGCTGCCGGTTGGGCTCTTCGCCTTTTTCGGCAAGCAGGAAGTGCAGTGGAACGAATTGATGGCGGCCAGTTTCGTCGGAATCCTGCCGGTCATGATCGTCATCGTGTTCCTGCAGCGCTATCTCGTCGCCGGCCTCACCGCCGGTGCCGTGAAGCAGTAAGGGGAAGGCCGGGCGGAAGAAGGGTCCGCCAGGCCGAATGTTTGGATCGGGCTTGCCCGATCCGAGGGAAGGCGTCCTTCGGGACGTGCAACAAGGGAGACTACAAAGTGCAAAAAACGACCGGACTTATCGCGGTATCGCTGCTGGCGCTCGCCGCCTCGGCGCCCACCGCTTTCGCCCAGGACGTCAAGGAAATCAGCTTTATCAACTGCGGTGACGAGCTGACCGCCGGCTACGCCGATTATTTCAAGGAATGGGAAGCCGAAAATCCCGGCTTCAAGGTCGTGCCCGAAGTCGTCGGCTGGGGCCAGTGCCAGGATAAGGTGACGACGCTCGCCGCTGCCGGCACCCCGGTCGCGCTGGCCTATGTCGGCTCGCGCACGCTCAAGCAATTCGCCCTCAACGATCTCATCGTCCCCGTGCCGATGACCGATGAGGAAAAGGCCGGCTATTATAATTACGTGCCCGATACCGTCACCTTCGACGGCACCCAATGGGGCGTCCCGGTCGCTTTCTCGACCAAGGCCCTCTACTGGAACAAGGATGTCTTCAAGGCTGCCGGCCTCGATCCGGAAGTCCCGCCCAAGACCTGGGAAGAAGAAATCGCCTTCGCCAAGCAGATCGAAGACAATACCGATTTCGACGGCTTCGGCGTGGTCGCCAAGACCTTCGACAACACCATGCACCAGTTCCTCCATTGGGTTTACACCAATGACGGTCAGGTCATCGATGCCGACGGCAATATCGTGCTGGATAGCCCGCAGAACCTTGAAGCCCTCACCGCTCTCAAGGATATCTCGGCCTATTCCGAAGAAGGCCCGACCGCCTATGAACAGAACGAAGTGCGCGCCATCTGGCTCGACGGCACGCTGGGCATGATCCATGCCTCGCCCAATGCCGCCAATCTCGCCACCGAAGCGGGCATGAACTGGGGCGTTGCCCCGCTGCCGCTCGGCCCCTCCGCCAAGGGCCCGGGCACCCTGCTCATCACCGACTCCCTGGCCGTGTTCAAGGGCTCGGGCGTTGAAGAGCAGGCCACCAGCCTTGCCAAATACCTGACCTCGGGCGAACGCCAATGGGCTGCCGAAATGGCCCAGGGCCTGACCCCGCTGCGTCCGCTTGAGCCGCAGACCGCCGAACTGCTCGCCGAGAAGCCCTATTGGGCGCCCTTCCTCGACGGCATCGAATTCGGTGGTCCCGAACCCCTGCTGACCGACTATGTCGGCCTGCAGAACGTCATGATCGAAATGGTCCAGTCCGTCGTGACCGGCGCTGCCGAACCCGCCGCCGCCCTCACCGCGGCTGCCGGCGAACTCGAGCAGTACAAGTAAGCTGGTCACCTCTCCCCTCAGGGGAGAGGTCGATCCGAAGGGTCGGGTGAGGGGTTAAGCGCCTGGTTCGTACCAGTAATCTGAACCCCTCACCCTAACCCTCTCCCCTCAGGGAAGAGGGGACGAAGGAGCCGTCAATCCGGCTCACAATGATGGCCTGCTTTAAGCGCCGACCACGGAGACTCCCATGTCGCAACTGAGCCTCAAGCAACTCGAAAAGAGCTTCAACGAAGCCCGCATCATCAAGGGGATCGATCTCGAAGTGTCCGAAGGCGAGTTCGTCGTCTTTGTCGGCCCCTCCGGCTGCGGCAAATCCACCCTGCTGCGCATGATTGCCGGGCTCGAGGATGTCAGCGCCGGCGAAATCACCATTGGCGGCAAGGTCGTCAACGATCTGCCCCCCGTGCAGCGCGGCATTGCCATGGTGTTCCAGTCCTATGCGCTCTACCCGCATATGACCGTGTTCGAAAACATCGCCTTCCCGCTGCGCGTCGAAAAGCTGCCCAATGACGAGGTCAATGCCCGCGTCCATGCCGCCGCCAAGGTGCTGCAGCTCGAGCCGCGCCTGCAGCATCGTCCCGGCATGCTGTCGGGCGGCCAGCGCCAGCGTGTCGCCATCGGCCGCGCCATTGTGCGCCAGCCCAAGATTTTCCTCTTCGACGAGCCCCTGTCCAATCTCGACGCCGCGCTCCGCTCGGAAATGCGCATCGAGCTCATGGAGCTGCACAAGCGCCTGGGCTCCACCATGATCTATGTGACCCACGACCAGGTCGAGGCCATGACCATGGCCGACAAGATCGTCGTGCTCGATGCCGGCGTGATCGCCCAGGTCGGCTCCCCGCTCCAGCTCTATCACAAGCCCGACAATCTCTTCGTCGCCGGCTTTATCGGCAGCCCCAAGATGAACTTTATCAACGGCAAGGTGACCTCGGCCGATGGCGACACGGTCACTGTCGATCTCGGCGCGCTGGGCACTATCTCCCTGCCGCGCCAGTCCAAAGCCGTCAACGGCCAGTCCGTCACCCTGGGCATCCGCCCCGAGCATCTGACGCTGGAGGGTGGTGATTTCACCCTCACCATCACCCCCAAGATTGTAGAGCATCTGGGCATCCATACCGTCAGCTACGCCGATCTGCCCGCGGGAGAAAATTTCGTCGCGCTCTTCGAAGGCGATCCCAAAGTCGCCGAAGGCCAGGCCGTCGCAATGGGCTTTGCCATCAATCAGGTCCACCTGTTCGACGAAAAGGGCCTGGCCGTCTACTAAGGGCCCACTGGTTTCGGGGGAGAGTCGCAATGTTGGATATCGTCGGTCTGCTACAGACCGAAAAGAACGCGTTCACGCGGTCCGAGCGCGCTCTGACCGAGATCGTGCTCGCCGATGTCGACAGCGTGCTCAAAATGTCCATCGTCGATCTGGCCGCGCAGGCCGATGTCTCCCCGCCCACCGTGACCCGTTTCTGCCGGCGCCTGGGCTGCGACAGCTATGCCGATTTCAAGGTGCGCCTGGCCCAGTCGCGCTTTGTCGGCCAGCGCTATTTCGCGCCTGCCGCCAGCCCCTCCAATGTGCGCGAGATCGCCCAGGGCGTGGTCAACGGCATCCAGTCCATCATCTACGAAACCTTCGAGCATCTCGATTTCTCCGCCGTCGAACGGGCAGGGGAGGCCATCGCCAAATCCAATTATGTCCTGGCCTTCGGCTCGGGCGGCGCCTCCTCGATGATGGCCGGCGAAATCGAAACCCGCCTGTTCCGCCTCGGCCTCAAGGTCGCCTCTACCGAAGATCATCAATTGCAGATGATGCGCGCCGCTTCCGCTCCCGCCGGCACCGTCATCGTCGCCTTTTCGATGTCGGGCAACAATGCCCAGCTCGCCAAGACGCTGACCGTCGCCGGCGAATATGGCCTGACCCGTGTCGTGGTCACCCGCTCTTCCTCCATGGTCTCGGCGCAATCCGATATTCTCCTGCCGGTCAATTGGCACGAAAACACCGACATTTTGCGCCCCACCCCCGGCCGCTACGCTTTTCTCGCCACGGTCGACGTGCTGGCCCAGACCGTCGCCACGCGCCTCGGCCCCTCGGCCATCGCCAGCATGCGCCGCATCAAGCACCAGCTCGTCGTCAACCGCGACGGCGACGACGCCCAGCCCCTCGGGGACTAGCGGCATCATCCATCCTAGACCTCATGGTGAGCTTGTCGAACCACGAGGTCGCAGCCACAGACCTCGCCACGCCCTCGTCCTTCGACAGGCTCAGGATGAGGTCTACTTCGAGCAAAGAGCAGTGCCATGACCACCTCCCTTTCCCTCGTAACCACCTGGACGCCTGCCAGTGAGGGCGAAAGCCTCGCCTATGGCATCGAGCTGACCAATAATGGCGATACCGCGCTCAAGGACTTTACCCTGGGCTTTTCCGGCCCCGCCCGCATCGATCCGCATGCCACGCTCGAAAACGGCAAACTGCTCAAGCGCCTCTCCAACCACACCCTGATCGCCCCGCCCGACGGCTTCGTGCTCGAGCCCGGCCAGACCTGGAAAGCGATCGCCCGCGGCCTCTCCTATGGCCTGCGCCACTGGAGCGACGGCGCCAATTCCGGCTATGTCGCCCTTTCCGACGGCAGTATCATAACCCTCCCCACCGCCCCCACCCAGGGCAAGGGCCACAATTCCCCCCTGCTCAAGGGCGCCGTAAAATTCAAGGTACCCGCCAAGGCGCCGGTCCCCGTCTCGATCATCCCCTGGCCAAAATCGGTCGCCACAACCGGCGCCCGCATCGCCCCGCCCGGCATCGACCTACAGCCGCAGGGCGAAGACGCCACCAAAGCCGCCAAGGCCTTCGCCACCCTCGTCGCCGACCTCTTCCCCGTCGAAGCCATCGTCCGCCCCGCCTCCGAAGCCGGCATGCCGGTCCATATCACGCACAAGGCGGACCTCGGCCCCGAAGCCTACGAACTCACCTTCGCCGAAAACGCCGCAACCATCTCAGCTACCACCCGCCAGGGCATGTTCTACGGCCTCGTCACCCTCGGCCACATCCTGCGCGGCGCCAAACTCCACCCGCAGACCTTCGTCTTCCCCACCGGCGGCACCATTACCGACGAACCCGGCTTCACCTATCGCGGCTGCCATCTCGACGTTGCCCGCCAATTCTACACCGGCGCCGAAGTCGGCCGCCTCATCAAGCTCATGGCCTGGAACAAGCTGAACAAGTTCCACTGGCACCTCAGCGAAGACGAAGCCTGGCGCCTCGAAATCTCGGCCTATCCCGAACTCACCGAAATCGGCGCCTGGCGCGGTCACGGCAAGGCCCTGCCGCCCCTGCTTGGTTCGGGCCCCCAGCCCACCGGCGGCTATTATTCCAAAGCCGTGGTCCGCGACATCGTCGCCCTGGCCGATAGCCTCGCCATCACAATCATCCCCGAAATCGACGTCCCCGGTCATTCCTACGCCGTGCTGCAATCGCTCCCGCAATTGCGCGATCCCAACGAGATCGGCGAATACCAGTCGGTCCAGGGCTTCCCCAATAACAGCCTCAACCCCGCCTATGAGCCCGTCTACACCTTCATGGAAAAGGTGATCGACGAAGTGCTGGAGCTCTTCCCCGCCGGCATCTTCCATCTCGGCGCCGACGAAGTCCCGCTCGCCGCCTGGTCCGGCTCGCCCCTGGCGCTGGACATGATCGAAAAGCTCGGCGGCCCCGCCCTGCGCAAGAAGCACGAAGCCCAGCTCAATGTCCTGGGCAATCACCACGGCGCCGACGAAATCGAGGGCTCACCCACCGCGCTCCTCCAGTCCGAATTCATCCGCCGCGTCCACGAATATATCGCTTCCAAGGGCGCCATCACCGGCGGCTGGGAGGAAGCCGGCCATGGCGACAAGGTCGACAAGTCCAGAACCTTCCTCATCGGTTGGCGCAATGTCGAGATCAACGCGGCCCTGGCCGAGCGCGGCTACGACATGGTCGTTTCCCCTGGCCAGCGCTATTATCTCGACATGGCCAATGGCCAGGCCTGGGCCGAGCCCGGCGCCGGCTGGGCCGGCTGGTCCGGCCCCCAGGAAACCTACGAATTCGAAGCCCGCGAGGGCTGGACCGAAAAACAACTCCAGCACCTGCTTGGCGTCCAGGCCTGCATCTGGAGCGAATCCATGACCGACCGCGCCATCTTCGACCGCCTGGTCTTCCCCCGCCTCTCCGCCGTCGCCGAAGCCGGCTGGACCCTGCCAGACCGCAAAAGCTGGAACCGGTTCAAGGCCTTGGTTGGGTTGATGCCGATCATGTACGGCAATTGGGCTGAGGAATAGGCCACTCGCTCGCCGCAACCACCACGCGGCACCTCCCCCTCGACGGGGGAGGTTGGGAGGGGGTGCGGAAGCCCCGATATCAGAGCCGAAGGACCTCACCGCCCGCGCTAAACCCTCCCCTCCATCGTCATCACCCGGCTCGTCCGGGTGATCCATCTATCAGCGCGCGCTGCGGCATGGATTGCCCGGACGAGCCGGGCAATGACGACGGAACATAGCTTCGGACGGCCCGCAAACTCTCCCGCTGGGGCACCTACCAAGGGTTCTCCACCATCGGCCAAATATCCCGCCGCGCTTTGCGATAAGGCGTCGTCGCCGGATTGTTCGGATAGGGTTTCCCCGCCGAGCAATAAACAATCTCGGACGCAATCCGCGAGAATGAATCGTAAAAATGATTGGTCGATTTGATCAGCAAAATCTTCCGCGATGTCGGCTCGATCCCCATCGCTGAAAACAGACTCGGATCAAAGCTCTGCGCCCGCGTCGAATTGAGGATCACATCGATCCCGTCAAAGCTGATCCAGGCCGCATCGCCAAACGGCGCAAAGCTCTCGCCAAACCGCATCTCGGCATTAGGCACGAGCTTGCGCACGGTCACCAGCTTGTCGATCGGCTGGCCCGTATCCGGCGCGGATTTGGCCCCAAACCGCAGCGCAATCTCGGCCCCTTCGCCCGCCGCCATGCAAATCTGCACCGCGATCGGGTCCCAGATCGTCCCCACCGCCACATCGGTCACACCGCGCGCGATCAACTCGCCCAGGATCACCGTAGCATCCCCCGCCGGACCACCACCGGGATTGTCCCACACATCGGCAATCACCACCGGCCCCTTGGTCGCGGCGACTGCCACATCCACGGCCACATGCTCATCCACCTGGGCGACCATGAAGGTGCCGCGCATGGCAAACAGTTCCCGCCCCAGCTTCTCCGCCAGCGCCGCGCCGATATCCGGCCGATTATCCGTCACCGCAATCACCTTGGTGCCCATTTCCGGCACATCACCCGCCATGAAGCCATGCACCACCGACAGCGACAGCACCCCCGCTTCACTCTGTTCCAGCCCATAAAGCCGGTCCACAAAGCTCCGCATCGGCTCCTTGGAGGTGGGGAACACATCGATCATCCGGCAATCGAACACGCTCATCACCGGCGTGATTTCGCCCTTCAGCGCCCGCACCGCGATCGACCACAGATCGCGCGCCCGATCGACAAAGTCGATATGGGGAAATTCCTTGAACACCACGAAAAAGTTCGCCGCCGCAACCCGCTTGGCGGTGAGATGGCTATGCGGATCAAGCTCGGCACACACCAGCACATCCGGCCCCACAATCTCGCGCACCGCAGCCAGCAGGTCCCCTTCGACATCGTCATAGCCCTGCGCCACCATGGCGCCATGCAGGCCCAGCACCACGCCATCCACCGGCATGGCCGCCCGCAATTGCAAGAGGATTTCGTCGCGCAATTCCTCATAGGTCGCCCGCGCCACCAGCCCCGCCGGATCGGCCCAGCTGGCGCTCCCCTCGATCAGCTCCCAGCCCAATTGCCCGCACACTTCGCGGCCCACCGTGATCGGCGCGCTGCACAGCGTCGGCGTCGCCGGGTGCTCGCCCGGCTTGGCGTAGAGCGAGGCCTCGAAAGCGCGCTTATCGATCGCTATGGGCGAAAATGTATTGGTCTCGGTGGCCAGGGCGGCGGTGAAGACACGCACTTGGAACTCGCAAAATGACAATAAACTGGGTGTCCATGTGAGGCTGGACCATGCCAAGCTAGCACAGGGCCTATCCGGCAATCACGTAAGAAATTTACATTCTTGCGGTCATTTTACACGAGAAATGGCGGATTTCCGACGATATGGTCCTTGGCAGTGAAATTGCCTTTCAGAAAATCCAGCAAGGGAGCCTCCTTATGCCGATCAAACGTTATGGCGCGGAAAAGTCCGGAGCCGGCGGTCAAAACCTGCCTTTCGCCCGCGCGGTCGAGGCGGGCGGCTGGCTCTATGTCTCGGGCCAGGTCGCCATGAAGGATGGCGAGATCATCAATGGCGGCATTGTCGAGCAGACCCACCTGACCATTCAGAACATCATCGCCATTCTCGAAGAAGCCGGCTTTGGCCTCGAACATGTCGTGCGCTGCGGCGTCTGGCTCGATGACCCCCGCGATTTCTGGAGCTTTAACGGCATCTATAAGAGCTATTTCGGCGAGCACCCGCCCGCCCGCGCCTGCGTGCAGAGCCATATGATGGTCGACTGCAAGGTCGAAATCGATTGCGTCGCCTATAAGGGACCCTGACGCCATGAGCGCTTCCCCCTTCCGCCTCGATGGCAAGACCGTGCTGATCTCGGGCGCCGGCGGCGGCATTGGCCGCTCCATGGTCGCCGCGTTCAAGCAAGCGGGCGCCAAGGTCATCGGCGCCGACCACGATGCCGATCTGCTCGCGGGCCTCGGCCTCGCCGGGCAAATATTGTTCGAACTGGCCGACCCCAAGGCCACTCGCGCCGCCATCGAGCGCCACATTGCCGAACACGGCGCGCCCGATGCCGTCGTCTCCAATGCCGGCTTCACCCGCGCCGAAACCTTCGAGCATCTCGACGACGAGGTCTGGGCCTCCGAAATCGCCATTAATTTGAATGGCGCCTATGCCATGACCGACCCCATCGTCAAAGCCATGGCGCAGCGCGGGGCAGGGAGCCTGGTTTTCATTTCCTCGGTCAATGGCCTCGCCCATTTCGGCAATCCCGCCTATTCCGCCGCCAAGGCCGGCCTCATCGCCTATGCCCGGGCCCTCGCCGTCGAACGCGGCGCCCAAGGCGTGCGCGCCAATGTGATCTGCCCCGGCTCCGTCCGTACGCCCGCCTGGGATCACCGCCTCGCCGCCGACCCGACCCTGCTCGACAATGTCCTGCCCCATTATCCGCTGGGCCGCATGGTCCTGCCGCAGGAAGTGGCCAATGCGGCCGTCTTCTTGTGCTCGGATGCCGCTTCGGGCATCACCGGCACGACATTGACCGTCGATGCGGGCCTCACCGCCGGCAATCTGCGTTTCGTCGACGAAGTTCTGAGGGGCAAATGAGCAAGCTGGAAGACCTCGACACACCCGCCGTCCTGATCGATCTCGACCGCGTCGAAGCCAATCTCAAGCGCGTGCAGGACTATGCCTCCGCCCATGGCCTGAAACTGCGCCCCCATATCAAGACCCACAAATTGCCCCGCTTCGCCAAGCGGGCAATCGAATTGGGCGCAGTCGGCATCACCGTCCAAAAACTGGGCGAAGCCGAAGTCATGGCCGATGCCGGCATCACCGAAATCTTCCTGCCCTACAATATTATCGGCCCCGCCAAGCTCGCCCGCCTCAAGACCCTGGCCGCCCGCATCAACATCGCCGTCACCGCCGACAGCGCCCAGACCGTCGCCGGCCTCTCCGCCACCTTCGCGGGCAGTGCCAAGCCGCTCACGGTCCTCGTCGAATGCGACACCGGCATGGGCCGCTGCGGCGTCCAATCCCCCGCCGAAGCCGTCGCGCTGGCGCAAAAGATCGCCGCGTCTCCGGGCCTCCATTTCGGCGGCCTCATGACCTATCCCGCCGCCGGCCAGGTCGAGGCCAATGCCCAATGGCTCGCCGATGCCAAGGCGGCCCTCACCGCCGCGAACCTAGTGCCCGAAGTGATCTCCAATGGCGGCACCCCCGATATCTGGCGCGCCCACGAAGTCAAAGCCGCCACCGAACACCGCCCCGGCACCTATATCTATATGGACCGCTTCCAGGTCGCCAAAAATGTCGGCAGCTTTGCCGACTGCGCCCTGACCGTCCTCGCCACCGTGGTCAGCCGCCCCACCGAAAACCGCGCCATCATCGACGCCGGCTCCAAGGCCCTCACCAGCGATACCCTCGGCATGCCCGGCTTCGGCCTCATCCTCGCCTATCCCGACGCCGTCATCACCGGCCTCAGCGAAGAACACGGCACCATCGACCTCACCAATTGCACAACCAAACCCGCCATCGGCGAAAAGCTCCGCATCATCCCCAACCACGCCTGCGTCGTTTCCAACCTCTTCGACAGCGTAACCCTGATCTCCGGCAACCAGGTCCTCGAAACCGTCCACGTCGACGCCCGCGGGCGGGTGGATTAGGAGAGCTCCGGACGCTTTCAAAAACGCGGTGTCATTCCGGCGAAGGCCGGAATCCATGCTGTGAAGCATACTGATACACAGATGGTTGTCGAGAGATGCGGACATGGATTCCGGCCTTCGCCGGAATGACACCGTGGATGATGTGAGTTCGGAGTATGAGCATGCACATATCCCCCACCTTCTTCGACCGCCCCGTCCTCGACGTCGCCCGCGACCTCATCGGCACGACCCTCCTGGTCGATGGCGTCGGCGGCCCCCTGGTCGAGGTCGAAGCCTATGACCAGACCGATCCCGCCTCGCACAGCTTCAATGGCCCGACCCCGCGCAATGCCGCCATGTTCGGCCCGCCCGGCCACGCCTATGTCTACAAAATCTACGGCATCCACTGGTGCCTCAATTTCGTCTGCCAGCCCGGCAGCGCCGTGCTGATCCGTGCCCTCGAACCCACGCACGGCACCCCTCTCATGGCCGAGCGCCGCGGTGGCCTCTCCGCCCGCCAGCTCTGCTCGGGCCCCGGCAAGCTCTGCCAGGCCCTGGGCGTCACCATCGCCCATAATGGTCTGCCGCTCGACGCCCCGCCCTTCGAGCTCCTCCCCGGCCAGCCCGCCGAAATCCACACCGGCCCGCGCATCGGCATCACCAAGGGCGTCGAAACCCCCTGGCGCTTCGTGCTGCGCAATTCGCCTTTCCTCAGCAAACCGCTGCGCGCAATGCCCGGCGGATAAAGTCTTTCTTTGCCCTTCCTTGCCTTGCGGCTCACCCCGCCTCTGTGATTCAAGAATGCCGTGAGCGCATTGGATTCGAGCTTCGACCTGTTTGGCGCGGTAGACCGGGATGCCCCCCGCGACCCGCTCGATGTGCTGCGCGATATCTTCGGCCACAAGAGTTTTCGCGGCCAGCAGGAAGATGTCGTCCGCCATGTGGTCGGCGGGGGCGACGCCGTCGTACTTTTCCCCACCGGCGCCGGCAAATCGGCCTGCTACCAGATCCCCGCCATCTGCCGCCCCGGCGTCGGCATCGTCATCTCCCCCCTCATCGCCCTCATGCGCGATCAGGTCGAAGCCCTGCGCCAGGCCGGCGTCGCCGCCGCCGCGCTCAATTCAGCCATGACTGCGGAAGAGTCCGCCGAAGTCCGCCGCCAATTGCGCCGCGGCGAGCTCGATCTGCTCTATGTCGCCCCCGAACGCGTCGCCACCCAGGGCTTCCGCAATATGGTGGAAGGCCTCGATATCGCGCTTTTCGCCATCGACGAGGCCCATTGCGTCAGCCAATGGGGCCACGACTTCCGCCCCGAATATCGCGACCTCGCCCAGCTCACCAAACTGTTCCCCGGCGTCCCCCGCATCGCGCTCACCGCCACGGCCGATCCCACCACCCGTGCCGACATCATCGAGCGCCTCGGCCTCGACGGCGCCCGCGTCTTCTCCACCAGCTTCGACCGCCCCAATATCTCCTATTCCATCATCGAGCGCGACAAGGCCCGCGAGCAGCTGCTGGCCTTCCTCGCCGGCCACAAGGGCAATTCGGGCGTCGTCTATTGCCTCTCCCGCGCCAAGGTCGAGGACATTGCCGATTGGCTCTCCGGCAAGGGTATTCCCGCTTTGCCCTATCATGCCGGGCTCAGCGCCGAGCTGCGCAGCGCCAATCAGGATGCTTTCCTCAAGGAGGAAAATATCTGCATGGTCGCCACCGTCGCCTTCGGCATGGGCATCGACAAGCCCGATGTGCGCTATGTCGCCCATATGGACCTGCCGGCTTCCATCGAAGCCTATTACCAGGAAACCGGCCGCGCCGGCCGCGATGGCCAGCCCGCCGATGCCTGGATGAGCTATGGCATGGCCGATGTCGTCCAGCGCCGCCGCATGATCGACGAGGGCAATGCCCCCGACGAGGTCAAGCGCCTCGAGCACAGCAAGCTCAATGCCCTGCTCGGCGTCTGCGAAACCGCCGAATGCCGCCGCAAGGCCATCCTCGCCCATTTCGGCGAGCATTACGACGGCAATTGCGGCAATTGCGACACCTGCCGCTCCCCCGTCGAAAGCTGGGACGGCACGGAAGCCGCCATCAAGGCCATGGCCGCCATCTACCGCACCGGCCAGCGCTTCGGCGCCGCCCATGTCATCGATGTGCTCATCGGCAAAGCCACCGAAAAGGTCGAGCGCTTCGGCCATGACAAGCAAGCCGTCTTCGGCCAGGGGCAGGACCTCGACAGCAAGACCTGGCAATCGGTCCTGCGCCAATTGACCGCCTCCGGCCTCGTTGTCGTCGATCACGCCGCCCATGGCGCGCTGACCCTGGGCGAGGGGGCCCGCGCCGTCTTCAAACGCGAGCGGACCGTCACCCTGCGCAAGGACCGGCCCAAAAAGGCCGCCGAAGTCCGCCAGCGCCTCTCCAATGCCGTGCAATTGCCCGAGCCGGCCATGACCATTTTCAACGCCCTGCGCGACGAACGCCTGCGCATCGCCAAGCAACAGGGCGTGCCGCCCTATGTCATCTTCCACGACACGACGCTCCGCGCCATGGCCCTCGCCCGCCCGCGCCACCTGCACGATATTCTGAACCTCCCCGGCGTCGGCCAAGCCAAACTCGACCGCTATGGCGAAGCTTTCCTGTCAGTGCTGACGGATCTCGACGTTTAGGAAGCCCCGATGACGTCCCCTCCCCCTTGAGGGGAGGGCTCAGCTTTTTCGCTTGCAGCGAAAAAGCGGGGGTGGGGGTGTCGAGGCCTCCACGAACTCCATGCCGGTGGAGCTCCCCTCAAGGACCAGTATTCCCGCAGAACTCACACCACCCACAATGTCATTCCGGCGAAGGCCGGAATCCATGTCCGCATGGTCCCACAACCACCGATGTATCTGGCCGCTTCACAGCATGGTTTCCGGCCTCCGCCGGAATGAC
Organism: Devosia sp.; assembly: GCA_035565135.1. GTDB lineage: Bacteria > Pseudomonadota > Alphaproteobacteria > Rhizobiales > Devosiaceae > Devosia. Next base: position 18,158 of record DATMSY010000194.1, read on the forward strand.
ACCGCTTTCTTGAATGTGTCCGGGGGTAAGTATTATCCTCCAACGGGGAGGCGCATCGCCGCAAAAAACCACGTAAGTACAACCCCTTACAATTAACCCACCAACCAGCTTCCATTTTCCCCCACGCCCGCCCGGTGCAACACTGCCGCCAGTTTAATCATGCATTAACCATGACAGACTGGCGGTCCCCGCATGTTTCGCTCCGACATCGTCACCGAGACGGCCACGGTTTTCGGCCAGCTCCCATCGGCCCCTTTGGGCGATTATCTGGCGCGCGCCTGGCGCACCCGTTACTGGGCCGGGGCAGGGGCCCTGTGCTGCGCCGCCCTGGCGCTCGCCGCGCCCATGCTGCTCACCCCCTCCTATCGCGCCAGCGCGCAGATTTTCATCGATCCGCAGAATCTCCAGGTGCTCGAACGCGACCTGACCCCCTCCACCGCCTCGGGCGATGCCGGCGTGGTGCTGATCGAAAGCCAGGCCCGCGTCATGGCCTCGGACTCGGTGCTGCGCGCCGCCGCCACCCAATTGAACCTGCAAGCCGATCCCGAATTCGTCGGCAAGCCCAACCCCCTCCGCGCCCTGCTCGATACCTTCGCCGGCGGCGCCTCCGACGCCCCGCGCGACGATCTGAGCAAGGCCGTGCTGGCCCTCAGCAAAGCCGTCCACATCGTGCGGCTCGACCGCACCTATGTCGTCGATATCCACGCCGAATCCGAAAGCGCCACCAAGGCCGCCGCCATCGCCAATGCGGTGGTATCAAATTACCTCGGCCTGCGCGAAACCCAGCGCGCCACCCAGGCCGAGCGCGCCTCGGGAACCCTTGAAGGGCGCCTCGCCCAATTGCTGGGCGAACTCGAAACCGCCGAAAACGCCGTCGAGCGCTTCAAAACCGCCAATGGCATTGTCGAAACCAACGGCCAGCTCCTGCTCGAAGGCGAAGTCGGCCAAACCAACCAGGCCCTGCTCGCCGCCAATAATGCCGTCGCCGCCGCCCGCGTCGAGCGCGACCAATTGCAGGCTTTGGCCACCAACCCCGACCGCATCGCCGCCGCCCCCGAGGCCATGGGCTCCCCCGATATCACCCGCCTGCGCGACCAACTCCAGACCGCCCTGGCCGACGCCGCCGTGCTCCGCGCCACCCTGGGCGCCCAGCAC
>DATMSY010000195.1:0-2677 GCA_035565135.1 Devosia sp.
GCCCGCGTCTTGGGCGTCGTTGTCGCATTGGCATGCAGCTTCACATCCATGGCGTCCGCTCCCTGAGATAGCGAACTCCAGTCTCAACACCGGAACTGTCTTGCCAATCCGGCGAACTACTACACCTGCGCCGGAATGACATCGTTGTTGGTGCGGGGCTTGTGGCTCGCAGGGGGGCCCTGCCCTCAGCTCAACAGCAGCGCAATGATGTCGTCGTGGATCGCCTGCCACTCCGCGTCGGTGAAGGGATGGAGGCCGAAGCCGCGCAGGGTGAAGGCGCCTTCGGTGGCCAGCAAGGCCAGGCGGGCGCGGCGGCCGCGTTCGGTTGAGGGATCGATGCGGGAAAACAGGCCCCGGTAATAATCGATGGTTTCCTTGCGAAACTGGGGCGAGCGGATGAAGCTGGCCATGAGCGCCGCGGCACGGCCGCCGCTGATGGGATCGACACCCGCGCTGGCCTGTACATGGGCCAGGATATGGCGCTCGGAATGGTCGGGCGCCTTGGCCAGGAAGGCTTCTGCCAATTTGTCATATTCGGCCACGACCCGCGCCAGCATGGCGTCGATCAGGATATCCTTGCTGGCATAGGCATAGAGCACGCCGCCCTTGCTGACGCCGGCCTCGGCGGCCACCGCGTCGATGGTGAGATGGGCGGCGCCATCGCGCAGCACCACCTGCTCGGCGGCATCCAGAATCGTGCCGCGATCTATCGTCTGGCGTCGGCCCATAAGCTTCCTTTCATCGCACCTCTTTTCAAACCGTCTGGACGGATATATATGGTGCGCTGTCCTATCTCAATGGAATTCGCGCGTCGCGCAAAGAGGTTTTCGATGTCCTGGTCCGCCAATCGCTGGCTTACCCTTCTCGCCGTCATGCTGGCCTTCGTCCCCATCGTGGTCGACATGACGATCCTGCATATCGCCGTGCCATCGCTGACGCTCGCTTTGGGCGCGAGCGGCACGGAGATATTGTGGATCATCGATATCTATCCGCTGATGATGGCGGGCCTCCTGGTGCCGATGGGCACGCTGGCCGACCGGTTGGGCTATCGCCGCATGATGCTGGTGGGCCTGGCGATCTTCGTTGTTGCCTCGGTCTTTGCCGCCTTTGCGCCCAGCGCCATGGCGCTGATTGCCGCGCGCGTGCTGCTAGCTTTGGGCGCCTCCATGGTCATGCCGTCCATTCTGGCCATTATCCGGCAGACTTTCGAGGATGATCGGGAGCGCGCCATTGCGCTGGGCCTCTGGGGCACTGTGGGTTCGGCCGGCGCGGCTCTGGGGCCGCTGGCGGGTGGCATATTGCTCGAGCATTTCTGGTGGGGTTCGGTGTTCCTCGTCAATGTGCCGATCATGCTGGTGGTGTGGCCGCTGGCCTATTTTGCCGTGCCCAGGCGCAAGCCACAGGGCGGGGGCAATTGGACCATCGGGCAGGCACTGATCCTGATCGGCGGACTGATTGCTACGGTCTATGCCGTCAAATCGGGGTTCAAGAGCGGCTCCTCGCCGCTGGTGACCGGCGCAACCCTGGTGGCGGGCCTCGGCCTTTTGGCCTGGTTCGCGCGCCAGCAATTGACCGCGGCTTCGCCCATGCTCGATCTCAGCCTTTTTGCCCGGCCGGCCATTTCCATGGGCATGATCATCGCCTTGGTCGTATCCGGCTCGCTGGCCGGCGTGGAGCTGACCATTGCGCAGGAATTGCAGTTCGTCGTGGGCAAGACGCCGCTCGAAGCCGGGCTCTTCATGCTGCCGCTGGTGGTGGCTTCGGCACTGGGCGGTCCGCTGGCCGGTTACCTCACCAATCTCGTGGGTTTGCGGCTGGTGGCGGTGGCGTCGCTGGCGGTATCGGCCGGGGCGCTGGCGGGGCTGGGGGTGAGCGATTTCCACCAGCCGGGGCTTGAGGTCATCGCCTATATGGTGGTGCTGGGCCTGGCGCTCAGCATCGGGCTCACTGCCTCGTCCATCGCCATCATGGGCAGCGCGCCAACCGAAAAGGCGGGTGCGGCCGGTTCGCTCGAGGCCACGGGCTATGAATTGGGTGCGGGGCTGGGCATTACCTTTTTCGGCGTGCTGCTGGCGGCCAGCTATAGTGCCGGCATGGTGGTGCCGCAAAGTCTCAATGGCCTTGTGCCGGAGGGGGCGCTGCACTCGATCGGGGAGGCCATGGTGGCCGCCGAAGGGCTGGGCGCGGGCAATGGCGCGGCACTGGCGGACGCGGCGCGCACCGCCTTTTCCAGTGCCCATGGCACGGTGCTGCTGACGGCGGCCAGCCTGATCGGGGTCCTGGCCATCGTGGTCTTGATCGCGCTGCGCAATTATCGCGAGGCCAAGGGCGGGGCGATCAGCCACGGCTAAAAAGGAGCGGCCTATTGCGCGCAATTGCGCAATGGGCCGTTCCGCCTCTTGCCTTGGCACGGCTTTGCCCCTATAGAGCCCACTTCTCCGGACCGCCCGGCCAACAGGCATGCCGTGGCGGTTCTTGAATGCGATGGGCCCAAATCCATCCAAATACTCTAAAGGACCCGCAAAATGCCCAAGATGAAGACGAAATCTGGCGCGAAAAAGCGTTTCAGTTTCACAGCGACCGGTCGCGTCAAGGCTGGTGTCGCAGGCAAGCGTCACCGTTTGATCAACCACAACGCAAAGTACATCCGCACCAACCGCGGCACCAAGATCCTGTC
>DATMSY010000196.1:0-4810 GCA_035565135.1 Devosia sp.
GGCGGGGCCACGGGGTCAGTCGGGCGGAGGGCGGAATCCATGTCCGTGGCGTGCCATCCAGCGTGTGGACGGCCTTCAGCATGGATCCCGGCCTGCGCCGGGATGACCCGGTGGGTGGGGTGGGTTTGGGGTATCGCCCCCGAAATCCGCCTGCCTATTCATCAAACCCTTGCGTTTCGACCGGGGTGATCGGGCTGGGCACATGGCCCGGTGATGGTGCGGCGCCCAGAGTCGAGAGCTGGGCTTGCAGGGCCTGCATGATGGCAAGTTTTTCGGCATCCGTGCCGGTCTGCAGGGTCTGGCTGAGGCGGATGGTGAAGTCGGAGAAGGCGTTGTGCCAGTCCGAGGGCAATTGGGCCGGATCGATGCGGGGCGTCGGGGGGCTGGCCTTGGCGGTGATGCCGGTGGCGGTCAGTTCGAAATAATCATCGAGCTGGGGCAGGATGATCTGGTCCCCGGCAAGGCCCGTGGCCATCAGCGCGGCGCGCAGCGCGGTGCGTTCCTCGTCTTCGCCATGGGTCAGAAAGATGGCGCCATGGGCGGGGAGGCGCGCCCTGATCCAGGCCATGAGCTCGGAATGATCGGCATGGGCGGAGTAATTGCCCATGGAGCGGATGGTGGCGCGGACGGGCACCAAGGTGCCGTGGATGCGCACTTCCTTGGCGCCGGAGAGGATGATCTGGCCCAGCGTGCCGGGCGCCTGGTAGCCCACGAAGAGCACGGTGGCATTGGCGCGGATCAGATTGTTGCGCAGGTGATGCTTGATGCGGCCGGCATCGGCCATGCCGGAGGCCGACATGATGATGGCGCCGCCGCGAATGGCATTGATGGCCTTGGAATCCTCCACCGCCTCGATGATGCGGAAGCGGGGATCGTTGAACAATTCGTCGGCGCCCAGTTCGACATCGTCGAACATTTTCGCATATTTGCGGTAGACGCCGGTGACCTTGCTGGCCAGGGGTGAATCGAGAAAGACCAGGCGCGGATCGATCTCGCCGGTCTTGATGAGATAGCCGATATCATGCAGCAATTCCTGGCTGCGCTCGACGGCAAAGGCGGGGATGACGAGATTGCCGCCCCGGGCCAGGGCGGCATTGATCTCGTCCTTGAGGGCGGCGCGGCGCTGGACCAGGGTATAATCCACCCGTTCGCGGCCGCCATAGGTGGATTCAGACAGAATGTAGTCGAAATCGGCGGGGCCTTCGGGCTCGTTGTAGAAGACCTTTTCGTCGGGGCCGATATCGCCCGAGAACATCAGCCGCACCGGCTTGCCATCGCCATTGGCCACTTCCACTTCGATCGAGGCCGAGCCGATAATGTGGCCGGCATTCCAATAGCGGGCGCGGACGCCGGGGCCGGGATTGATCCATTCGCCATAGGCGCAGGTCTGGCGGTGGCGCAGGGCCTCTTCGGCATCTTCCATGGTGTAGAGCGGGGCGGCGGGCTCGTCGCCGCGGCGGCCGCGCTTCTTGGTTTCGCGCTCGGCCTCGCTTTCCTGGATGCCGGCGCTGTCGGGCAGGAGATATTCGAGCAGGCCCGCAGTGGGCTCGGTCATCCACATGGGGCCGCGCCAGCCCTCGCGATAGAGTTTTGGCAACAGGCCGGCGTGGTCGATATGGGCGTGGGTGAGGAGGAGGAAGTCGATGGCGCGGGGATCGAAAGGGGTGGGCTTGAGATTGAGGTCGCGGACGCTCTTATTGCCCTGGAAGAGGCCGCAATCGACGAGGAACTGGCCGCCCGGATGCACGATCCGATAGCAGGAGCCGGTAACGGTGCCCGAAGCGCCGTGGAAATGCAGGGTGACGGTCATGCTGGGCTCCTCTGCGCCGTTGCCGTTAGCCTCTAGACTAACGCTTTGACATTACGGCGAAAGAGGGGAGTTTTGCTGGCTTCCCTTCGCCCCTCAGGGGAGAAGGTGGCGCGCAGCGCCGGATGAGGGGTGAAGCGGCGGGATGGATGCGCAAATGCAGCATCGCACCCCTCACCCTAACCCTCTCCCCTGAGGGGCGAGGGGACGCAGACTAGGCGTTCCGGAGCTCTATTTCGGCGCGCGTTTCGCCAAGATCCGCTGCAGGGTGCGGCGGTGCATGTTCAGGCGCCTCGCGGTTTCCGAGACGTTGCGGTCGCAGAGTTCATAGACGCGCTGGATATGTTCCCAGCGGACGCGATCGGCCGACATGGGGTTTTCCGGCGGCTCGGGCTTTTCCTCACCGGTGGCGAGCAGGGCATTGATGACGTCGTCGGCGTCGGCGGGCTTGCTGAGATAATCGATGGCGCCGAGTTTGACCGCGGTGACGGCGGTGGCGATATTGCCATAGCCGGTCAGCACGACGGCGCGGGCATCGGGACGGGCCTGATGGAGGGCCGAGACCACTTCGAGGCCATTGCCGTCCTCGAGCCGCAGATCGACAACGGCATAGGCGGGGGGCTTGGCGGCGACGGCCGAGAGGCCATCGGCGACGGTGGAGGCGCTGCGGACATCAAAGCCGCGCCGCGCCATGGCGCGTTCGAGGCGCTGCAGGAAAGCCACATCGTCATCGACGAGCAGCAGGCTGGGGTCATTGGCCAGAAGGTCTTCGATCGTGCTCATGGCATTGATGTAGGCGTTTGCGGGGAAAAGGTCAAAATCTGGCAGGGGGGTGCGGCGATATGGGGCGGGCGCGCCATCTCGGTCCAACCACCGGGTTCACCCTCCCCTTAATGGGGAGGTCAGCTTTTTCGCTGTAGGCGAAAAAGCAGGGGAGGGGTGGCGGGAGCCACCAAGGTTCGCGTATGCGGAAGCATACCCCCACCCTGCTCGATTTACGGACTTAGCTAAAGCTAAATCCTATCTCGCTTCCCTCCCCACAAGGGGGAGGGTGGACGACTGATGGCGCTGTGCCAAGCACGAACCTACTCCACCGCGCCCCGGGGCCAGACAATTCTCACCTGCGCATGCCCATTGGGGGCGATGTTCTGGAAGGCGAGGCGGGCGCCGCTGCGTTCGAGGAGGGTCTTGGCGATGAAGATGCCCAGGCCCAGGCCGCCGGGCTTGTGGGCATCGGCGCCCTGGGCGTCGCGGGGGCGGCTGGTGAGATAGGGTTCGCCCAGCCGGGCGATCAGCTCGGGGGCGAAGCCGGGGCCGTCATCGGTGATGGCGACGGAAACGGCGGTGCTGTCCCAGGCGGCCTCGATGCGCACGGTGCTGATGGCGAAATCGCTGGCGTTTTCGATGAGGTTCCCCAGGCCATAGAGCAGGCCGACGCTGCGGGTGAAGACCGGGGCGGGGCCGGAGGTGTCGGCGGCGTCGAACAGGATGGCCTTGCCGCGCCCCTCATGCGGGCGGGCGACTTCGGCCAAGAGGTCGGTGAGCGGCACGGCGGCGAAGGGATCGCCGGCTTCATTGCCCAGGTTCCGCAGCTTGGCGAGGATGGCGCGGCAGCGGGCGGCCTGTTCGATGATCAGTTCGACATCGTCGGCGAGATCGCTGCCGGGCGGGGCATCGGCCCGCATTTCCTTGGCGGCGAGGGCAATGGTGGAGAGCGGGGTGCCCAATTCATGCGCTGCGGCGGCGGCGAGGCCATCGAGGGCGGAGAGCTGTTCCTTGTGCGAGAGGGCCAGCTCGGTTGCGGCGAGAGCATCGGCGATCTGGCGGGCATCGTGGGCGACGCGGCTGGTATAGGCGGAGATGAAGACCACGCCGCAGACGATCGAGACCCAGATGCCGATGACATAGATGCGGTTGAACACCAGCTCCTCGCCCGGCGTCCAGGGCAGCGGCAGGTGCCAGACGGCCAAAAGCGAGGCGATGAGCGCGGCGAGGACCGCTATCAGCGTGCCGGCGCGCTGGGGGAGCGAGGTGGCCGAGACCGAAACGGGCGCCAGCAGCAGCAGCGAAAAGGGATTGTGCAGCCCCCCGGTCAGCGCCAAGAGGCCCCCCAATTGGCAGAGATCGAAGGCAATCTGGCCGGCGGCAAAGCGCGAGGAGGGGCGGTGGGCGGCGCCGAAGCGCAGGACCAGCCAGAGATTGAGCGCTACCGAGGCGCCGATCAGCATGAGGCAGGCCAGCAGCGGCAGGGGAAAGCCCAGGCCGAAATCGACAAACAGCACGCCAATGGTCTGCCCGATCACGGCCAGCCAGCGCACCAGCACCAGGCTCTGCTGGCGCAGGGGGCGCCAGCTACTGGGCAAAGGCAGGCCATCGGCCTGGGTCAGACTCATTTTTTTGCCCTTTCAGAGCGGAAAAACCGGGGCGGCATGGTGATCACAATCTGCATTTCAAGAGCAAAAAACGGCAGGCACATGCTTGATCCTGCCCAGCAAGGGGCCACGTAAAGTCCATCGTGACTGGGAGAATGCAACCGAAATGAACACAGCAATCATCAAACCTCAACTCTCGCCCGTAACCATTGCCTTGATGGTGTTGGGTTTCGTGGTCTTCTGGCCGCTTGGCCTGGCCATGCTCGCCTATATCATCTGGGGCGAAAAGTTCGGCGGCTCGCCGGAAAAGGCCCAGGCCTATTGGAACAAGGGGCGCAGCTGGTGCTCGTCCAACAAGGGCCAGTTCCGCAGCCACCGCTATGCCTCGACCTCGAGCGGCAATGCGGCCTTTGACGAATACCGGGCCGAACAGCTGCGCCGCCTCGAAGAAGAACGCGCCCGGCTGGACGCCGAAATCGACGCCTTCCACGAATATATGGCCAACCTCAACAAGGCCAAGGATCGCGAAGAATTCGACCGCTTCATGAATGAACGCCGCGGTTCGCGCCAGGGCTATGGCGAGGCCAAGCCGGGCGACAACAACGACCAGAATAATGGCTGGGGCAATAAT
>DATMSY010000197.1:0-119653 GCA_035565135.1 Devosia sp.
GCTGAAGACCATCGCGGCCATCCAGCGTGCGGATAGGACACAGCATGGATTCCGGCCTCCGCCGGAATGACACCGTGGTTAGTGTGAGTTCAAGTGAACGCTACCTCCGAAAGGGGACAAGGAACCCCCACCAACAAAGTAAAATTTTATGCATTCATAATATCTTGAGCCAGCAATTGTGTCTTGCGGCGCGACTGATAGCTATAGCGGCAAATCGTTACTTGAGTGCTGGACATGACCGCTGCCAATCATCCTGCCGCTGACCTGCAGACAGCCAGCGCCGCTCTCCCGCTCGTGCTCGATGTCGATGATACGCTGATCCGGACGGACCTGTTGCATGAAACGGCGGTGGCCTATTTCCGGGCCAATCCGCTGCGGGTGTTTAACCTCGTGCTGTGGACGCTGCAGGGCAAGGCCACGCTCAAGCGCAAGCTGAGCGAGCAGGTGCCGATCGATGTGGACAGCCTGCCGGTCAATGAGGAATTGGTGGCCTTCGCCCGCGCCGAGCATGACAAGGGCCGCCCGGTGGGGCTGGCTACGGCGGCGGACGAATTGCTGGCGCTGCGCCTGGCGCGACGGTTCGACTTCATCGACTTCACCATTGGCAGCAATGGCACGCATAATCTGAAGGGCGCCAACAAGGCGGCGGCCCTGGTCGAGCGCTTTCCCGAGGGCTTTGCCTATGCCGGGGATGGACGGGCGGACCTCGAAGTCTGGGACAAGGCACAATCCATTGTGCTCTCGGGGGCATCGGCCGATATCGCGGCCAAGGCGCGGGCGTTGGGCAAGCCGGTCGAGGCCGAATTCACCCGACCCAGACTGGGCCTGCGCGGCTGGCTCAAGGCGCTGCGCGTGCATCAATGGGCCAAGAATGCGCTGGTTTTCGTGCCGCTGGTGCTTTCGGGCATGGTCACCGACCCGGTTGCGGTCGCGGCCGCGTTCGGGGCCTTTGTCGCCATTTCGCTGATGGCGTCGGGCACCTATCTACTCAATGACCTGTTCGATTTGACCGATGACCGGCTGCACTGGACCAAGCGCAATAGGCCGCTGGCCTCGGGCAATCTGCGCATCAAGCACGGGGTGCCCGCTTCGGTGGGGCTGATTGCCGGCGGGCTCGGCATCGCCGCGCTGATCGGGCCGGCAACGCTGGGGCTGCTGGTGGCCTATATGGCCATTACCCTGCTCTATTCGTTCTACATCAAGCGCCAGCCCATTGTGGACGCCTTTACGCTGGCGGCGCTGTTCACCATGCGGTTGGGGATCGGCATTGCGGCAGTGGGCGCGGTGCCCTCGCCGTGGCTGCTGGTGTTCTCGATGTTCCTCTTTACCTCGCTGTCCTTTGCCAAGCGGCAGACCGAAATCCAGAAAAGCGTCGCCAAGGGACGGCTGGCGGTCAATGGGCGGGGGTATCTCGGTACCGATGCCGGCATGGTGGTGGCGATGGGCGTGGCGACGGCCATGGCGGCGATCACCATCATGGTGCTCTACATCATGAACGACGTTTATAGCGCCGACTTCTACAACCACCCCGGCTATCTCTGGGTGTTCCCGGCGGCCTTGTTCATGTGGGTGTCGCGCATTTGGCTGCTGTGCCACCGCGAAGAACTCAATGACGATCCGGTGGCCTTTGCCATCCGCGACCGGATCAGCATTGCCCTGGGCGGGCTGATGGGCGCGGCTTTCCTCGCCGGCTGGCTGCTCTGATGCGCCTGCTGCATCAGCTTTTGGGCAATCAGGTCTTCCGGTTTCTGCTGCTGGGCGGGACGGCGGCGGCGATCAACTGGCTGGTGCGCTTTCCTCTTTCGGCCGTGCTGCCGATGGGGGCCGCGGTGGTGCTGGCCTATATGATCGGCATGTGCGCGGGCTTCACGCTCTATCGCAAATATGTGTTTCCCGGCTCCACCCGCCCGCTGATGGAGCAGACCATGACCTTTATCGGGGTCAATCTGATCGGCGCGGTGGTGGTATTGGGGCTGACGACGCTGTTTCTGCACCTGCTGGGTGGCACGCTTTGGCCGAATGTGGTGCGGGAGGGGCTGGCGCATGGCACGGCTATCGGCATTGGCGCGGTGGTCAATTTCATCGGCCACAAGCAATTGACCTTCCGCCTGGCGCCGCCTGCCGCCGGGTAGGGATTCAGGCGATCTTCATGGAAATGGGGTAAGTCGGGCGGGACAGCATTGCCGACCGACATTGAGATTTTGGACTGGGCCCCGATCCAATCCCTCCCCCTTGAGGGGAGGGCTAGGGTGGGGGTGTCGTGACCTCCGCGAACACCATGCCGGTGGAGAGTCCGACACCCCCACCCTCAATCCCTCCCCTCAAGGGGGAGGGAGGCGGATCGGGGCTCGCGAGTTGCCGGGCCAAAATCGAACTACTTTGAAACCGACCTATCTGCAGACATTTGGGGATTTGCAGCCGTGACCGTGAAGCGCATTGCCATAACAACCATTCTGGGCGGCCTGGTGCTGGCCTTTGTCGGGGTGCTGGCCCTGGCCATTCTGCGGGAGGCGCCGGGGAGCAATTCCTATGCGCTGCTGGCCGAAGGCTGGCTCAATGGGCGGTTCGATACCGACAAATGCTTCGATGGCGATTGTGCGCTTTATAACGGGCTGACCTATATCATCTTCCCGCCGCTGCCCGGGGCCATCACCCTGCCGTTCGTCGCGCTGTTCGGCAGCGATTTCCGCTTTTTTACCGTGCTGAGCGCGCTGGCCTTTGCCGGCAGCGGCTGGCTGTGGTGGCAGATTTTCCGCCGCCAGGAGACCGGGCGCGACCAGGCGCTGCTGCTGGTGCTGCTGACGCTGTTCGCGACGCCGCTGGCCTTTGTGGTGCTGCGGGGCGACGGGGTGTGGTTCTTCGCGCAGAGCTGGGGCTTTTTCTTTTCGACGGCCGCGCTTTACGCCGCGCTGGTGCGCCGCAATGCGCTATTGGCGGGGCTCTTCATCGGCATGGCGTTTTTGTGCCGGCAGATGACCATTCTCTACCTGCCCGTGCTTTACGTGCTGCTGCTCGATGCCAATACGGCCTGGTACCGGATCGACTTTGCGGCGATCAAGCGGGCGCTGGCGCTGGCCGCCTTCCCGATCATCGCGATCCTCATCTATTTCGCCTATAATTATGCGCGCTTCGGCTCGCCGCTCGAAACCGGCTATTCCTACATTTTCCCGCTGGAATGGGACACGGCCGGCAGCGGCGGCTTCTTCCTGCGGCTGCGGGTGCGGGAACTGGGCATTTTCTCGCCCGACTATTTCCTGTTCAACGCCATCTATATGTTCATTGCCGGCCCGCATGTGGATTTTGCCGGGCGCTACATGACCGAAATGGCGGGCTTCGACATCAATGGCGCGTCGCTGTTCCTGGTGACGCCGCTGCTGCTGATTGCCTTTCTGGGCAAGTGGGACCGCGCCTTCTGGTTTGGGCTTGCGACCTGCGCCGTCGTCATGGGGCTGACGCTGCTCTATCATTCCAACGGCTTTTCCCAATATAGCGCGCAACGCTATGCGCTGGACTGGTTGCCTATCCTGCTGGTGTTCCTGGGCCGGGCGCTGAAGCCGGAATGGACCGGGCCCTTTGCGCTGTTGCTGGCCTATTCGATGGGCGTGACGCTTTCCATGTTGGCGATCGGGGGGATTTTGGCGGGGTAAGGGGTTTCTGTGGCTCTCACCACCCCACCCTCAATCCCTCCCCATCAAGGGGAGGGATTGAGGGTGGGGGTGTCGTGCTATCCGCAAGCATAGAGTTTGTGGAAACCTCGACACCCCCACCCTAGCCCTCCCCTCAAGGGGGAGGGGACGTCATCGGGGCTCTCAGCCTACGAAGACGAGCCAGGCGCGGTCACCCGCCGGGAGCGCGCAAAGTATTCATGACCATGGCGAAGGCGGGGGAGTTCTGGCGGCGGCTGGGATAGTAGAGAAAATAGCCGTCGAACATAGGCGACCACTCGTCGAGCACCTGGACGAGGCGGCCCGATGCGATATGGGCAGCGACCCCGCTTTCGGGGATATAGGCGAGGCCCAGGCCGCTGAGGGCGGCGTCGATCATGGCCGTAGAGGAATTGAAGGTGAGCTGGCCTTCGACCCGCACGCGCAGTTCGCGGCCATCCCTGGCGAATTCCCAGGCGTAAAGCCCGCCACCGCTGACCTGGCGATGATTGATGCAATTGTGGGCCAGCAGATCCTGGGGCACTTGCGGGGTGCCGTGGCGGGCGAGATAGTCGGGCGAGGCCACGGCCACAAGGCGCCAATCGGGGCTGATGCGCACCGCGATCATGTCCTTGTCGAGGCTTTCGCCCAGCCGTACGCCAGCATCGAACCGTTCCTCCACGATATTGCGGAAGCCATTGTTGATGTCGAATTCGACATGGATATCGGGGTATTCGAGCAGCATGGGTTTGAGCCGGGGCCAGACCACCCATTGCAGGGCATGATCGGAGAGGGTGATGCGGACCGCGCCGGACGGCTTGTCGCGGAAGGCCATGAGCGCGTCGACTTCGCTCTCGATATCCCTGATGCGCGGGGTGAGCGAGCGCAGCAGGCGCTCGCCGGCCTCGGTGGCTGAGACGCTGCGCGTGGTGCGCGAGAGCAGCCGGAAGCCCAGGCGCTCCTCGAGCCGCTTGATGGTGTGGCTCAGCGAGGACTGAGATGTGCCCAGCCGGGCGGCGGCGCGGGTGAAACTGCGTTCCTCGGCCACGGCCATGAACCACAGCATGTCATTGAGATCTTGTCGCTGCATGGGGCACCTCCGGCGCGATTTATATCACAATCCGATAGGTCCATGCGGATTATCCCGGCTAATCGGCGGCGGCGCAGCGTTTTATATGAGGCAGCATGCGGCTGGAGCGGAAGCGTTCCGGCCTGTTGCAATTCCCTCATTTGATGACCTGGCGGACATTCCATGGACACAGTTTTTGACGCCCAGATGGCGAAAACGCCGAGCGCCTGGGGCGCGGTGACATGCCTGTCGCTGCTGACCTTCGTGCTGGTGGCATCCGAATTCATGCCGGTGAGCCTGTTGACGCCGATTGCCGGCGAATTGGGCATTACCGAGGGCCAGGCCGGCCAGGCGATCTCGATTTCCGGCTTTTTCGCCGTGATCACGAGCCTTTTCGGCAATGGCCTGTTGCGGGCACTGGACCGGCGGTCGCTGGTTTTCCTCTATACCGGGGTGCTGATCGTCTCGGGCCTGGCGGTGACCTTTGCGCCCAATTACCTGGTGTTCATGATCGGCCGCGCGCTGATCGGGGTTTCGATCGGCGGCTTCTGGTCGCTGTCGACGGCAATCCTGGCGCGGATCGTGGCGGGCGAAGACCTGCCCAAGGCCATTGCCATGCTGCAGGGTGGCACGGCTTTCGCCTCGGTCATCGCCGCGCCGCTGGGCAGTTTCCTGGGCGGGCTGATCGGCTGGCGGGGCGCCTTTTTCATCGTGGTCCCCATCGGGCTGGCGGCGCTGGCCTGGCAATTCGCGGTGTTTCCGAAAATGCCGGCCCGGGCATCGGGATCGGCGGGGCGGATGTTTGGCCTGCTGCGCCATCGCATCTTCGCCATCGGCATGGCGGCGACCACGCTGGCCTTTATGGGGCAATTCTCGCTTTCGACCTATCTGCGGCCCTTTCTCGAAAACGTCACCGGCCTCGAGATCAATGCGCTGTCCATGGTGCTGCTCGGCCTGGGGCTGGCGGGCCTGGCGGGAACGTCATTGGTTGGCTTCGTGCTGCGCTCGCAGCTGGGTGCGGTGCTGGTCGGCCTGCCCACCATATTGGCCATCATCGCGCTGCTGCTGGTTGCGGCGGGGCCGTTCGCCATGGCGACGGCGGGCCTGCTGATCCTCTGGGGGTTCTTCACCACGCCCATTCCGGTGGCGTGGAATACCTGGATGACCCGGGTGATCCCCGATGACCTGGAAGCCGGCGGCGGGCTGCAAGTGGCGCTGATCCAGTTCGCCATCACCTTTGGCGCCGCAGTGGGCGGACTGCTGTTCGACGCCTCCGGCTGGTGGAGCCCCTTTGTGCTGGGCGCGGGCCTGCTGGCCGGCTCGGCGGTGCTGGCCGGCATGGTGGCGGCTTCGCTCGAAAGGAAAAGGCCATGACGTTTCGACTGATCGGCCGCCGTACAATGCTGGGGGCGACCCTGGCCGCGGCCCTGCTGCCCGCCTGGGCGCGGGGCCAGCAGGGAACGGACCCGGCAAGCCAGGAGGCAACCGATATGAAAGCCCGCTTCAGCTTCAATGGCGCGACGCTGACCGCCACGCTCTACGACAATCCCTCGGCCCGCGATTTCTACGCCATGCTGCCGTTGGACCTCACCATCGACAATTACGCGCAAAACGAGAAGATCGCCTATCTGCCGCGCAAGCTCACCGAAGAGGCCAGCGGGCCCTTTGCCAATGAGCAGCCGGGCGATCTTTGCTATTTCGCGCCATGGGGCAATCTGGCCCTGTTCTATGCCGGCTATCGCTGGTCGAGTGGACTGATCCGGCTCGGCCGGTTCGACAATGGCTTCGCGCCGCTGCTCACGCGCGGCGAATTCCCCCTGCATATCGAGGCGGTTTGACCGCCACTGACCCGAAAGGAAGCTCTTCCATGCTTGCCACAGTTTTGCACGGCCCCGGAGACGTTCGCTATGAGGACGTTGCCGAGCCCACAATCCTCCAGCCTACCGATGCCATCATCAAGCTTTCGGCGACCTGTATTTGCGGGTCCGATCTCTGGCCCTATCGCGGGGCCAGCCCGGTTACCGCGCCCCAGCATATGGGCCACGAATATTGTGGCGTGGTGGTGGAAGTGGGCAGCGCGGTCAAAACGGTAAAGCCGGGCCAGTTCGTGGTTGGGTCCTTTGCGACCTCGGACAATACGTGCCCCCATTGCCAGCATGGGTTTCACTCGTCCTGCGAGCAGCGCGAATTCATGTCGGGGGCGCAGGCCACTTACGCCCGGGTGCCGCTGGCGGATGGGACGCTGGTGGCGACGGCGGAGATGCCGGCAGACGATTTGATCCCGAGCCTGTTGGCGGTTTCGGACGTGCTGGGCACGGGCTGGTATGCGGCTGATGCGGCGCGGGTGCAGCCCGGTATGAGCGTGGCCGTAGTCGGCGATGGCGCGGTGGGCCTGATGGGCGTTCTGGCCGCCAAGCAGATGGGCGCCGAACGCATTATCGCCATGAGCCGGCACAAGAGCCGGCAGGAACTGGCGCTCGAATATGGCGCTACCGATATCGTCGTCGAGCGCGGTGATGCGGGCGTGGCGGCTATCAAGGCGCTGACGCGCAATATCGGGGCCGATGCGGTGCTCGAATGCGTGGGCACGCAGGAATCGATGTTGCAGGCAATCCATGCCGCCCGGCCCGGCGCCATGATCGGCTATGTCGGGGTGCCCCATGGGGTGCAGCTCGAGGGCCAGCAGCTGTTCTTCTCCCAGACCGGGATAATGGGCGGGCCGGCGCCGGTGCGGCGGTTCCTGCCGCATCTGATGGATCTGGTGCTGAGCCGGCAGATCAATCCGGGCAAGGTTTTCGACCTGGAATTGCCCATTGCCGATGTGGCCGAGGGCTATCGCGCCATGGACGAGCGGCGGGCCATCAAGACATTGCTGCGAGTCTAGGCAATGAGGGGCCGCCCATGGGGTGGCCCTTTTCCGTTGCGGAGGGGACTCTCTTTACAAGGGGGCGAGAGGCGATTAGGAATAGGACTTATTTCCGCAATATAAGATAGATTTCCTCTGCCATGCTATCACACAGGGCCATATGGGACGGCATTGACGCGCTGGCGCGCCGGCATGGGCATTCTGTGTCGGCACTGGCCAAGCTCGCGGGGCTGGACGCCACGGCGTTCAATATTTCCAAGCGCATCAACAAGGATGGCCGCGAACGCTGGCCTTCGACCGAGAGCATTTCCAAGATTTTGGAGGCGACGGGTGAGAGCTTTGACAGCTTTCTGGGCGGGACGGGCGCCTATATGCAGATGAGCCCACATGAAACCGGCCAAACCGTGCCGCTTTTGGGCCTGGCCCAGGCGGGGTCGGGCGGCTTTTTCGATAGCGCGGGCTTTCCGGCGGGACAGGGCTGGGACGAAGTGGCCCTGCCCTCGCCCGGCGCAGCGGGCATTTATGCGCTCGAAGTGCAGGGCGATTCCATGGAGCCGCTATACCGGGAAGGCGACCGCATCGTGGTCTCACCCACCGAGCAGGTGCGCCGCGGCGACCGGGTGGTGGTGCGCACGCGCGATGGTGAGGTCATGGCCAAGATATTGGCCCGGCAAAGCGCCAAGCAGATCGAGCTGCATTCGCTGAACCCGGCTTATGAACCGCGGCTGCTCGATGTAACCGATATCGAGTGGATCGCCCGGATCATCTGGGCCAGCCAATGAGGATTGCCGCCGCAACAGAGGCGGACAGCGCCGATTGGGCAGAATTGCGCCAGGCGCTCTGGCCGCGGCATGGCCTGGCGGGACATGCCGCCCAAATCGCCGCGGCGCTGGCAGCGCCGGGGGAGACGATCAACCTGATCGCCCGCTTGCCGGATGGCCAGGCGGTGGGCCTCGCCGAAGCCAGCTTGCGGCATGATTATGTCAATGGCTGCAACACTTCGCCGGTGGCCTTTCTCGAGGGCATTTTCGTCAGCCCCGAGCATCGCCGCAGCGGCATTGCCGGCCAATTGGTGGCAGCAGTCGAGGATTGGGCGCGGGCACAGGGCTGCACCGAATTTGCCTCGGACGCCGCGTTGGACAATCGGGAAAGCCACCAGATGCATGGCGCATTGGGTTTTAGCGAAACCCAGCGCGTGGTCTATTTTCGCAAAGCGCTGAACCAGCCGTGATGGACAAGCGGATCGCCAGCGCGGCGCGCTGTTTCGACGCTGGCGGGCGGTTGCAACGGTGGCCGAGCAAGCGGGCCGAGCAATTGCTGGTGCTGTGGGTGGTCTGGTCCTATCTGCCGGACGACCAGCAATTGAGCGAGCCGGAGGTCAATTCCATGCTGCGCAACTGGCATGATTACGAGGACTATGCGTTGCTGCGGCGCGAATTATGCGATCTCGACATGATGCGGCGCACGCCCAATGGGCGGGTCTACCGCAAGGTGGCGCGGGACATGCCGGCGGAGGCGGTGGCGCTGGTGAAGCAGGTAGGGGGGCGGTAGGAAATAGGGGATCGGCGGGTTTGGGTGGCCTGGAGTGCCATTCGCCGCTTGTGCCGGGTTGAGAGGGGCCCTCGGGTCGAGCCCGAGGGAGATGCGGTGGGTGGGAGAGATCGGGCTGCTGCCCGGCCGTCCGCTAGCCTTTGAGCATTTTGCCGGCCAATGCGTCTTCGATGAGTTGGCGGGTTTCGGTGACGCCGAAGAGGGCGATGAAGGAGCCGAAGCGGGGGCCTTGGTCTTCGCCGAGCAGCACCTGATAGATGGCCTTGAACCAGTCGCGCAGCGGCTCGAACTTGTGGCCATTGCCGATGGCGTAGACGAGGTCCTGCAAGGCGGCGCCATCGGTGGAGCCTTCGTAGCCTGCGAGCTGGTCGTGCAGGTCCTGCAGGGCAGCGCGCTCCTGATCGGTGGGGGCGCGGTAGACCTTGAAGGGTTTTACCTTGTCGTTGAAATAGCGCACGGCATAGGCGGCGAGCCGGTCGATCTCGGGGTGGGTCTGGGCCGTCGCGCCATGCAGATAGCGCGAGATGAAGCCCCAGAGCACCTTGGTATCGGTGGCATTGGCCGTGGCCACGAGGTTGAGCAGCAAGGCAAAGCTCAGCGGCACTTCGGGGTTCGGCACGTTGCCGTAATGGACGTGGAAGGCCGGGTTTTCGAGGCGTGCGGCAACATCCTGGCCCTGATAGGCGGCGATGAAGCTGTAATATTCGTCGACGGCGCGCGGGATGACATCGAAATGCAGGCGCTTGGCGGTGCGGGGCTTCTGGAACATGTAGAGGCCCAGGCTTTCATTGCCCGCATAGGTCAGCCATTCGTCGATGGTGAGGCCATTGCCCTTGGACTTGGAGATTTTCTGCCCTTCGGAATCGAGGAACAGCTCGAACACGTAGTGTTCGGGCGCCTTGCCGCCGAGGATTTCGCAAATCTTGTCATAGACATGGGCGTTGGTCTGGTGGTCCTTGCCGAACATTTCGAAATCGACGCCCAGCGCGGCCCAGCGCATGCCGAAATCGGGCTTCCACTGCATCTTTACATGCCCACCGGTGACCGGGACGGTGGTGTCGCGGCCATCCTCGTCCTCGAAGGTGACGGTGCCGTTCTTGGCATCGACTTCCTTCATGGGGACATAGAGCACGCGGCCTGAGATCGGAGAGATGGGCAGGAAGGGGCTATAGGTGGCCTGCCGCTCGGCGCCCAGAGTAGGCAGCATCACGCCCATGATATCGTCATAGCGCTCGGCAGCGCGGCGCAGCACGGCGTCGAAGCGGCCGGACTTGTAATAATCGGTGGCGCTGGCGAATTCGTAGTCGAAGCCGAAGGTATCCAGGAACCGGCGCAGCATGGCGTTGTTGTGATCGCCGAAGCTGGCATATTCATTGGTCCAGGGATCGGGCACGGCGCTGAGCGGCTTTTGCAGATGCGGCTCCATGGCCTCCTTGGAGGGCACATTGTCCGGAATCTTGCGCATGCCGTCGAGGTCATCGGAAAAGCAGATGAGCCGGGTCGGGATCTGGTCACGCGTCAACAGGCGGAAAGCCGTGCGCACCATGGTGGTGCGGGCCACTTCGCCGAAGGTGCCGATATGGGGCAGGCCCGAGGGGCCATAGCCGGTTTCGAACACGGCTTCGCCCTTGCCCGATTTCTCGATCCGGGCCACCAGTTTTTTGGCTTCCTCAAACGGCCAAGCGCGGGCAGTCTGGGCAGCGTCGAAAAACGCGGGATCGAGTGGGGGCAAAGGAGCGGGCGACAAGGAACCAGCCTTTCGGTATTTATGGGAGGCGGTGAGGTGTGTTGCATTCCAGCAGGCTTGCGTCAATGTCGCAGGTGCTTGCCGGAGGGCGAGAGCCCGCTTAGCTAGACGAGATTGCGAGAAACGGAAACCACCATGACCCTTGCCGCCCATGACGCGCTGATCCACCTGATGCTTGTCGCCGCCTCTTCCGACAGCGCCATGACCGAAAAGGAACTGGTGCGCATCCAGGCGCTGGTGGGGCGGCTGCCGGTGTTCGAGGGCTTTGACAAGAGCCGGCTGACGGCGGTGGCCAATGCCTGTGCGGACAAGCTCAACGGGCCGGGCGGACTGGACAAGGTGCTGGACGACGCCATTGCGGCGCTGCCGGCCAAGCTGCAGGACACCGCCTATGCCGTGGCGGTGGAGGTGACGGCGGTGGACCTGCATCTCGAGCAGGAGGAATTGCGGTTTCTCGAAATGTTGCGGGACAAGCTGGCGCTGGACCGGCTGACTACGGCCGCCATCGAAGCGGCGGCGCGGGCGCGGCATCGGCGGATGCCGGGCTAAGGTAGCGAGCCTCGGTCTGCCTCCCTCCCCCTTGAGGGGAGGGATTGAGGGTGGGGGTTATGAACTCTCCATCTGCATAGAGTTTGCTTAGACCGCAGAACCCCCACCCTAACCCTCCCCTCAAGGGGGAGGGGATTGGATCGTGGCTCTCGAACAGCGGGGCTCCATGTGCCCCCTCAGTAAAACCCCACGGGGAACCAGCGCAGGTAGAGCTCGTCCAGGGTGCCATTGTCCTTGAGCTTGACCAGGGCCCAATCGATGGCGTGGCGGACCGCGTCATTGCCGGCGGGGACGGCGATGGCGAGGCCCTCGCCGAACAGGGCGGGACGGAAATAGGCGTCGCCGGCAAAGCCGCAGCAATCGAGATTTTCGTTGAGCCAGAACGAGGCCCGCATGGCGTCGCCGAAGAAGAGATCGGCGGCGCGATCTTTTACGGCGGCCAGGGCTTCGACCTCGGTGGCGAAGGGCACGACATTGGCGCGGGGCAAATAGCGGCGGACAAAGGCTTCGTGCGTGCTGCCTGTGCGCACGGCGATGGTCTTGCCGGTCAAGGTCGCAGGATCGAAAGTGGCGATATCGGCGGAGCGGGTGACGAAGCGGCCCGGCAGCGCCAGATAGGTGGCGGAGAAATCAAAGCGCGCGCCATTTTCGGGCGACATGTCGAGACCGGCGATCAGCGCATCGCCCTGATTGTCGGCCAGGGCATCGGCGGCCTGTTCCCAGGGCCAGGCCTGGATAGTGCAGGCGACATTGACCTCGGTGCAGATGCGGCGGGCGAGGTCGACATTGAAGCCGATGAGTTCGCCCCCGGCATCGCGGAAATTGAAGGGCGGAAAATCGGTGGTGGTGAGGAAGCGGATGGCCGGAATGGGCGAGAGGCTGGGCAGGATTTCGCGGGCGCTGGGGTCGGTGTGATAGGGGAGCGTTTGAGCGAAGGCGGGGGCGGCGAGGAGCAGTGATGCCACCACGCATCGAAGCGCTGCACTACCCCAATGCACAACACGCCGGTCACCTCGCCCCTCAGGGGAGAGGTCGCCGCTTTGCGGCGGGTGAGGGGTGCGATGCTGCGACATGCGCGACACTCCAAGCGTTGCACCCCTCACCCTGGCCCTCTCCCCTGAGGGGCGAGGGGACGATAGAGCCGATAAAGCAGTGTGCATGACCTGGCCCGACATAGTGGCACGACCTCGTGGTTCGACAGGCTCACCATGAGGTCTACTCATGAATACGACCCTTACGAGGGGCCTCATCCTGAGCTTGTCGAAGGACGAGGCCGTGGCAGGATGCCTCACACTTGGTCGAGCCCATACATCAGGTCGGCGATGAGATCGTCGCTGGATTCGAGACCCACCGAGAGGCGGACGAGGCCGGGGGTGACGCCGGTTTCGAGGCGGACTTCTTCGGTGAGGCGGGCATGGGTGGTGGTGCGGGGATGGGTGATGAGCGATTTGGCGTCGCCCAGATTGTTGGAAATCAGGATCACCGCGAGATTGTCGCAGAAGGCGAAGGCGCCTTCCTGGCCGCCCTTGACGTCGATGGCGAGCAGGGTCGAGCCGCGAGCCATCTGGCGCTTGGCGAGATCATATTGCGGGTGGCTGGGGTGGTGCGGATAGATGACGCGCTCGACCTTGGGATGGCTGGCGAGGGCCGCGGCGACTTTTTCGGCGCTATTGGTCATGCGCTCGACGCGCAGGGCATAGGTTTCCAGCCCCTTGAGCAGGACCCAGGCGTTGAAGGCGCTGAGGGTGGCGCCGGTCTGGCGCAGGAAGGTGTGGACGTCGCCTTCGATCAATTCCTTAGAGCCCAGCACGATGCCGCCCAGCACCCTGCCCTGCCCGTCGATATGCTTGGTGGCCGAATAGGTGACGAGATCGGCGCCCAGTTCGAGCGGCTTCTGGTAAAGGGCGGTGGAAAAGACATTGTCGACGATGAGCTTGGCGCCGTGGGCGTGGGCGATCTCGGCGACGGCCTTGATGTCGACCAGTTCCAGCGTCGGATTGGTCGGGGTTTCGATGAAGACGACCTTGGTATTGGGCTGCATGGCGCGGGCGAAATTTTCGGGGTCGCGGCCATCGACCAGGGTGGAGGCGACGCCGAAGCGCGGCGCATAATCTTCCACCACATAGCGACAGCCGCCGAACAGGGCCTGGGCGGCCACGATATGGTCCCCGGCCCGCACCTGGCTCATCACCGCATTGGTGACCGCAGCCATGCCAGAGGCAAAGGCGCGGCCGGCTTCGGCGCCCTCGAGCAGCGCCATGCGCTCCTGGAACATGTCGACGGAAGGATTGGCGAAGCGCGAATAATTATGGCCGCCGGGAATCTTGCCCTGGAACAGGCGCTCGGCATGTTCGGAACTTGGATAGGAATAGCCGGAATTGAGGAACAGCGCTTCGCTGGTCTCGTTGAAATCGGTGCGTTTGCCCCCGCCATGGACCAGCTGGGTTTCGGGCGACAGGCGGGTCGGGTCGAGAAGCGGATTGTTCGTCTTGGACATGACGGCACTTTCAACAAAAAACCGGCGCACGAGGGCGGCCGGTTGAAAACGGTCTTTAGCGATTTCTTTAAAGTGGCTGCAACCGACCGGCCAAATCACCACTGGGCTGTGATCTAAGGGCAATTGGCTGTTGGCGTCAATTGCAGGGATTGGTAGGGACTAGGGCTCAGATGGGCACGCGAAGGTAACATGGACAAGCAGCAGGCATGGCCGCGGGGCGTGTTTCCGGCGCGGTTGATCGAAAAACTGGCCCGTGAGGGCTCGATCATTTCGGCGCGCGCCTTCGATCACGATCAGGTGCAGCCGGCGAGCCTCGACCTGCGATTGGGCGATGTGGCCTATCGCGTGCGCTCGAGCTTCCTGCCCGGGCCCAATCATTCGGTGGCCGAGCGCATCGAAGCGCTCAAGCTGCATGAAATCGACCTCAAGAATGGCGCGGTGCTGGAGCGGGGTTGCGTCTATCTCGTGCCGCTGCAGGAGAGCCTCGACCTGCCTGAGGCGGTCAGCGCTTCGGCCAATCCAAAGAGCTCGACGGGGCGGCTGGACGTGTTTACCCGGGTGATCGGGGACCGGGCGCGCGGGTTCGACCAGATGCCCGAGGGCTATAAGGGCCCACTTTATCTCGAAGTCAGCCCGCGGACCTTTCCCGTGCTGGTGCGCACGGGATCGCGGCTCAGCCAGATGCGGTTCCGCTCGGGCGATACGCGGCTGTCAGTGGCCGAACACCGGGCGCTGCATGACACCGATACGCTGGTCTTTGGCGGCAATTATCCGGTGGGGGAAGGCGTGGCGCTTTCCATCGACCTCAAGGGCGAAGGGCGCAACGGGCTGGTGGGGTTCCGCTCCAAGCGGCATACGGCGGTGGTGGATGTCGACAAGAAGGCGGCGCTCGATGTGCTCGATTTCTGGGAGCCGCTGACTAATCGCGGGCGGGAAGAGCTGATCCTCGACCCCGATGAATTCTATATTCTGGTGAGCGACGAGGCGGTGCATGTGCCGCCCAGCCATGCCGCCGAAATGGTGCCGTTCGATCCGCTGGTGGGCGAATTCCGCGTGCATTATGCCGGGTTTTTCGACCCCGGTTTCGGCCATTCCCCGGCGGGTGGCAGCGGCAGCCGGGCGGTGCTCGAAGTGCGCAGCCGCGAAGTGCCGTTTTTGCTCGGGCACGGCCAGACGATCGGGCGGCTGATCTATGAGACGCTGGCCGAAGCGCCGGACCGGCTCTATGGCACGGCCCTGGGGTCGAACTATCAGGCGCAGACGCTCAAGCTCTCCAAGCATTTCAGGCCGTATACGCCTTAGGGGCATCGCAGTACCCCCTCCTAGCCTCCCCCTGATAGGGGGAGGGATCTGCCGGTGGGTGGCGGCCCGCCCCTTCCCCGATACATTTCAAAACACGGTGTCATCCCGGCGAAGGCCGGGATCCATGCTGAAGGCTATTCACGACATCCAGCGTGGGGAGAGGGCACAGCATGGATTCCGGCCTTCGCCGGAATGACACCGTGGGTGGTGCGGGTCTCCGGTGAACACTTCCCGAGACAGTTAACCAGAGTCCTCCATCCCGCAAAGGAGCCATGACGAAATCGGGCATGGACAGAGAGCGTGCGCAAGCATACATCTCACCCATATAAGTAGCAAGCTACATTGTATTGGTCTACATAATGCCTTCGAACCCCAATCTGCTGCGCATCATCGGCCGGGTCGCCCGGGAATTGAGCACGGGCTTTGATGCCCAGCTCAAGGGCCTTGGCCTGACTTCGGCGCGGGCGCGCGTCTTGCTGCTTTTGGTGCGCAGCCCCGAAGGGGTGAGCCAGGCGGCGGTGACCGAATTTCTGGGCGTGGAACACCCAACGGCGGTGCGGATTCTGGATGGGCTGGAAGGGCTGGGGCATATTCGCCGCGAGCCGGCCGCCCATGATCGCCGCGCCAAGCTGATCGTGCTGACCGATGCCGGCCGGCCGCTGGCCGAGAACGTGCTGGTGCTGACCGATGGGCTCAATGCGCAATTGATGGATGGGCTGAGCGCCCAGGACATCGCGACGACCAATCGCATTCTCGAAATCCTGCTGGACCGCATCGCGGCGCTGAAGGCGCCGGGGAGCGAGGAGGCCGCGCCATGAGCGAGACCGCCGCTGCCGCCACAAATGCGCCTCGGCGCGCTCCTGCCGGAGCCCCTGCCCCTGCCCCTGCCCCTGCTCCCGCCCCTGCCGGAGGCCCCCCGGGCATGCCGCCTTTCGTGCCCAAATCGCTGCCATGGAATATCATCTATGTGATCAGCTCGATCGTGCTGGGCATTACCCAGGGGCTGGGACTGAACCTGGTGACGGCAAATCTGACGGGGCTGCAGGCCTCGTTCGGCGCCACGGCCACGGAAATGGCCTGGCTGCCCACGGTCTATTTTGCCACCAATATGACCGGCACCATCGTCATGTTCAAAATCCGCAGCCAGTTCGGCATGCGGCGTTTTGCCGAGCTGGGCATCATCGTCTATGCGCTGATCGTGCTGGCGCATCTGTTCGTCCATGATCTGCAATCGGCGATCTGGGTGCGCGCCATCATGGGTATTGCCGCGGCGCCATTGAGCACGCTGGCCTTTTTCTACATGCTCGAATGGCTGCCGCCGGCCAAGAAGATGAGCATTGGCCTGTGCTTCGGCATGCTGGGCAGTTCGCTCTCGCTGCCGCTGGCTCGCGTCATCTCGCCCGATCTTCTGGCCATGGGTGATTGGCAGGGGCTTTACATGGTCGAGGCGGGGCTGGCCCTGGTGAGCCTGGCCATCGTGTTTCTCGTGCCGCTGGTGCCGCCGCCGCGCGCCAAGGTATTCGACAAGGACGACATCATCAGCCTGCCGCTGATGGCAACGGGCTTTGCTTCCATGGCCGTGGTCCTGGGCATGGGGCGGGTCTATTGGTGGCTCGAAGCGCCCTGGATCGGCGTGTTGCTGGCGCTGGGCATTGGTTCGCTGGTGCTGTTTTGCCTGGTCGAGCTGCATCGCAAGAACCCCATTGTCGACCTGCGCTGGCTGTTCAGCCGCGACATGCTGATCTTTGCCGGCTCGCTGATCGTGCTGCGGCTGCTGCTGTCGGAGCAATCGGTGGGGGTGTTTGGCCTGTTCACCGTGCTCAACCTGCAGAACGACCAGCTGATCGGGCTGTTCGGGCTGGTTGGCGTCGCCACTTTCGCGGCTACGGCGGGGCTCAGCATGGTGATGAAGCCCAATCGCGTGCCGATCTTCCACCTGATTTCGCTGGTGTTGATCGCCATTGCCGCCTGGATGGATTCGCAAAGCACGGTGCTGAGCCGCCCCGAGCAATTCTATCTGAGCCAGGCGCTGATCGGGGTGGCCACGGGCCTGTTCCTGCCGCCAGCCATGTTGCATGGCTTTTTGCGGGCGCTGGCGCGGGGACCGCAATATATCCTGTCGTTCCTCACCGTGTTTCTCACCACGCAGAGCCTGGGAGGCCTCTTGGGCTCGGCCATATTCGGCAGTTTCGTGACGGTTCGCGAGCAGTTCCACTCCAATGTGATCGCCCAGGGCATTACCCTGCTCGATCCGCTAGTGGCGCAACGCGTGCAGGCCTATGGCGGGGCCTATGCCAGGGTTTTGACAGACCCGGCGCAGCGCGACGCCAAGGGGCTGGCGCTGCTGGGCCAATCGGCCAGCCAGCAGGCCAATGTGCTGGCCTATAACGATCTGTTTCTGCTGATTTTTGCAGCGACGCTGGCGGCCATCGCCGTGCTGCTCACCCATCTGGCGCTTGCTGCCCTCAGCAAGCCTGCCACCCCGCTCCAGGCGCAGCCCGCCTGATTTCGAAAGACCAAACTATGCGTATCAAAGAACTTGTTCTGTCCAAGGCGACAATTCCCGCCCTTATTGCCGGCCTCATCGGCATCGGCGCAGTGCTCTATGCCTGGCAATTGCCGCCCTTCACCACCAGCGTGCAGAGCACCAATAATGCCTATGTCAAAGGCCGGGTGACGCTGATCGCCCCGCAATTGGCGGGCTATGTGGTTGCTGTGCCGGTGAGCGATTACCAGAGCGTGCATAAGGGCGACGTGCTGGTGCAGCTCGATGACCGCATCTATCAGCAGCAATTGGCGCAGGCCGAAGCCACGCTCGTGCAGCAGCAGAACGCGCTGGCCAATTACGACCAGAATTTTGCCTCCAAGCAGGCCAGCGTCGATCTCGCCAAGGCCCAACTGGCGGCGGCGCAGGCGGCGCTGAACAAGGCGCAGGCCGACGCCACGCGCACCGATTCCCTGCTGGCCTCGGGCCTGTCGCCACAATCGACGGTCGATCAGGTGCATTCGGCATTGGCGCAGGCGCAATCGAGCGTCGACCAGGCCATGGCCTCGGTCAGCATTGCCAAACAGAACCTGGCGCTGGTGGAAGGCGGCAAGCCGGCCCTGGAAGGCGCGGTCAAGGGCGCCGAGGCCAGTGTGGAGCTGGCGCGGATCAATATTTCCAATACCAGGATCGTGGCGCCGGTGGATGGCGTTCTGGGCGAGGTGGCCGCCCGCTTAGGTCAATATGTGTCGATCGGCACCCAGCTGACCTCGGTGACGCCGCCACAGACCTGGGTGATCGCCAATTTCAAGGAAACCCAGCTGGCCGGGATTGCCGTGGGACAGCAAGCCAATATCGTCGTCGATGCGCTGGGTCATGGCGCGCTCAAGGGCCGTATCTCGGAGATTTCTCCCGCGGCCGGCTCCGAATTCAGCGTGCTCAAGCCCGACAATGCCACCGGCAATTTCACCAAGATCGCCCAACGCATTCCGGTGCGCATCGAGCTGGACCCCGGCCAGGACATGATCGCGCGGCTGCTGCCGGGCATGTCGGTGGAAGTGTCGGTGGATACGGCGGCGGTGCTGTAGGACCGGCTTGACGGCGACGGCGATTTCCCGCATCTAGATCGCCGTCGCGGGTGTAGCTCAATGGTAGAGCAGAAGCTTCCCAAGCTTACGACGAGGGTTCGATTCCCTTCACCCGCTCCATCTCCCTCATCTCAATCCGGCCCAAACCGCTCAATTTGCGGATAAAGTGGCGTGATCCCTGCTGACCACACTGGCACCCGACAGGTCATCATCGATCATACGTTCATCCCTGCAGTTCTGCGCGGCCGCAGGCGAACGGCGGGGTGCAACAGTCCATTGAAGACGCCCGCCGCGATGGGGTTGTCGTCCCACTCTGCCCGTTCGCCAAGGCACAGATCAAGCGCCACTCCGAATGGCAGGCAATATCGCCCACGGCGCCATGGGTCGCCGACCGGACGCGATCAGGTCGGTGATACAGACTCAACCTTTCACCACTGCTCACCGGGAGCCTGCGTAGACTGAACCTCTTTGCAAACAGGAGACTTCCATGAAAGCCGCGATTTTTGGAAGGGTACGCCTGCCGAGCAGGAGGTTACGCGTCGACGGTGATCGTTGCGCCCCCATCACTGGAAAGCTCGAAAAGGGACGAAGCCAGATTGACCACGGGGCAAGCGTGATTGGGCAGAATCAGTAGCTTCGAGCCGACGTCGAGGCCGCCATCGCCATAGTCGACAAAGCCGTGTTCCTCGGAGAGTTTTTCTACGCGGAAGGGCCCGCGGCCGTCGGCAAGCCATGCCTCGCCGAAGCCGGCGCCGGCTCCAGTGCCGTGCGGTCCCATGTCGGAGCTGAGGACCTTCGAGCCGGCGTCTATGATCGCATACCTATCGTTGACGGAGATGACGTTCGTAGTGACAGCCAGGGCGAGATTGCTGCGCTTTGCGATACCTAGCCGGACGGCCGTAAGGTCAAGGAAGATGTAGTTTCCTGGTCGCAGTTCGGTCAGCCCATCGAAACCTGCGTTGCATAGCGCCGTGGGCGTACTGCCAACGGAAACGGCGGTTGGAGCAAAGCCAACATTGGCGAGACGCTCGCACAGTCCAAGCAGTATGACCCGCTCAGAGGCCGCGATGTCAGCGACTTGAGCAGGCCCTGCTGCGCCATAGGACTGGCCAGCATGCGACAGCAAGCCGATGAAATCTATGCCGCCGGCAACCAATCGATCCGCGAGAGTGATAGCGTCCTCAGTGGTCGGATCAACTCCGCACCTTTTCAGACCGACATCGACCTCGATAAAGGCCTCTATCTTCAGAGTGGTCCGCTTGCTGGCTTCAACCAGCGCTACGGCACCGTCTTGGCTATCAACGACAAATCGCAGCCGTACATCGTGGTGAGCCGCCAGCAGGATGAGCTCGGCCGCAACGTTCGCGTCAATGATGGGATAAGCAATGGTGACGACAGGAATGCCGGCAATGATGAAATGACGTGCTTCCGCCGCGCGCGATGCGGTCACGCCTGCGGCGCCAGCCGCAATCTGCCGACGCGCAAGCGCGATACTCTTGTGCGTCTTGATATGCGGATGTAGGGCAACGCGACCCTCGGCCAGTTCCTGCATGCGCGCGATATTGGCGCGCATGACCGCACCATTGAGCACGACGGCAGGCGTTGAAACCTGCTCAAAGCCGGCAAAGCCCGACAGATCAGGCACATCGGAAGATTGCTCAAGCATTAGCTGCCAGTCGGCCCCACATAGGCGATCCGGTCTCCCTTGATGACGATCTCGTGGTCATCCAGCCAGGTACGCACCGCCATGCTGGCAGACAGCGACTTCGGAGCGATGATCATTCGGACATCACCGCATTGGAGGAAAGGCCCGTTCCGGCAAAACAGACCGACAGAATTCGTCCGCTTTCGGGCCCTACGGCATGAAAGCCATGATCCATCGCTCCATCGAAATAGACCGAGTCCCCTGTCGAGAGCACAACGGGAGCATAGGGGCTCATCTCGAATATGACAGGGCCGGCAAGGACATAGACAAACTCCTCGCCGCGATGCGCACTGCGAACGCTGAGGCTTTCGGACGAACGCGGCAATACGTCGATGATCATAGGCTGCAGCGACTTGGCAGCGAGATCGGTGCCCAGCGCCTCATAAAGCCCCATATCATTGGAGAACCGCGTCCCCTCCCCTGCCCGCGTGATCGCACGGGCCGCACCGGAAAAGCGCGGATGGACGCTGCCGCCAAGAAGGTCGACAAAGTCGATCTCAAGGCCGGCCGCGAGACGCGTCAGCACGCTATAGGCCGGCTGGGTCTGACCATTTTCGATTTTTGACAGGGTCGAGATCGCAACGCCGGTCTTCTTTGACACCTCTGCCAGCGTCCAACCATTGGCCTTGCGCAGCTCGGAGAGAATCCGCGCGACAGCGGGTTCCTGACCCGTCTCGTCAGCAGGACGGCGACTGAAAACAGAGTCACTCATGCCTGCGGCTCCTGAGGCGGCGCCAGAGGCCCCTTGCGTTCAACGATCAGGCGATAATTGTCCGGCTCCCGATGACGGGAGAAATCAAAAATGGTGCGGCGATAAAGCGCCGCCATATCGAGATCGCAACGAGCGGTGATAACTTCGTCATCGGTTGTCGTCGCCATGGCGACGATCTGCCCTGACGGTGCGACAATCATGGACTGGCCGATCATCCGCGAGCCTTCCTCATTGCCCGCCTTGGCCGTTGCCACCACCCAGGTGGAATTCTGATAGGCCCCGGCCTGTACCGACAATTGGTGATGAAATCCCGTTAGGCTGTCGAAATCAAAATTGCCGGTGTGATCATCGGGCGTGTTGTATCCAAGCAGGATCATCTCGGCACCTTGTAGGGCCATGACGCGGTACGTCTCCGCCCAGCGCCGGTCGTTGCAGATGCACATGCCCATGACCGCGCCCATGCTGCGCCATACTGGAAAGCCGAGATTGCCCGGCTCGAAATAGTATTTTTCCAGATGCTGGCTGCTGCGCCCGGACTGCGGCGTGTCGTAGCCCGGCAAATGCACCTTGCGGTATTTTCCGACTATGACCCCGCTTCGATCGACAAGGATGGAGCTGTTGAAACGTCGCGTCCGCCCGTCCTCGACGGCTAGTTCGGCATAGCCGAGATAAAAGCCGATACCGAGCCTGCTGGCCTCCTCGAAGACCGGCCGTGTTTCCGGGCCCGGCATTTCGGTTTCGAAAAAGGCGTCGATCTCGGCGGGATCTGTCAGATACCAGCGCGGGAAGAAGGTCGTCAGCGTCAGTTCGGGAAATACCACGAGTTCGGCGCCGCGTGCGTGAGCCTGCCTCAGAGCTACGAGCAGCCGCTGGACCACGTGCTTTCGCGTCTCGGAGCGAGCGATGGGGCCCATTTGGGCTGCTGCGACGACGATGGCGCGATCCATTTCTGCTCCAAGCTCGATTTTCTAGATAGAAAACTCGGCCGCTATACGAGTCTACGTCGCGCAGACATGCAAGCATTTACAGGGGAGACAAAGAATTTTCCAAACAGAAAATTCCGGTGGACGACCCGAAATGAAAACTTCATAGTCCTCTGCGCGTGGGAAGTCAGGCGTTACGGCAGAGGGGCCGGAAGACCGGCGAGAGAACAGGCGGCATGGCCGCTGCGAGGGACCAAGGTTCAAACCGATGAGCGACAAACCAATGATGATTTCCAACCGCATGCGCCTTAAGGTGCTGGCCGCACTGGCTCTGGGTGCAGCCAGCGCGCCGCTGATGGCCGGCGCCGCACTGGCCGCTGGCGACCTGAAGGTCGCCATGATCCTGCCCGGCCCGATCAGCGATAATGACTGGAATGCCGGTGGTTATGCTGGCCTTCAGGCTGCGGCCAAAAACCTGGGTATCGAAGTTGCCTATAGCGAAAACGTCGCCGATGCCGACGCCGAGCGCGTCATGCGCGACTACGCCTCGCGCGGATATGGGCTAATCTTTGCCCACTCGTTTTCCTATGGCGACGCCACGCTCGCGGTCGCCGAAGATTTCCCGGGCGTGAACTTCATGGCCGGTACCGCGCAGAACCTGGCCGACAATGTCGGCACCTACGACAACCCCGACTATCAGGGCGCATATCTCACGGGCATGCTCTCGGCCGGCGCCAGCAAGTCCGGCATCATCGGCTGGGTGGGCGGCAATCCGGCCCCCAACATGCTAGCCAATTACCACGCCTGGGCCGCCGGTGCGGAGGAGGTCAATCCGGACGTCACTGTCATGATCTCCTGGCTCGGTTCCTGGTTCGACCCCCCAAAGGCAAAGGAAGCAGCCATCGCCCAGGTTGAGCAGGGCGCGGACGTACTCAGCGCTCAATCGGTTGGCGTCATCGACGCAGCCATCGAGAAAAAGGTCCTAGTAATCGGCGCCGTGTCCGACCAAAACCATCTAGGCCCGGAAGCCGTACTGACCAGTGTGCTCTGGGACCTCGGGCCGCTCGTGACCGATGCAGCCAAGTCGGTGATCGAAGACCGCTGGGAAAGCAAGGCCTGGAGCTATGGCATCAAGGAAGGCTCGATCCGTCTCGCCGACTTCCACGGTCTCGACTCCAATATCGCCCCCGAAGTGCTGAAAGCCACCGAAGCCAAGTTCGAGGCGATCAAATCCGGCGAGTTCGTCGTCCCCCACGACACCTCGATGGTCGAGTAATTTGGCCAAGGCCACGTGTCACCAGGAGACGCCGCTCCGCTTGAGCGGCGTTACCGTTCGCTTCGGCACTTTCACCGCCAATGACGCGGTCGACTTTGCCGTGGCGCGCGGCCAGATACATGCGCTTCTCGGAGAAAATGGCGCCGGCAAGACCACCCTCATGCGTGTCGTTGCCGGTCTGCTCATTCCCCAGGAGGGCATCATTGCCATTGATGGCGAGCCTGTGAAATTCACCTCTCCGATCGATGCCGCCGCCAAGGGCGTGGGCATGGTGCATCAGCACTTCATGCTCATCCCCACCCTGACGGTAGCGCAGAACGTTTCAATCGGCATTGGGAAAGCGGGACGCTTCTTCCCCGATCTCAGGAAAGTCGCCCGCGACATCGAGGAAATCGGCGATCGCTATGGCCTCAAAGTCGACCCGAATGCGCGTGTCGGCGACCTCTCTGTTGCCAGCCAGCAGCGCGTCGAGATCGTCAAGGCGCTTTACCGCGGCGCCCGTATTCTTGTGCTCGACGAACCAACCGCAGTGCTGGCGCCACAGGAAGTCGAAGGCTTTTTTCGCGTGCTGCGCATGCTGGCGGAGGCGGGCACGGCAATCATCTTCATCAGCCACAAGCTCAATGAAGTGATGTCCCTCAGCCACCAGGTCAGTGTCCTGCGCCAAGGCAAGCTCGTGGCCAGCATGCCAACGCAGCAAACCAGTCCCAAGGAACTCGCGCGGTTGATGATCGGCGACGATCTGGTCCTGCCGACGGTCGAAGCCGAGCAGCCCGCCGGACAGCCCATACTTGTGGCCTCTAACGTCACCTATCGCGATGATCGTGGCGTCGATCGCCTGCGCCACGTTTCGGTATCCGCCCATGCCGGAGAAATCGTTGGTATTGCCGGGGTTGACGGCAATGGCCAGCAGGAGCTGGCAGAAATCTTTGCGGGTCTGCTGGTGCCAACTTCGGGCAGTGTGAGCCTGCGCCAGGGCGACAGGATGGCCGATGTCAGCCGCGCGGGTCCCGGACCGCGGATAGATCTCGGGCTCTCCCACATTCCCGAAGACCGTCAGCGCACGGCCCTTGTCGATCTTTCCATTGCCGACAATGCGGTGCTCGAGCAGGTCGCCCGACAGCCGTTCTCCAGCAACGGCATCCTCTCCCGGTCGGCAATCCGGACGTTCAGCGAGGAGCTGATCTCGGACAACGATGTGCGTTGCACCGGACCGGACCAATCCATCCTGACCCTGTCCGGTGGCAACCAGCAGAAGGTGGTTCTCGGGCGAGCCCTCAGCCGCGACCCATCAGTCGTGATTGCGGTGCAGCCGACACGTGGCCTCGATATCGGCGCCACCGCCTTTGTGCATGAACAACTCCTGGCCCAGCGCAGTCGCGGCGCCGCAATCGTGCTGGTCTCAACCGAACTCGATGAAATTCTCGCCCTGTCTGATCGGATCGTGGTGATGTTCGCCGGCACCATCGTGGGAGAAATCTCCCGCCGCGATGTTACGCTCGATCGGCTGGGAGCAATGATGACGGGACAGGCCGCATGAGCGCCACCGAAACCGAGGCGCCGCCTTCTCCATTCGCCCGCCTTCGACCCTTGGCTGGCGGCGCGCTCCTATCCAGCCTTGCGGCCATCGTCCTCGCGCTGCTGATAGGTGCCATCCTGATCGTCGCTTGGGGCGCCAATCCGCTTGAGGCCTATATTGCGCTGTTCGACGGTGCCTTCGGCTCCTGGAACAGCCTCGCTGAAACCCTGCTGCGCGCCATTCCCCTGACCTTCACCGGTCTTGCTATCGCCATCGCCTTCCGCGGCGGGGCCTTTAATCTGGGTGCAGAAGGCCAGCTTTTCCTGGGGGCGACGGCCGCCGCCTTTGTTGGCCTTGCTCTGCCCGACATGCCCCCATTTGTGGTTATTCCGACCATGATCCTCACGGCAGCGTTGGTGGGAGCGTTCTGGTCGCTGGTGGCGGGTGTGCTGAAGATGCGTTTTGGCGCCAATGAGCTGATCACGACGATCATGCTCAACTATATCGCGATCCTCTTCGTATCCTTCTTGCTGCGCGGCCCCCTGCAGGAGGCCGCTGGCTACCTGCCCCAGACCGAGCGTCTCGCGAGCAATGCCAGGTTTCCTACGCTGATCGAGGGGACGCGCCTGCATTTCGGCTTCCTGCTCGCCATCCTCGCCGTCGTCGTCTGTCACTTTGCGCTCTGGCACACCACATGGGGTTTCAAGCTGCGCGTCGTCGGGCTCAATGCAAGGGCCGCTTTCAATTCCGGCTACAAGGTCACTGCCATCACCATCTCGGCCTTCCTCGTCAGCGGGGCGCTTGCCGGGCTTGCGGGTTACATGGAAGTCGTTGGCGTACAACGCCGGATGATCGAAAACCTTTCGCCCGGCTTCGGCTATACCGGTATTATCGTGGCCCTGCTCGGCCGTACCAATCCGATCGGCGTCCTCGCCGCAGCAATCCTGTTTGCGGCCTTGCAGGTGGGCGGCACCACCATGCAAACCGCCTCGGGCGTACCGAGCACTCTGACCGCCATTATCCAGGGCCTCGTGGTGCTCTTCGTCATCGGACGCGGCGCTTTCGACTTCCTCGCCAAGCGCAGCCGAGCAGATTGAGCTATGAACGTCCTCGATTTTCTGACCGATCCCATCACCGCAGGCTTCCTTCAGGCAACGACGCGCCTTGCCATCCCGATCATGCTGGCGGCACTCGGCGGTATGTTTGCCGAACGCGCTGGAGTGCTCAATATCGGCCTTGAAGGCATGATGCTGCTGGGCGCCTTTGTCGGCTTTTCCGCAGCCTTCATGTCTGGCAACCTCTGGTTCGGCGTGGCCGCCGGCATGCTCTCCGGCGCTCTCTTGGGCCTCGTGGTTGCCTTTTACACCGTGCGCCTTTCGAGCAACCAGGTCGTTGTCGGTATCGCCATCAACCTGATGATGGTGGGCGCCACCAGCTACGGTTTTCGCGCGGTTTTTGGTACGGGCACGAGTTCACCGCGCATCCAACCATTTCCGCCGATCGAAATCCCAGCGCTCGGCCAGATCCCGGTGCTCGGCCCGCTGCTCTTCCAACAGGGCATTCTAGTCTATCTGACCCTGGCCATCGTCGCAGTGACGACGATCGTGCTGTCCCGCATGTCCGTCGGTATAGCGATCACGGCCGTGGGGGAACATCCGGAAGCGGCCGAAACGCTTGGTATCTCGGTCAGCCGGACCCGCACCTGGTGTCTTGTGGTTTCCGGCCTCCTTGCCGGCCTTGGCGGCGCCTTTCTCTCCCTGAGCGCCACTGGTCTCTTCCTCGACAACATGACGGCCGGCCGCGGCTATATCGCCCTTGCCATCCTTCTGCTTGGGCGTCGTCACCCCTGGGGCATCCTCCTTGCCGCCGTGCTTTTCGGAGGCGCGGACGCATTCCAGCTGCGCGGCCAGAACGCGGGTACCGGTATTCCCTACCAGTTCCTCGTCATGCTGCCCTATCTTCTGACCATCGTCGTGCTGATCGGCTTTGCCGGAAAAGTACGTGATCCCGCAGCGCTCGGGCAGCCGTTCCGGCGCAATAAGGTCGAGTGAATACATCCATGTTCGTCGATAGCCATCTGCATCTCGATTTCGATGAGTTCGCGTCTGACCGAAGCGATGTCATGGCCAGGGCCGCCGAAATCGGCATCGAAGCCTACCTAACCATCGGGGTAAGGGTCCGCGACTTCGACAGGGTCCGCGCCGTTGCCGAAAAGCACGCCAATGTCTTTTGCACCGTCGGCACGCTGCCGCACTTTTCCGACGAGGAAAAGGACGTCACCGCGGAAGAGATCATCGCCCTTACCCGCCACCCGAAGGTTGTCGGCATTGGGGAAGCCGGGCTCGACCGGGTCTTTGGATCTGCCGACTGGACCAATCAGATCAATGTGTTTTCGGCGCACCTGACCGCTGCGCAGGAAACGCAATTGCCGCTCGTCATCCATTCCGTTCGCGAAGACGAGACCATGGCGACGATGCTGCGGGAGGCGACCGCGACAAAACCGTTTCCCTTTGTCATCCATGCCTTTTCGGGCGGGCCAGTGTTGGCCACTGCCGCGCTGGAGCTCGGCGGCTATTTCGGCTTTGGCGGCCTCATGAGCTATGAGGGAAATGATCATATCCGAGAAGCGGCAACCATGGTGCCGAAAGAGCGCATTCTGCTGGAGACAGATTCCCCTTCCATGTGCCCAGCGCCGTTCGAGGACGACAGGAACGAGCCGGCCAACCTTCTCAAGATTGCTGAGCTTCTGGCGCGGTTGCGCGGGGAAACGGTCGCCGAAGTGGCCGCCTATACGACGGACAACTTCTACCGCCTATTCGCTAAGGCTGCTCGCCTTCCGGCATAAGTCGCAATCCTAACGTGTTCAGTTACCCAGCGTCGATCGATGCGCCCAGCCCGTCATGCGCTTCTCCAGCCATGCCATCAGCGCGTACATGGCGATACCTTCCACGGCAAGCATCAAGAGGCCTGCAAAGACGAGCGGCACATTGAAGTTGGATTGTGCAGAAGCCATCATGTTGCCCAGCCCATTATTGGACGCGACGGTTTCGCTGACCACTGAGCCGACAAAAGCCAATGTGATAGCCACTTTAAGCGATCCGAAGAAATATGGCATCGAGCGGGGGATGCCTACCTTGAGCATGATATCCATTTTCCTGGCGCCAAGCGCCCGCAATACGTCCTCGGTCTCCGGTTCGATGGTTGCGAGCCCCGTGGCCACATTGACGACAATGGGGAAGAACGAGATCAGGAAGGCCGTGAGCACTGCTGGCACTGTACCGATGCCGAACCAAATTACCAGAATCGGCACGAGCGCGACCTTGGGGATGGCGTTGAAGCCGATCATAATCGGATAGAGTCCGGCATAGATGGTCTTTGACCAGCCGATGAAGAGTCCGATTCCCAAACCAGCCGCTACCGCGATCAGAAAGCCCAGAACGGTGGTATAGAGAGTTTGCAGTGAATTCTTCCAGATGGGCGACCAGTACTGCGCGATCGCCTCGAAAATCCGGCTCGGCGTCGGCAGAATGGTGTGGGGCAAGCCAGAGATACGGACCCCGATCTCCCAGATCGCAAATAGCCCGATCGTGTAAAGCAACGGCGCCAGTCTGATCCAGTTGATCTTGAAGCTGTCGCGTGATGGCGGCAAAGCAGTTGCGGCGGCAGTCTCGACACTGCTCATGCTGCTGCCCTCGCGGTGGCGATTTCACCGTGCAGGCGCTGCACCATGTCGTTGAAGGCCGGCTGATAAAGGATATCGAGTTCGCGCGGTCGCTCAAAGGGCACGGCATGTTCAGATATGACCCGGCCGGGCCTGGCGCTCATCACCACCACTTTGTCGGCAAGAAACACCGATTCCCGAAGGTCATGGGTTACCAGAACAATGGTGACGCGCTGGCTGGCATGCAGGTCGCGGATCACGCACCACAACTCTTCGCGGGTAAAGGCATCGAGCGCCCCGAATGGTTCATCCAACATCAGCAGTTCCGGCTCGTGGATCAGCGCCCGGCAGAGGTTGGCCCTTTGTTGCATGCCGCCCGAAAGCTGCCATGGAAACTTGTCGCCGAAGCCCTTGAGCCCAACCGTTTCCAGCAGCTTCTCCGCCTTGGCCACATATTCTGCCTTGTGGCTTCGGAGCCGGTGCCGGTGCCGTTCAACGATCTCAAGCGGCAGCAGAATGTTTTCGAGCGTCGTCCGCCAGGGGAGCATGGTGGGGTTCTGGAAGGCCATGCCGACAATGGATACCGGCTTGGTCACCTTCTGGTTGGCGACGGTCACGGCGCCGCTATGCGGGATATGCAGACCGGTCGTCAGCTTCATCAGAGTGGATTTGCCGCAACCCGATGGCCCCACCACGGCGACGAATTCGCCAGTTTCAATTTTTAGATCGAGTCCGCTTACCGCCAGCGTGCCGCTTGGCCCGCCATAGCGCATATCGACATTTTCGATCGAAACGAGGGGCATGGCCAGGTCCTCCGCCGCCGTGGTCGTCAAAACATCGCCTGCACGAGGCGAGTTTCCCTCCCCTTTGCAGGGAGGGACCGAATTCGCCGGTGCTTTAAGGGAGCATACGCTCCTGTGCCGGCGGCAGATATTGCCCGTCGAACACGTCAGCGGCAGCAACCGCGCCCTTGAGGCCCATCGAGAGCTTCAGAGTTTCGAGGGATGCCGTCAATCGTGCTTCATCGACACCGCCAAAGCCGTTTTCAACGACATAGGGCGTCTTGATGTTCATCTCGTTGGCCATGGTCAGCCGAGCAATCTCGGTATCGAGGTTGAGCGTCTCGTTGCGCGCCAGCACCGCCGCCGCGCCGGCAGCCGGATCGGCAACGGCATCGGCAAAGCCCTTGCTCAGAGCACGCAGAAAGCCTTTTACAGCCTCTGGATTCTCGGCCGCAAAGGCCTCGTTCACGAGAATGGCATTGCCATAAAGGTTGAGGCCGTGATCGGCGAACAGGATTGTCGAAATGTCGTCTTCCGGCACGCCATTGGCAATCAGGTTGAGAATGACGGAGAAAGCAAAGCCGAAGACACCGTCCACGTCGCCTGAAGCCAGCATGGGCTCGCGCACGGGAAAGCCGATATTCTCGATGGTGATGGTGGAGGCGTCGAGGCCCGCAGCGGGAATAAAGGCCTGCCATTGGGCAAAAGCGCCATCGGGTGGCGGCGCTCCGAGCTTCTTGCCTTCAAGGGATTTCGGATCATCGGTAATACCAAGCGATTTGCGGCCGACGATGGAAAAGACCGGCTTGTCATAGACCATCATGATCGAAGTCACCGGCTGGGTCGGATCCTCATCGAGGAACTTGATCAGCGAATTAATGTCGCCAAAGCCAAATTGATAAGCGCCCGTCGCAACGCGCGGGATGGCCTCTACCGAACCATTGCCAGTATCGATGGTCAAATCGAGACCTTCCGCAGCGAAGTGGCCATTGTCCTGGGCCAAAAGAAAGCCCGCGGCTGGACCTTCGAAGCGCCAGTCCAGCGTCAGTTTTACAGAGGTCTGAGCAAAAGCCGGCGCTGCCATAAAGTTGGCCAGGAAAAGAGCAGTGGCGGCGGAGGCAGAAAACAGCCTGCGATTGAGCATGTTGATGATCCCGATTTCTGTCGTTCGCCAAACCAAACCCAATGACTTTCTGTGCGCAAGTAAAAATGCACAAAATTACCCCATATGAAGCAAGTGCCCAAAAAATGGACATATGCTTCATGCTTTGCTGTTAGGCTAAGCAGTTTGCTGGGCCGCGAGAAACCAGCGCCAGAGGCGCCCCGAGCGGGCATTGAGGTTCAGCCGCTGACCTACGCCGCAGGACGGCCCTGAGCTGCGCATGCTCCTATGAGCGAATAGGCTGTTTTAGACAGCCAGTCGCAGGGCACCCTCATTGCGGTCGTTGGGTTCTCGGGCGAGGCTTCCCCAAAGCTGTCGTTCTGCTACGTCGGCGCACAAATGCAGATGGTGGAAAACGCGCTACACGTTCTCCACCATTGATCTCAACAATGTTGCGCTGAGACTCTTACGCCTCACGTGCGCCGGGATCGAGAAGCCGCCGGCTATGCCGCCAATCGGCGATCACATCTTTCCAAAGTACTCGCGCGCCAGTGCAAGGCATTCCTCATATGCGCCGAGGTCTGTCAGCATTGCTTCGGATGGAACGTCACGCCGCACCAGCCGCCCGCCGATAGCGGAAATACCACCATCGAACATGAGATTGTCGACCATGCCATGGTCTTCGATCATCAGCCCGTCAGCGCCACGCAGAACACCTTCGGCGTCCTTTTCGACCTTTCCCCCGTAATAGTCCTCGAGCAGGCGCTCATAGTAGAGCTTGCTGGTATTGGTGTAACCAAAGACAGGCTTGCCTAGGGCGATCATGAAGCCGACTTCATAACCGGTGCCGATATCGGCCAAGATGCCGCGGAACGGGGTGAGATTAGCGATGCAGAAGTCGGCTTCGCGCATCATCTTCTCGTTGGCGGCGCTGATCTGGCAGCCGAACTGGAATGCGCTCACCCCGGTCGGATCGAGATCGTTCTCGGCCATGGTGCTCGGGAAAAAGCCGTGCGTCAGAGCCATCTCCCCCTTGCGTTGCATCTGCGCAAAGCCATTGGGCAAAAACACTTCCGGCCCGGCGATATAGACCTTGTGGGGCGGGCTCATGTCAGTTTGCCTTCGGCCAGGGCCTTCAGGATCCACTGCTTGTAGCTCTGGTCCTTGTCCTCGATTTCGGGGATCACCTTGGAGGCTTCGGTCAAGAACAGGTAGTCGCGGCCCATTTCCTGGCCCCGGCGAGTATGCATGTCGAGCGCCACATCGGGGATCTCGGGAAGATTTTCTCCCAGCTCCATGGAACGCTTGGCCCAGTTGACCATGTCGTCGCTGGTGCGATCCTTCTTGGAGCCGGTCAGCACACGGATGGCGTGAGCGGCAAACAGGAAGCGGTCGCCGGCCGGCCGGGGATAGCGCTTGTGCTGCTGATAGAGCGTTTCGATCAGCACCGGCGCATCGACATTGCCGAAGCCGATGTCTTCCACCGCGATCACGCAGAGCCGTGACCACAGCATTTCCTCCATTTCGGGGCTGGTGATGAACATTTCCCATCCCAGCAGCAGCACATTCTGCGTCATGCCGCGGCGGGTGCATTTCTGCAGGGCCGAGATCACCTCGTCGGCCGCAAAGCCGTTCTCGGTGGTGGTGCGCTGCCATGGATCGGGCGGCTGTTGTACTTTCATGATAGGCTCCAAGGCTCAGAGAATGCGGATGGTCATTTCCAGCGCGCGTCGACGCGCCGTTCGGCAGCCATCACCAGTCCGAAGACGATGACGGCGGTGATCGTGGCGATGATGGAGGTGCCGAAGGCACGCTCGGTGGCAAAGCGCCCCGCAGCCTCGCGGAACATGTAGCCCAGCCCCGACGTGCCCATCAGGAGCTCGGCAAGGATAGCGGCCAATACCGCCTCGGGGGCGGTCAACCGCAGCGCCACCATCAGGTTGGGCACCGCGGCCGGCATGACCAGCCGGCGAAAGCGCTGCCAGCGATTGGCACCCATCACCTTGAAGAGGTCGTCGCTCCCGGGCGGCAGTGACTTCAACCCTGCACCGACAAAGACAAAGGTCGGGAAGAACGCCGCGATGGCGACGATGGCAATTTCCGTGCGCATGTCATAGCCGAGGAGGCGCGCCAGGATGGGGATCAAGGCGACCACGGGAATGGACGAAAAAATCAGCCCGAGCGGGGTCAGCAAGCCATTGAGGAGGCGTGACGCCCAGGCTGCCAGCGCCAGCAGCACACCGGCAGCAAGCCCAAAGACGAGACCGAGAATGGCGACCAGAAAGGTCTTGCCCGCATTGCTGACATAGATGGCCGGATTGCCAAAGAGATCGGCCAGCACCGCACCGGGGCTCGGCAGCACGATGGCATTGACGCCGGAAAGGCTGATCCAGCCTTGCCACAGCACCAGAATGGCGATGACACCCCAATAGCGCGAGAAAAAGGTTTTTGCCGCGCTCATTGAAACCGTCCGTAAACGAGACGTTCGACGAGGCTCATCAGGCCAAACAGGGCCAGGGACGCCACGGTGACGATCAAGACGGCACTCCAGAGCAGCGGGATCTGAAAGTTCTGCATGGCCGACACCATCAGCAGCCCCAGCCCGCGCGAAGCGCCGAACCATTCCCCTACAATAGCGCCGATAAAGGCGACCGGGATGGCCAGCTTCATACCCGAGACCAGCGAGGGTAGCGCCGCAGGTAGTTCGAGGCGCAGGAAGCGCGTTAGGGCGCTCGAACCAAGGGCGGTGAAAAGATCGCGATGGGTGTGGCTGGCGGCATTGAGCCCGGAGGTCGTCGCTACATAGATCATATAGAAGACGCCCAGGGCCGAGATGGCCGGCGGGGTCAGATCGCGATTGGCCAGCACCATGAAGACCGGCGCCAGCGCAATCAGCGGAATGGCATGGATGACGGCGACCAGCCGATCAAGGCCCGGCTTTGACACCGGCAGCACGCGCCCCAGCATGGCAACGGCAACGCCCAGGACAATGCCCAACAAGTAGCCGGTGGCGACCGAGCCGAAACTGGCCAGCATGGCGCGCACGAACAGCGCCTGCTTGCTCGGATCGGCAATGAAGGCCAGGACGTCGGTGAGCTTGGGCCAGGTCATGCCGACGAGGCGGTAGGCGCCGATCACCTGCCAGATGGCAAGAAACAGCCCGACGCCGACAAGGCCGAGGATGAAGCGCTGTGCCCCTTCGGACCGCAGGGTCATGACGCATGCCCTTCCGGCTCGAGCGCCAGGGTCAATTCATCCACCAGTTCGTGGAAGCGCGGATCGCGCATGATCGAAGGATGGCGGGGACGCTCGAAGGGA
Source organism: Devosia sp. (assembly GCA_035565135.1). Lineage (GTDB taxonomy): Bacteria > Pseudomonadota > Alphaproteobacteria > Rhizobiales > Devosiaceae > Devosia. The sequence continues at coordinate 33,797 of DATMSY010000197.1, forward strand.
ATTTTGATGTCGCGGATGATGCGGCCCGGCCGGCCGCTCATGACGATGACGCGGTCGGCGAGGAACAGGGCCTCGTCCACCGAATGGGTCACGAGAAGCGTGGTGATCTGCTGCGCGCTCCAGATGCGCTGCAGCTCCACATTCATGTGCCGGCGCGTCACTGCATCCAATGCACCAAAAGGTTCGTCGAGCAACAGCACATCGGGCTCCAGCGCCAGGGCTCGGGCAATCGAAGCGCGCTGGCGCATGCCACCCGAAAGCTGGCGCGGCCGGGCTTTTTCGAAGCCTTCGAGCCCGACCAGCCGGATCAGGTCGGAGACGCGGCCAGCATCAACCTTGCGACCGGCCACCTGGAAGGGGAGCGCTACATTGGCAAAGATGTCGAGCCAGGGCAGCAGCGCGTGGTCCTGAAAGGCAACGCCCAGCCGATGCGTCTTGCTCAGCGCCTGCGGCTCTTTACCTTCGATGCTGACGCGACCGAAGTTGGGGCCTTCGAGCGCCGCGACCAGCCGCAGGATCGTGCTTTTACCGCAGCCGGATGGCCCCAGCAGCGCCACGAATTCGCCCTTGCCGATGCTCAGGTCGATTTCGCTCAGCGCGGTCAGCTCCTTGCCATTGTCGAGGGCAAAGCTCTTGCCCACGCGGTCAAGGCGGATAGCGGCTTCAGTCATAAGCAGTCCCGAAAAATGCGCGGTGAGGAGACGATTGCCCCTCACCGCAGTCAGGGAGAGGCCTTGATGGCGGCGATGGCTTCTTCGAGCGGACCGAGATCGACGATCTCGGACGAGGCCGGAATGGACTCCATGCCCGAAGCCTTGGCGATTTCGGCAATGGTGGTGTCGACCACGGCGGGATCGAACCAGAAGGGGCCCGGGGCACCGGCGGCTTCGATCAGCGGCTGGCCGAGCTCGTTCTGGCGGATCTGCTGAGCCAGTTCGAGACCGAAATCAGCCCCATACTTGTTGATGATCAGGCGCCCTCTTTACGGTCATCAATGATCCGTACATACCCTAGATCTCTCTCCGCGGTTTGGCCGCAAGCTAGCGCGATTACATCGAACCGAGCTTCGCCCGCTCATCGAACAGAGCAGCCGCCTCCTTGCGCTCGCAATAGCGATCTGTGAGATAATCAGCCGATCCGCGCGCCAGCAGTGTGAACTTAACTAGCTCCTCCATTACGTCGACCACCCGGTCATAATAGGAGGAAGGTTCATGCGGCCTTCGGGCGTGAATTCCTGCCAGGCCTTGGCTACCGAGGACTGGTTGGGAATAGTGATCATGCGGCCGCCCGAATGGGTATTCGGCGCGCTGACCCTGACGCTGCTGGCGGGTGGTTTCGTTTCTCCACTGAGCGGCTATGCCGTCGACAAATGGGCGCACACCCACCATGACGCTGGGCTTGGTGGCCGCCGGGCTATCCATGATCCTGGTGGCCATGGCGCACAATGGCTATCTGTTCGCCGCCGCGCTGATCGTCATGGAAGCCACCGCGACGCTGATACTTTATTCCACCGCCTTTGCCGCCCTGGTGCAATTGGGCGGGCGCGGGGCGCAGAACCGCCTACTCCGGGGTCCCGAAGTGACGCTGCCCGCTCAAGTGGTACAAGCGCCAATTTTGCTGGAGGTATCGCAATATGCGTTTAATAGGACCGGGGGTATCGCCCCTGTCCTCTCCCTTATGTGACAACGTATTGGCCATGACCCAGGCCATTCGAACTTGGCTTTGCATATCGAACCTCGGTGAATGAACTTGATTCCTGATTTCGCCTGGACCGGTGCGGCATTCGTCATCAAGAGGCCGACACTATTGCGCGGCGGCGGGAGCTGCCGCTCGGCAGTAGGCGGCCCAGCCGCCGAACTCACTGATATCCGGCTGACCAGCGGTGGCCGCAGCTTCGCAGAGAAAGCCGCTGACCTGGCTCCCGTCTTCCAGCTCCAGCTTGCCGACGCCGAGTGGTGCGGGAATACGGGACACGAAATCGCCAAAACCTGCTGAGGGCAGTGCCCAGACTTCGAGCGCGATCCTGCGGCCGCCGCTTGCCATGCGAACCAGACCGGGCTTTGGCGGGACCGCATCGACAAGCGCGAAGAGCTGGTAATTGTCATCGGTTGTCGTGGCCCGACGAAAGATGGCGCCGCGATCCAGCAATTCATGATTGAGCGGCATACCGGAAAGATGGGCGCCCACCACCGCGATTTCGCGATAGTCTGGGTCGAGAGCAGTTTCGTCCGATGCGGGATAGGGATTGGCCGACATGGCTAGCGGCAGACCGGTGGCGCGGTGGAAGGCGGCGGCCATGCCAGCGACCCGGGCCTCCGCGAAGCCGGGAGCGAGAAACGTGACGCCCAGCGGTAGCCCATCGGTGCGAAAGCCATTGGGCACGGCGACGCCGCACAGGCCCATCAGATTGACGAAATTGGTGTAGATGCCCAGCTTGGCATTGAGCGCGATGGGATCGGCGGCGATCTCGGATTTGCGATAAATGGTGGGCGTCGTCGGTACCATCAGTACGGCGATATCGTCCCAGATCGGGCGCGTAGCGCATTTGAGTTCGGCAATGCGATGAATAGCGGCGAAGGTGTCGAGCGCAGTGAACTTGCCGGAATTGGATAGGATTTGCCGGGTTACCGGGTGGATCGCTTCGCGATGACGCTCCAGCACCGCGTCAAGGCTCAATGCCCGCTCGGAAATCCATGGGCCTTCATAGAGGATGCGCTGGGTTTCCTCGAATGGCGTGAAGTCGATCTCGACCGCCTCCCCACCCAGCATTTGCAGGCGTTTGACGGCCTCGGTGAATAGCCGTTCGGCCTCGCTGTCACCGAAGAAGCGCAGGGCTTCTCCCTTGGGAATCCCGAAGCGGAAATTGGGCGGCGGAGGGGCCGGCACCAGCGGAACGAGGTCGGCTTCGGGCTTGGAAAAGGGATAGGAGGGATCGTACCCCGCGATGAGGCGCAACACGTCCATCCCGTCTTCCACCGTCAGCGCGAAAACGGCCAGGGTCTCGATGGTTTTGACGCATCCGCCGCCCGAGACACAGGCGTTGCTGACCAGGCCCGGCGTCGGCTTGATGCCCACGATATTGTTGAAGCCGGCGGGCACCCTGCCCGACCCGGCGGCGTCATTGGCGATGGAGAAACTCGATAAGCCCGCCGCGACCGAAACGGCCGAGCCGGAGCTGGAACCGCCGGAGATGAAATCGTCGTCGAACACCGACGAACAGGCTCCATAGGGGGTGCGCATACCGACGAGGCCAATGCCGAACTGATCCATATTGGTCTTGCCGATCAGGATGGCGCCGGCGTCGAACAACCGGGTAATGGCCTGCCCGCTGGTCTCAGCGATATAAGCGCCCTCGGGCAAAGCGTTGGTAGTGGGCAGCCCCACTATGTCGTTGCAATCCTTGACGGAAAACGGAATGCCCCAGAGCGGGCTTCCGTCATAGCCCTCGCTCTCCAACGCCGCTGCGGCGGCCAATGCGTCGGCGCGATCGACCAGATGGATCCAGACATGATCCTCGCCACGGGCGGCAATGCGGTCATAAATCGCCGTGATGACCCGGCTCGGCGTCAGGGCGCCGCTGGCATAGCCGGCGCGGAGCGTGGTGAAGTCAAGGCTGCCGGTAGTAGCGGACCAATTGGTCTCAGGCATGGTGTAAGTTCCCCGATATTGCGAGCGCGGCGAGAATGGCAGCGCTGTCGGCGACGGCGCCGAACAGGCCGTTGCCGAAAGTGGTCATGCGCAATTGCGCGGTGTGGCGGGCAGGGCTGGTGGCCTTGCTGGCGTCCGATACCAGCAGGCATTCAAAGCCCATATCATTGGCAGTGCGCTGGGTAGCGTGGACCAGCCCGTCAGTCGGCAGGCCAGCGATCAGCAGATTGCGGATGCCGCGCCGGCGCAGATTGGCTTCGAGCTGGGTGCCGAAAAACGCATTGTCACCCCGATGCTGAACGGCCTCTGATCGATACATGGCAAGTTCAGAAACAAGCGCCTCCAAACCCCGCTGCGATGCCAGCACGGCAATGCCGAGACCGCGCGCCAGATCGGCTAGGCTGACCGCAACGGCGAGTTCATTTTGCGCGGTAAGGTCAGCTACCGCGCTTTTTTGAAAGCCCAAGAGGAGCAGAGCAGTATCGCCGCCATTCCATTGGCCATCGAAGGGCCAAGCATAGGGGTTAGCGGCAATAGTTGGAAAAGTGTCAGGCATCGGCGCGCTCGAGCATGGCGGTGAAGCCGGCAATATCGGAGACACCGCCCCACCGCCCGCCATAGGCTTTTAGGATGTCCATGGCGGCGGCGTGGTTGGCGGTCTCGACGGCGGCAGTACAATCTTGCAGCACCACGCATTCGAGCCCCCGCTCGAAGCCATCGCGGAAGGTCGATTGCACGCAACAGTCTGAGGTGACCCCGACAATGACCAGCCGGTCTATCCCCCGCTGCTGCAACTGCTCTTCCAGATCGGTGGCGTAGAACGAGGATTTGCCGGGCTTGTCGATGATCAATTCACCATCAATGGGCGCCAGTTCCGGCACGATCTGCCAGCCTGGCTCCCCGCGCACCAGAATGCGGCCCGTCGCGCCCATATCGCCAATGCCCAGGCCATGGACACGGGTGCGCCATTGCTTGTTGGCGGGCAGATCGGAGAGGTCCGGCTTATGGCCTTCGCGGGTGTGGATGACCGTGATACCGGCGACGCGCGCCGCGGCAAGGACGCGCTGGATCGGGGCAATCATGGCGCGCGTATTGCTGACGTCTTCGCCCAACTGATCGACCCAGCCGCCAGGGGCGCAGAAATCGATCTGCATGTCGATGATCAGCAGCGCCATGGCGCTGCGGCGCGCGGGCGCGATCTCGGGCCAGAAATCGCTCATCTTAAAGCGCCATGCCGGATGCGGCGTCGAAAACGTGGATAGCGGCCGGATCGACCGCGAAGGACAGCGCTTCCCCGCTGATAATGTCGAGGCCGCCATCGAGCACAACGCGCAGGCGGGGGCGAATGGCATGCAGGTCTTCTTCCTGCTCGATCACGCCGGGCGACACCACTTCAGCATCAGCAATATCGAGATGGGCCAATAGCGTCGCGCCCAAGTCCTCGACAAAGGCGGCGCGGGCCGAAAGTGTGCCAGTGGGCTCGGCCTGCGGCACCAGCCGCATGGCCTCGGGACGAATGCCGATGACGACGGCCTGCCCGACGCGGGCAGTGTTCATTCCTTCCCTGCTGGCGATCGGCAGGGTGAAGGCGCCGGTCTGCACGGCCAGGCCGCCATCGAGACTACGCAATGTGCCTTTGAGGAAGTTGATGGGCGGCGAGCCGATGAAGCTGGCGACGAAGAGATTGACCGGCTTGTCATAGAGCCGGCGCGGCGTGTCGAGCTGTTGCAACCGGCCCTTGTTCATCACGGCGACGCGGTGGCCCATGGTCATAGCCTCCACCTGGTCATGGGTCACATAGACCGTGGTCACTGCCGTCATGCGCTGCAGCTTTGCGATTTCGGCCCGCATCTGCCCGCGCAACCGGGCATCGAGATTGGACAGTGGCTCATCCATCAAAAAGGCATTGGGCGAGCGCACCAGCGCTCGGCCCATGGCGACACGCTGACGCTGGCCGCCCGACAGCTTGGCTGGCTTGCGGTCGAGGAAGTCCGTGAGTTCGAGCAGCGCCGCCGTCGCGCGCACCTTGGCCTCGATGGCCTCCCTTGGAACGCGGCGCACCTTGAGCCCGAAAGCAATGTTTTCGGCGACCGTCAGATGCGGATAAAGCGCGTAGGACTGGAACACCATGGCGATGTTGCGGTCGCGCGGGGCCAGCTCATTGGCCACTTCGCCATTGATGATCAACCGGCCCCCGGTAATGTCCTCGAGCCCCGCAATCATCCGCAGGGCCGTGGACTTGCCGCAGCCCGAGGGGCCGACCAGCACCATGAATTCGCCATCGGCGATCTCGAGATCCAGCTCGTTCACGGCGGAATGGCCGCCCTCATAGGTCTTGGAGACGCGCTCGAATATTATCTGGGCCATGTCGGAAGCCTCCGCATTGTCAGCTCATTGCACGCCATTGGTCGCCCCCTGAACGAAATATCGATTGAGAAAGAGCGCCATCAGCACGATGGGCACGGTGGAAAAATGCGCCAAAGCGCCCAGCGTGCCCCAGGTGATGTCCTTGGTGCCATAGGCGGTGAGCAGCGCCACCGACAGGGGCTTGGAATCGAGCTTGGTGAGGAACATGGGGTATAAAAAGTCGTTCCAGGAGAACATGACGCAGAACAAGATGCAGGCGATGATGCCCGAGCGCGCCGCCGGCACGGCGACCTTGAAAAAGGCGCCGAACTGGGTGCAGCCATCGGTCATGGCCGCCTCTTCCATGTCCTTGGGCAGGGCCCGGAAATAAGAGAACATCATCCAGGTGACGAAGGCGCAGTTGAGCATGGTGTTGATGATGATGACGGCCCACCAGCTTCCCAGCAGACCCACATCGCGCATCATCAGATAAAACGGGATCAGCGCGGCAATGGCCGGCACCATGCGGATGGCAAGGAAGAAATAGGCCACGCCATTGGCCAGCCGCGAGCGGGAACGCGCCAGCGCATAGCCGGCAGGCACGCCCAGCAGCAGCGAGAGAAAAGCCGCACCCAGGCTGATGATCAGCGAGGATCGGGTGAGCGAAGCCACATCGAAATAGGACATCACCGAGCGGAACTGGTCGAGCGTCGGGGTAAAATCGAGCCGCGGCGGTACGCTGAAAATCTGGTTGGAGGGCTTATAGGCCGTGGCGATCAGCCAGGCGACCGGCAGCAGGAACAGCACGGTGATGACGATGAGGGCGCTGCGCTCGGCAATGATTTGGCGCTGGGAAATCCTGCTCATCGCCGTCACCGCCCGTTGATGCGCACATCGGCGCGCCGCACACAGAAAATCAGCACGCTCGCCATGATGGCAATGAACAGGATGGTCACATTGCCGATGGCTGAGGCGTAGCCGACATTGAAGAATTGCAGCCCTTCCTTGACGGCCAGCAGCATCAGCGTGTTGGTCGCGTCATTGGGACCGCCGCCGGTCGTGACATAGACCGTGTCGAACACGCGGAACGCGTCCATGGTCCGCAGCACCAGCGCGAGAAAAATCGAGGGCAGCATCAGCGGCACGATCAGCATGGTGAACCGCTGCAGGCTCGTCGCGCCATCGGCCTGCCCGGCTTCGAGCACATCGGACGGCAGCGATTTGAGACCCGCCAGCAGGATCAGCGCCATCAGCGGCGTCCATTCCCAGCAATCGATCAGGATCAGAGTCCATGGCGCCGTGCTGCCATCTGTCATCAACCCGGTGCGCGGGCCGATGCCCGCATTGGCGAGGAAATAGCCGATCAGGCCATAATCGGCCCCGAGCAAGGCCTTGTAGATCAGCCCTACCACTAGCGGAGTAATAGTGGCCGGGATCAGCAGGAAGGCGAGGCATATGCGATTGAAGCGGCTATCGCGCCACAGCAGCAGCGCCAGCCCGAACCCCAGCACCAGCTGGATGGCGACGCTGAAAATGGTGAACTGGAACGTGTTGAGAATGGCCTGGCGCGCCGAGCGATCGGCAAAGATGTCGACGTAATTGTCGAGGCCGACGAATTTGGTGCGGTTGGGCTTGAGCAGATTGTAGTCGAAAAAGCTGTACCAAACGCCCTGCGCCAGCGGCCACACGCCAACCAGCAGCACATAGAGCACAGCAGGCGCCCCGAGGCAGAACAGGAACAGGCGGCGATTGTCAGTATAGGAGCCGAAAAAGGGCAATCGGCGTCTGGCGGGCCTACTCTGCGACAACGCCCCATCCTGTTGGTCGATCACGCCGGACTGGCTCATAAGCAAATTCCGCCTTGCGGGGCATATCTGAACGGCCATGGGCCGCCGCGAGGGCTCCCCGCGATGACCGCGGAGAGCCAAGGATCGAAGCTAGAACAGCTCTTCGGCTTCCGCCTGCGCCTCATCGAGCGCTGCCTGCGGCTCCTCCGCACCGGCCAGCACGGAATTGACCGCCGTGCCCAGCAGGTCCTGCAATTCGGGATATTGGGGGATGCGCGGACGATATTCGCCATTGCCGTTTTCATAGGTTTTGGCAATGACAGGCAAAAAATCGAACTTGGCCAGGAGGTCCGGATCGGTCATCTGGCTTTTGCGCATGAACGAGCCGGCGCCTTCCAGATTGAACTCCTTGTGGATGGGCTTGCTGACCAGCCACTTGATAAAGGTCCAGGCTGCCTCCTGCTGGGCCGGCGTGATATCGGCATTGATGGCCATGCCCCAGCCGCCCACGCCATAATCGGGCGCCATGCCCGCAGCGACCGGCGCGGGTGCGATGCCGACCTTACCCACGACATTTGAAATGGCGGGATCGCTATAGCCAGGAGCGCCCACCGACCAGGTCTGCATCATGGCGACCAGTCCCTGGCGGAAGCTTTCCTCGCGCCCACCCCAGTCATATTCGATAGCGCCCGGAGGGGCTGTGTCGGCAAACAGCTCCTTATAAACAGCAAGGCTGTGCACGTTTTCCGGGGAGTTGAGGGCCGGCTTGCCGTCGGCACCCAGAATTGAGCCGCCGAGCTGGCTGTTATACTGCATCCAATCCTGCGCGACCGCCGGTCCCATCTGGCCATTGGCGACAAAGCCATATTGGTTCTTGCTCGCATCGGTCAGCGCCTTGGCATCGGCGACGAAGTCTTCCATCGTGGCCGGCACGGCGAGCTCGGCGGCCTCGAACAGGTCCTTGCGATAGGCGAGCACATTGGCATAGGCGGCAAACGGGAAAGCGACATAGCGGCCGTCATACTGGCCGAGCGACTCCAGAATGACCGGATAGATGTCGTCCAGCTCCAATTCGGCAGCGTCGCGGGCCACCCAGTCGGTGAGGTCAACGGAATAGCCGTTTTCGGCATATTGCCCGGCCCACACGATATCCATGGTGACCAGGTCATAACCCTTGGTATCGCCGATAAAGTCGGCGGTCGTCTTGGTCAGCAACTCGCCATAGCTGAGGATTTCGACGCGCAGATCGGCGCCGGTGTCTTCCTTGAACTTTGGCGCCAGCTTGGCCAGCACGGCGCCGAACTGGTCATTCTGGGAGGCGAGCGTCAGCGTCACCCCGGCCAGCGGCTTGCCCTGCGCCAGCGTGGTCGAAGCCATGAGAGCCGCAAACCCAACACCTACAAGGCTGGCACGGCATAGAAGCGAAGTGGGAAAAACCTTGATCATCGGAACCCTGCCTTCAAGGAGGTTGATACGGTAGGCGAGCCTATCCAAACCCTCTGAGCTGTCAAACAGAATTTCACATAACTTCAAATAATATAACTTATTACAACACAATTGCCCAAGGTGGCGTCACAGTGATTAAAAAATAGCCTTTTATGAATGATCACGGTCCAATTTCGAGTCCAAAAAGAGCTAATATCGCTGGCCACGCTGGCAACTCTCGTATCCGCCTATCAGTTGAGCGGCAAGAAATCCATCGTCAAAAAATCCCAGAAATGCATCAAAATCCTCGCCTATGCCGAGAAAAAGGTGACGGAAATCCAACATTCTGTATCACAACCACGCAGAAAATTTTCAAAATTACACAATCAAACACTTTACAGCCAAAGCTCGCGGTATAAGCTCATTGCGTTCATCTGAGAGCCCAACCGCCCATGCCGGCCCAAGCAAACTCTGACGCCAGCATTTGGATTAAGTCGCCGCTCGCCGTTCTGGCCGATGCGGCAGGTGGCGGGCTTGTCGTTTCGGCTGGCCGTATCGTGGAACTGGTCCCCTCGGGCGGAGTGCCGTCACGGCCATGCACTGAGTTCGACGCGTCCCGCCACGTGGTCATTCCGGGGTTGGTCAATACGCATCACCACATGTTCCAAACGCTGACGCGGGCCCATCCATCGGCGATCAACAAGTCCCTATGGCCGTGGATTTCGGCGCTTTATCCCATCTGGGCGCGTAATATGTCGCCCGACGCGTTTCGCATTGCCTCGCGCCTCGCCATGGCTGAACTGATGATGTCGGGATGCACCTGCGCCGCTGACCACCATTATCTGTTCACGCCCGGCCTTGACGACGCCATGGATGTGCAGGCCGAAGAGGCCGCTGCGCTAGGGCTGCGCATGACGCTGACCCGTGGCGCGCTCGACCTGGCCGGCGGCGAGGGCGGGCAGGCGCTGGCGCCCCCCCATACGGTGCAGGACACGGACACCATATTAGCCGATTGCGAGCGGGTGATCGGGCGTTATCACGATACGGCGGACGGGGCGATGACGCAGGTGGCGCTGGCGCCCTGCGCGCCGTTCGACGTGAGCCTGGAACTCATGCGGCAGACCGCTTCATTGTCGCGCCGCCATCGCTGCGGGCTGCACACCCATCTGGTGGAAACCGGTGCCGAAGCAGACTTCGTGCGCAGCCGGCATGGCTGCGACGCGGTCGATTATCTCGAGCAATGCGACTGGCTGAATGAGCGGGTATGGCTTGCCCATGGCATTCATTTCAGCGACACCGAACTCGCTCGGTTGGGCAAGCATGGCGTGGGTATCTGCCATTGCCCCACCTCCAACATGCTGCTGGCATCGGGCATGTGCCGCACAACCGAGCTGGAACAGACCGGCTGCGCGCTGGGCCTGGGCGTGGATGGCTCGGCCTCCAATGACAATTCCAACATGATGGAAGCCCTGCGCCATGCCCTGCTGCTAGGACGGCTTAAATATGGCGCAGAGGCCATTACCCATCTCGATGTGTTGCGCTGGGGTACGGCGGGCTCGGCCCGCTGCCTGGGGCGCAGCGATATCGGCGAAATTGCTGTCGGCAAGCAGGCCGATCTGGCCTTTTTCACGCTTGATGACCTGCGCTTTTCCGGCGCCGGCGACCCCATTGCCGCGCTCATCCTGTGCGGCGCCCATCATGCCGACCGGGTGATGGTGCAAGGCCGCTGGACGGTCACCGACGGCGTGCCGGTGGGCCTCGATCTGGAGCGTCTGCGCCACGATCACGGCCAGGCGGCCCGCGTTTTTGCGCATTCACTATAGGAGGCCCACTAGCCATGACCGGTCTCACCCCCGCCCTCTCCGAACTGGAAGCGCGCGCCATTAGCGAGCTGACGCAGGTGGAAAAGCCGCTGCGGCAATGGGTGCCGCCCCGCGTTCTGCCCTCGGGCGAGCTGGTGCGGGATGTGGTGATCATCGGCGCGGGCCTGTCCGGGCTCGCCATCGGCTTCGGCCTCAAGCAGCAGGGGGTGGGTAATGTGCTGGTGATCGACGCAGCGGCCCAGGGGCAGGAAGGTCCCTGGATCACCACGGCGCGCATGCGCACGCTGCGCTCGCCCAAGACGCTGACCGGGCCGGATCTGGGCCTGCCATCGCTGACCTATCGGGCCTGGCATGAGGTCGTGCACGGGCCCGAGAGCTGGGCGCGCCTTGAGATGATCGCCCGGCAGGACTGGATGGCCTATCTCATCTGGTTCCGTAGCGTCATCGGGCTCGACGTCCGCAATGACACCAGGCTGCTGGCCATCGAAGAGGGACCGGATGGGCTGATCAGCCTGCGCCTCGAACACAATGGCGCGGCCGAAACCCTCGCCTGCCGCAAGATGGTGTTGGCGACCGGCATGGAGGGATCGGGCGGGCTGCATATCCCCGATGCCATAGTCGGCGCATTGCCACGCGAGCGCTGGACCCATAGTGGGGAACCATTCGACGCGGCAACGCTGGAGGGCAAGGATGTCGGCGTAATCGGCGCCGCCGCCTCAGGTTTTGATTGGGCGGTAACGGCGCTCGAAGCTGGCGCCCGCAGCGTGACCGTGCTGGCGCGCAGCAAGGCGCTGCCGCAGACCGAGGTACTGGACTGGTCCAATTTCCCAGGCTTTCTCAACCACTTTTCCGATCTCGACGATCTCCAGCGCTACCGCTTTGCCCGGCGGCTGCTCTCGTTCAAGACACCACCAACCATTGCCATGTATGAACTGGCCATGGGCTTCCCCAATTGCCGGCTTGCACTGGGCACGCGGACCGGCGCGGCACAGTTGGAGGGGGACGCCATCACGCTCACCGCCGACACTGGCGAGCGCTATCGCTTCGACCATTTGCTGCTGGGTACGGGCTATTCCATCGATCTGGAGCGACGACCGGAGCTTGCCGGGCTGGTAAGCAAAATCGCGCTCTGGAAGGACCGCTTTGCCGCGCCGCCCGGCGAGGAAGACCCGGCCCTCTTGGCCTATCCCTTCCTTGGGCCAGCCTTTGAATTCACCGAAAAAACGCCGGGCGCAACGCCCATCCTGGACAATATCCATGTGTTCAACCATGGCGCCGTCCCCAGCCTCGGCCCGGTCTGCAATGGCATAACCGGGCTGAAGTCCGGCGTGCCCAAAATCGTCGCAGGGATTTCCCGTGGCCTGTTCCTGGCCGACGCGCAAGAGCATTACCGCGCGCTCGATCGCTACGACAAAGTCCACTTTGCCCCAACCGGCGCGGCTGCATCATGAGCGCGACGCTATTTTCCAATGTGATGCTGCCCAGCGGCATCAGCGCCGACGTCCTGGTCAGCGGAGCCAGCATCGCCAGAATTGCCGGAGCGGGCGCGCTTGAGGCAAATGGCGCGGAATCGGTGGCAGGTGCGGGGCTATTGCTCGCACCGTCCTTTGTCGAGGGACATATCCATCTCGACAAGACGCTGCTGGGCCTGCCGTTCATCTCGCATCTGCCCGGCGATAGCGTCGGCGAACGCATCGAGCGCGAGAAACAACTACGCCGCTCGGTCACGCTGCCCGTGCTGGAACGCGGCGCAAAACTGATCGAACAGATCGTGCCTTTTGGCACGGGGCTGGTGCGCAGCCATGTCGATATCGACACCGAAATCGGCCTCGCCCATCTCAAACAATTGCTCGCCCTGCGCGAGCGCTATGCCAGGCTGATCGATCTGCAGATCGTGGCGTTTCCGCAAAGCGGCATTCTGCGCGACCCCGGCACGGCCGACCTGCTCGACGCCGCCCTGACCAATGGCGCCGACCTGATTGGCGGCCTCGATCCGGCCGGGATTGATGGCGATATCAGCGGCCATCTCGACGTGGTGTTCGGCCTCGCCGAAAAGCACGGCGCCGGGATCGACATCCACCTGCATGATGGCGGCCTGCTGGGACTATTCGAACTGACCGATATCGCCGCACGAACCAAGGCCGCCGGGCTAGGCGGACGGGTCGCAGTCAGCCACGCCTTTTGCCTGGGCGAGCCGCTAGAGATCGGGCCGACACTTGAGGCCCTGGCCGGCGCGGGCGTGGCAATCATGACCAATGGACCAGGCCCCGTGCCCATGCCGCCAGTCAAGCGCCTGCATGCAGCCGGCGTCACCATATTTGCCGGATCGGACAATATCCGTGACGCCTGGGCGCCCTATGGCAATGGCGACATGCTGGAACGCGCCATGCTGATAGGCTACCGGCAGGGCCTGCTGGCCGACGCCGATATCGCCCTGACCTTCGCCATGGCGACCCATCACGCCGCCCAAGCCCTTGGCGTCACACAATATGGCATTGCCGAAGGCCAGCCCGCCGATCTGGTCTTGATGACGGCCGGATCAACCGCCGAAGCAGTCGCCACGCGGCCAGCGCGCCGCATGGTGATGAAGGCGGGGCTGGTGGTCGCCGCCAGTGGCGTGCTGGTGGGACGGTGAGAGGCTTGGCAAGGTCCAAAACGGGCATGGCGACCAGCCCCCATATGCTGGCTAGCAAGGCCGGCGCACGGGTTCTCGCAGCGGGGGGCACAGCCATCGACGCGGCAGTGGCCATGGCCGCTGTGCTGAGCGTGGTCTATCCGCACTTTTGCGGGCTGGGCGGCGATGCGGTCTGGATCGTCGCCGACCGCTCCGGCCGCCGCACCTGCCTGATGGGGATCGGCGCTGCCGCCGCGAATTATCCAGATTTTGCCGGCCAACCCGTCCCCACACGCGGGCCACTAGCGGCGCTGACCAGTGCCTGTGCGGTGCACGCCTGGGGAACAGCACTGGATTATTCGGCTGAACATTGGGGCGGCTCGGGGCAATTGCCCGACCTGTTGGCCGACGCCATTGGCCTCGCAGAAAACGGCTTTCCGCTCAGTCCCTCACAAGCATTCTGGCTCAATTTGCGCGCGGGCGACTATGCCAATTGGCCCGGCTTCGCCGCAATCTTCGCGCCGGGCGGAAAGATGCCGCGCGCAGGGGAGCCTTTCGCGCAGCCGCAACTTGCGGCGGCCCTGCGCGAACTCGCCCGCGACGGCATTGCCGGGTTTTATGAGGGGCCATTGGCCACCCGGATTGCAGCTGGACTGGCCGAGGTCGGCTCCCCCCTGACACCAGCCGATCTGGCAGCCACGCGCACCCAGATGGCCACCCCGGTTAGTCTCAACTATCGCGGCTTTGAACTACTCGCGCCCCCGCCGCCGACTCAAGGCGTGACGACACTGGCAATCATGGGAATCCTCAAGCAGTTCGATGTGGCCGGGATGACGCTGGGCAGCGCGGCGCATTATCACCTGCTGGTCGAAGCAGTGAAACGGGCCTTCCTCGACCGCAAGGGCATTGCCGATCCGGAATTTGTTTCCCAGCCGGTAGACCTCTGGCTCTCGGCCGACAATCTCGCTGCCAAAGCAGCCGCAATCGACCCCGACCACGCACTGGACTGGCCTGAGCCCTATCAAAGCGCCGACACCGTCTACTTCGGCGCCAGTGACACGCAGGGCGGCAGTGTCAGCGTGCTGCAGAGCACCTATTTCGATTGGGGCAGCGGCGTGGTGGCGGGCGACACCGGCATCATCTGGCAGAACCGTGGCGCGGCTTTCTCCACCACAGCGGGGCATCCCAATATGATCGCGCCCGGCAAGCGCCCCTTCTATACGCTCAATCCCGGCATGGCGCTGAAAGACAACCAACCCGCCCTGCTCTATGGCACCCAAGGCGCCGATGGACAGCCGCAGACGCTTTCTGTGGTCCTGAGCGGCTTGATCGATTTCGGCCTCGACCCGGCCCAGGCGCTGGCACTACCCCGCTTCCTGCTCGGCAGGACGTTTTCCGACTCCAGCGACAATCTCAAACTCGAAAAAACCGTCGGCGCCACGGTGATGGCCGACCTCGCCCGCCGCGCCCATCGGCTGAGCCCCCTGCCCGCGCTGAGCCCGCTCGCCGGACAGGCAGGCGTGATCGCCATCAACGAGCATGGCCTCCATGGCGCCCACGACCCGCGCGGCGACGGCGCGGCCATAGGTCTGTGACCGCCATGCAATCCCCTTCTCCCTTCAGGATATCGTGCCGATGACCACACCCAGCATTGTTATCGGCCTCGATATCGGCACGACCTCCACCATGGCCATCGCCGCACGCCTGCCCGGCGAAGTGCTCGCCGTCGCCAGCCGGCCAGTGACCCTATCATCGCCCCATGCCGGCTGGGCCGAGGAAGACCCGGAACAATGGTGGGCCAATACCATTGCGGTGCTGGCCGAGATAACCAGCGCGCTACGAGCCGACGACATTGCTGGCATCTGCGTAACGGGGATGCTCCCAGCCGTGGTGCTGCTCGACACCCAAGGAAACCTGCTGCGCCCCTCGATCCAGCAAAGCGACGGGCGATGTTCGGCAGAGGTTGAAGAGCTGCGCCAGCAGGTCGATGAAACAGCGTTTCTGCAGCGCACCGGCAATGGCATCAACCAGCAATTGGTGGCGGCCAAGCTGCGTTGGATCGCCCGGCATGAGCCAACGGTTTTCGCAGGGATCGCCACCGTGTTCGGCTCCTATGACTATATCAACTGGCGACTCACTGGCCTGCGCGCCGTGGAGCAAAACTGGGCGCTGGAGGCCGGCTTTACCGATCTAGCAAGCGGCCAGATCGCCGATGATCTGGTGGCGCTGGCCGGGATAGAACGCTCTGCCGTCCCCCAGCGGACAATGTCGCATGAACAGATGGGGAAGGTCTCGACCGTGGCGGCCGCTGCAACGGGATTGCCCCTGGGCCTACCAGTCTTTGGCGGCGCAGCGGACCACATCGTTTCCGCCCTTGGCGCCGGGATCACACAAGCAGGCGACGTGCTGCTCAAATTCGGCGGCGCCGGCGATATCGTCGTAGCCACCGATCGCGCCTTGCCAGATGCCCGGCTCTATCTCGATTATCATCTCGTACCGGGCCTGCTGGCGCCCAATGGCTGCATGACCTCGTCCGGCTCAGCCCTCAACTGGCTGGGCGGGTTGATCGGCCAAAGTGCCGAAGGCGAGCGCCCGCATAAAAACCTCGACACCCTCGCCGCCGCTGTCCCGGCCGGCTCCGATGGGCTGATCTGCCTACCCTATTTCCTGGGCGAAAAGACCCCGATCCATGATCCGCTGGCACGCGGCAGTTTTGTCGGGCTGAGCCTGTCGCATGGGCGCGGCCATATCTGGCGGGCACTACTGGAGGCGGTGGCCTTCGGGTTCCGGCATCACGTCGATGTGCTGGCCGATATCGGCCACGCGCCGCGCCGCTTCATGGCCTCCGATGGCGGCACCAATAGCCGCGTCTGGATGCAGATCATGGCCGATGTGCTGGGCGAGCCAGTGCACTTGCTGGACAATCACTACGGCTCAGCCTTGGGCGCGGCTTTCGTTGCGGCCATAGGCTGCGGGCTGGCCAAGGATTGGTCGGAAGTGTCGGCCCTATCGCGCATGGGCGACCTGATCATGCCCAATGCCGCCAACCACGCCGTCTACGATCATTCCTATGCCCGCTATCGCGATCTCTACGAGCAGCTAAAACCCTATTTTCAGGCGGAAGCGGCGGCATGAATTTCGATTTTGTGCTGCGCGATTGCCATATCGCGCCGGACCAACCGCTACTCGATATCGGCGTCGTAGCCGGCAGGGTCACCGCCATGGCGCCGGACCTGCCGCATGAGGGACCAAGCGAGTCGGCCGGCGGGCGCTATGTGTCGGCGGGTCTGGTCGAGACCCATATCCACCTCGACAAGGCCGGTATTCTTGACCGCTGCCCCATCTGCGAAGGCACACTTGCCGAGGCCGTGGCACTGACCGCCGCCGCCAAGGCAGCCTTCACCGAAGACGACGTCTACACCCGCGCCCGCGCCATGCTGGAACAGGCAATCGGCCATGGCACCACGCGCCTACGCACCTTTGTCGAAATCGATCCGCGCGCGGGAGATCGCTCCTTCCGCGCCCTGCGCCGCCTCAAGGCCGATTATGCCCATCTCATCGATATCGAAATCTGCGCCTTCGCCCAGGAGGGCCTCACGCAGGAGATGGAAACCCTGGCCATGCTCGACCTGGCCTGCCGGGAGGGCGCCGATCTGGTCGGAGGTTGCCCCTATACCGATCCTGATCCCGCGCGGCATATCGGCCTGATTTTCGATCTGGCCGAACAGCATGGCATGCCAGTCGATTTTCACATCGATTTCGACCTCTCCCCCGAGCGCAGCAATCTCTCAGCGGTCATCGCCGAAACGCACAAGCGTGGCTTTGCGGGCAAGGTATCGCTGGGCCACGTCACGCAATTATCCGCGCTTCCGACTGCACAGCGCGATGCAATTGCCGATGCACTGGCAGCGGCCGGCATCGCCGTAACAGTGCTGCCGGCGACGGATTTATTCCTCCTGGGCCGAGACCGCGATTATCTGGTGCCGCGTGGGCTGACACCTGCCCATCTTCTGGCCCGGCGCGGCGTCATCACCTCGCTGGCGACCAATAACGTGCTCAATCCCTTCACCCCCTTCGGCGATGCCGCGCTGATCCGCATGGCCAATGTCTACGCCAATGTCGCGCAGGTGACCCTGGCCGACGACATGGATCAGGTAGCGCGAATGATCACCAGCGACGCCGCCAAAATACTTGGTGCGCCCTATGGCCTGTCAGTCGGCGCACCAGCGGACATGGTGATATTCGACGCGCCCGATGCCGTCTCGGCAGTGCGCCAAGTTGCGCCCGCATTGGCAGGATGGAAGCGCGGCCGTCCAAGCTTCCGGCGGACAGCGGCGGAGGTCTACCGCTAGTCGATCAGCCCCATACGCCGCGCCGCCAGCACACGATAAAGCGGGTCACCAGTAAACCGGAACTCTTCGAACGCCGAGAAGATCAGGCTATGGTCATGCTCATCATTAGACGCCACTGCCGCTGCAGCAATGACGCTATCCGGCGGCACCGGCAGTTGGCGTTGCTCGTCGAGCCACTGCGCATCGGGCAGCACCGGCATGCCAATCTTGGGATAGAGCGAGAGCACCACCTCCCAAAACTGCACGACAAGCGCCGGTGCATCGACCACATGCGGGCTGACCAACCGCAGCCAATGGCTGCCGGTCACCGCATGCAGCGCCTCAAAACTCATCGTCCCGGCATAAAGCACCAGCGAGGCCGACCGCACCTTGGTCAGCACATCGGCAACCGGAACCAGCCGCCCCAGCCGCTGCTGGAAGGCCGGAATCTCGCCCATGGCCTCGATCCATTTCCACAACAGCGTGGAGGTGACCGTAACATTGACAAAGCTCGGCTCGCCCACCATGCCCAGCACCAGTTCGGCCGGTTCGGTGATGTCGGGCACGCGTTTGGGAACAGCAGGAAAAGCCAGATAAGTGGCAGCCCAATAGCCCAGGGCGATGCCAATTTCAGCCTCGTCGCGACGCAGCACGGCATAGGCCAGACGCATCAGCCCATGGGTGGCGCTGGCGGCGACGCCAGCGGCAAGTTCGGGCATGTAACGGGCGATAGTTTCGCTGCCGCCCAGCTCGCTCACGCGCTGGGTGAAAAAGTCGCGCAAATCGGTTTCGCGCTCACGATGGCCGAGAAAACTACGCCAGTTTGTCTCGTTCACCGGCGCGATTGCCGGCGGCGGAAACGGCACGGCGTGAGCCGCGATATAATGCTCGGCATAGTCGGCCAGCCGATCCGGGCTGGCGCCGAGCCGCGCCATCGCCTCCAGCACCATAGGCAGGTGGTTGGCGAGGGCATCTGGGAATTCGCCACTACGCTGGCCGATATCGGCGATTAGCCGGCGCACCTGCGTGCTGGCCCTCGGGTGCCAGACTATGCCCGCCTCGTTCTCGATCGTCGCAATCATCGCCATCACCCTCTCCCTTGCCGCAAGGCGATCAGTCCATCCGCACGCCACCGGTGACATTGATGCCCTGCCCGGTCATGAACCGGGCGCCATCCGAGGCGAGGAAGCGGACCACCACGGCGACATCTTCGGGCTCTTCGATCCGGCCCATCGGGGTCTGGGTGACATAGTCCGCGCGCACCGCTTCGGGCGTCATGCCGCGCAATTCGCCTTCCCAGACGATTTCACGTTCCTGCATGCCGGTACGCACAAAGCCGGGGCAGACCGCGTTGATGCGTATATTCTGCGGTGCCAGTTCGCGCGCCAGGGCCTGCGTCCAGCCCACCACGGCAAATTTGCTGGCCGAATAATGCGCCAGTAGTGGCGCGCCGACCTTGCCGGCCAGCGAAGCGGTATTGACGATAATGCCCGCTTTCCCCTCGGCCAGGAAATAGCGGCAGGCAATCTGGTTGGTCAGGAAGATGCCCTTGGCGTTGACATCCATGTTGAAATCCCAATCGGCGTCGGTGAGATCAACCGAGCGCTGCATGCTCGACACACCCGCATTGGCGCAGACAATGTCCACCCCGCCGGCCTGGGCCAGCACACCATCAAAGGCGGCCTGCACGGAGTCCCGGATGCGCACGTCGACAGCGCCGGAAAAGGCATTGTCGCCCAAGTCCTGCGCCAGCGCCGCAGCACGGCCGGCATCGAGATCCAATATGCTCACCTTGGCGCCTGCCGCGTGAAAGGTCCGCACGATGGCGGCCCCGATACCCGATGCGCCACCCGTCACGATGACGGACTTTCCTGCAAATTCCGACATGAATCTCACTATTGCCTGCGCTGCCCATCCGCACCATTGCGAACGCAGTCGCATTTTCTAACACTATATAACAAAAAACAACCTTCAATAACGCAATTCTCTGTGCTACGCCAAACATGCGAATGGGAAACCGCCTGAACAGGCATAGCGGGATAGAGGAATGACAAGAGACACATCGGAACCAGCAGACGGCCAGCGCCCGGAGGACAATTCCAATCGCTCCGAACGCATACCGGCGGCCCTGCGACAGGCCCGCATCATGGCCTCGTTCGAGCGCAATGGCTTCGTCTCGATTGCCGGGCTGTCCGAGGAACTGGGCGTATCGGGCATGACGGTGCGCCGCGACCTGGACCTGCTCGACAAACGCGGCGTGCTGGCGCGAACGCATGGCGGGGCCGTGGCCCCAGGCCCAAATTCGTCAACCAGCTTCGATGAAGATGAGCCGGCATTCGACCAGCGTATGCGTCGCCAGACGCAGCAGAAATCCTCGATCGCCGCGGCCGCCGCTAAGTTGGTCGGACCCAACGAATCGTTGGGGTTGGACGTAGGCACATCCATCCTGGCGCTGGCGACTGAACTGGCGCCGCGTCGTGATCTGCGCGTCTTCACCAACAATCTGCGCGTCGGCATGCAAATGGCCAATGGCAATGGGGCGGTCTACATCCTGGGCGGCCAAATCCGTGTGCCTGAATTTTCGGTCATTGGCCCCCAGGCACTCGAAAACCTCAAGAGCCATTTCCTCGACCGCGTCTTCATCGGCGTGTCTGGGCTGGACGCCAATGGGCTCTACGATTATTCGCCCGAGGACACCGAGGTGAAACGCGCCTTTGTCGCCAATGCGGGCAGCGTCGTGGTGCTGTGCGATTCATCCAAATTCGGCCGCCGGGCGCTGTCGCGCGTTGTGCCGCTGGACAAAGTGCACATCCTAGTCACCGACGCAGCCCCGCCGCCCGAGATCGCCGAAGCGCTGGCCAATACCAATACACAAGTGATTGTCGCGTCGTGAGACCCCACGGTCCTGCGGCCCGATCCCTGCAATCGAAACTATCCGGAGATAGACAGGATATGAGTTTGTTTGATCGTCGCCAAAAGACCGTTATCGCCATGGCCCATATCGGCGCCCTGCCCGGCAGCCCGCTTTACGACGCGGATGGCGGAATCGACAAACTGATCGAGGGCGTCATTGCCGATATCGAGAAGCTGCAGGCCGGCGGCGTCGATGCCATCATGTTCGGCAATGAGAATGACCGCCCCTATGAGCTTACCGGCTCGATCGAAGCTATCGCGGCAATGACCGCGGTGGTTCAGGCGGTCAAACCCGCCCTAACCGCGCCCTTCGGCGTCAACTTCTTGTGGGACCCCTATGCCACCGTGGCCATTGCGGCGGCCACCGGGGCAACATTTGCCCGCGAAATCTTCACCGGCCTCTTTGCCTCCGATATGGGCCTATGGGAGCCGAACGCCGCCAAATCGCTGCGCCTGCGGCGCCAATTGGGTCGTAATGACCTCAAGCTGATGTTCAACATTAATGCCGAATTTGCCGACTCGCTGGACCGGCGGCCAATCGAGCTGCGGGCCAAGAGCGCGGTATTCTCTTCGCTGGCCGATGTGTTGCTGGTTTCGGGGCCAATTACCGGCCAGCCGGCCGAAACCTCCAACCTGCGCAGCGTGCGCGACGCCATGCCCGATACCCCACTTTTTGCCAATACGGGCGTTAATATCGACAATGTCACCGAGATCATGTCCATCGCCGATGGCTGCGTGATCGGCACCCATTTCAAGGTGGATGGCGACACCTGGAAGGCGGTCGACGCCGCTCGCGTCTCCCGCTTCATGGACAAGCTGCGCACCCTGCCAAGCGCCGCCTAATCACTCTTCACACATGGCTAAGTCACATGCCTCCGGCTGGCCGCAGGGCCGGCCGGGCCGTGTTCCCGCATGCCTTTTCGTCCCAATATTGAGGAAAACCTCCCGAAAGATCTGGTGGGGCGATTTTTCCGCGCCCGAATTCGACGCCATCTATCGCAATATTGCCCATCGCAGCGATCGAGCAACATGGCCCGCATCTGCCGGTGGGCACCGATACAATCATCAATACAGGCCATTGCCTGGCGGTAGCTGCGGCCGCCCCGGCCGGTCTTGATATCCGCTTCCTGCCAGTACAGGCGACCGGCAAATCCAATGAACATCTCTGGGCCAAGGGCACGCTGACCCATGAAGTGACCACACTGATCGATAGCTGGGTGGCGCTGGGCCTTTCGGTCGCCCGCGCCGGGGTGCGCAAGCTGGTCATGGTCAATTCCCATGGCGGCAATGAGGAGATCATGGGCATCGTCGCCCGCGAATTACGCGTGCGGGCCAATATGCTGGCGGTCAAGACCAGTTGGACCCGGTTCGGCTATCCTGACGGGCTAATCGGAGAGGTTGAACGCCGTCACGGCATCCATGGCGGAGAGGTCGAGACTTCGCTGGTGCTACATTTCCGTCCGGACCTTGTCGATATGAGCAAGGCCGACAATTTCATCTCCATCGCTGCTCGCGACAAGGCCGAATATGCCTATCTGCGGCCACGGGCGTGCACGCCTATTCGTGGACCGCCAGCGACGTCAATCCGAGCGGGGCTATCGGCAATGCCACCGCCGGCTCGGCCGAAAAGGGCAAGCGCATCGCCGACCACCAAGAGGCTTCACTTTTGGCTCTGCTCGCAGAAACCAGGCGTTTTCCTTTGCCCTGAGGCCACAGACAGACCGGATCGCCCCAACCCCGGCCTCAGTGCCGGGGCTTTTTGCCCATATACTAGGCAGCAAATTCATTTGCCAATAAAACCTACAAAAGCCTTTGACGCGGAGTTTCGTTTGTATATGTTTTGTTTTGTCACTTCATGACTTTTCGGCGACACAACCTCCCGAAAGCGCACATTTAGGCTGCATGATGAGTTTGCCCTCGCATTGGTGGTGGGACCTGACCACGCGCGATTTTGCCCGGCTCGACATGTCCGGTGTCGTCGCCATCCAGCCCGTCGCCGCTGTCGAGCAGCATGGCCCACATTTGCCAGTTCGGGTCGATGCGGCGATCAATGCCGGCATTGTCGAGCGGGCCGTCGAACTGATGCCCGCCGACATGCCGGCGCTGGTGCTGCCCATGCTGCCGGTGGGCAAATCCAATGAGCATCACGCCTATCCCGGCACGCTCAGCCTGTCCTACGAGACGCTGGCGCGGGCCTGGTACGAGATCGGGAAATCCGTGCATCGCGCCGGCGTCCGCAAGATCATTTTCTTCAATTCCCATGGCGGGCAACCGCAGGTGATGGAGATCGTCTGCCGCGAATTGCGGGTGAAGCTGGGCATGTTCGCCGTGGCGACATCCTGGTTCAACATCACCGAACAGGGTGACCTGTTTTCCGACCGCGAGCGGCTGCATGGCATTCACGGCGGGGAGGTCGAAACCAGCGTCATGCTGCATCTGCATCCCGAGCTAGTGGCAATGCAGCACGCCGAAGATTTCGTGCCGCTCTCCGTCCAGATGGAACAGCAATTCACCTATCTGCGGCCCGATGGCGCGGTGGGTTTCGGCTGGCAATCCCAAGACCTGCACCCATCCGGCGTCAGCGGCAATGCGGCTGTTTCGGATGCCAAGCGCGGCGCAATCGCCGTGGAACGGGCGGCCCAGGCGCTGGTGCAGGTGACCAGCGAAGTGCTCGCCTTCCCCCTCGCGCGGCTGACGCCAGACACCGCCTTTAGCGGCTAGACAGCAGAGCTTTCGGAGACTTGCCTTCATGCCCAAGCCGTTCCTCGTGCTCGACAATCTCATGGCGACCTATAACGGCACGGTCGCGGCCAAGGACATCACGCTCGAAATCGCGCAGGGCGAGCTGGTGGCGCTGCTCGGCCCCTCCGGCTGCGGCAAAAGCACGACCCTGCGCATGATTGCCGGCTTCGTGCCCCCCACCAGCGGCCGCGTCTTCATCGGCGATGTGGACGCCACCAACCTGCCCGCACATCGGCGCAATATCGGCATGGTGTTCCAGTCCTATGCACTCTTCCCCCATCTCAATGTGCTCGAAAACGTCGCCTTCGGCCTGCGCATGCGCAGCGTCTCGCGCCCCTTGCGGCAGGAAAAGGCAGCCGCGGCTTTGGCGCTGGTGGGTCTCGAAAAGCTTGCTGACCGCTATCCCAGTCAGCTTTCGGGCGGCCAGCAACAGCGCGTCGCCCTGGCGCGGGCACTGGTGATCGAGCCATCGGTTTTGCTGCTCGATGAGCCCCTCTCCAATCTCGATGCCCATCTGCGCGCCGAAATGCGACTCGAAATCCGCGCGCTGCAGCAGCGGCTCTCCATCACCACGGTCTTTGTCACCCACGATCAGTCCGAAGCCCTCGCCATGGCCGACCGCGTCGTGGTGATGAGTGCGGGCAGCATTGTCGAAGTGGGCACGCCGCGCGAGGTCTGCGACGCCCCGCGCCATGAATTCACCGCCGCCTTTCTGGGCGAGCGGGCCGTGGTCAGCGGCCAGGTTATGAACGGCATTTTCCGTGGCCAAGGCCTGACCTGCTCGGGCGCCCCCGATGGCGCCACCAAGGCCGTGCTGCGCGCCTCCCGGCTGCGCTTCGAGGAGAGCGCCGGCCCGGCCTTGGCCGATGGCCGCGTCTCGGCGTCGGCCTTTCTGGGCGACGCCATCGAGACCGATGTGGACACCCCCGCCGGACGCATCCGCGTCATCACCCCTTCCGACACGCCGGTGCCGCCTGTTGGCAGCCAATGCCGGATTCATGCGCTGCCGGGCAGCGTAACCTTCATCTGAGCCAAGGAGACCATTATGAGCATGAACCGCCGTACATTCGGCAAGCTGGTGCTGGGCGCCGGCGTGCTGGCACCCTTCCATTTCGTGAGGCCCGCCATGGCCCAGCCCGCCCCCGGCGACGAGCTCGTCGTGGGCATCTGGGGCGGTGTGCAGGAACGCATCGTGCGCGAATATGTCGAAAAGCCGCTGGTGGAAAAATATGGCTGCACCGTCAGCTATGTGCTGGGCGGCACCGGCGAGCGCCGGGCCCGTGCCTATGCCGAGCGCGGCCGCCCCAGCTTCGACGTGCTCTATCTCAACATTTTCGAAAGCCGCCAGGCCGTGGCCGATGGCGTGACCCAGGCCCCCACCGACGCGGTGCCGCAATTTGAAAACCTCTATGACATGGCCAAGCTGGGCGGCTATGGCGTGGCGCTAAATCCGGTCACCATTGCCTATAAGGGCTCCAAGGCCTCCGCCCCGATCACCTCGTGGAAGGATATCTGGAAGGACGAATGGAAGGGCCGCATCGCCTGGCCGACCTATCCGGGCGCCGAAGGCACGGCGGGCCTGTTGATGACCTCGCTGGCCTGGGGCGGCGACGAGAAAAACCTCGATATCGCCTTCCAGAAAATCCAGGAGCTCAAGCCCTTCGCCGCGCTCCAGACCAGCGCCGATCAGGCCTTCCAGATGTTCGATCAGGACATTGCCGATCTCACCATCGAATTCGGCTCGCTCTCGCGCAAGCAGTCGGACACGGTCAATTCCGACATCGTCATCGCCGACCCCACCGAAGGCCTCTGCCCGGCCATGAATGTGGCCTGCATCACCGAAGGCGCCCGCAATCAGGTGCTGGCCGAAGAGTGGATTAACCTCCATCTGAGCGAAGCCTGCATGCAGGCCTATATGCGCGAGGCCTATTACTCGCCCACGGTCAAGAATGTCGCCATTCCCGACGCCTTCAAGGACAAGCTGCTAACCCCCGAGCAGATCGGCCGCATGCCGGCTTTCGATTGGGAATATGTCGCCCAGCAGCAAACCGCCTGGTCCAGCCGTTTCAACCGCGAGATCGCCGGCTAATGCTCGCACGCTGGAAGGGACAGATCCTCGCAACCCCGGTCACCTTGTGGCTGCTGCTGGCCTTTGCCGCCCCTTTGGCGGTGGTGGTGCTGCTCTCGCTGCATGAATATGCCGACCCGTTCGCACCCCTCTTCCTTCCACCTAACCTTGCCCAGTTCCAATTGGTGCTGGGCGACGGCTTCTATGCCCGCGTGCTGGTGGAAACCCTGTTGCTGGGAGCGGGCGTCACCCTGCTCTCGGCCATTTTGGGGTTTCCGCTGGCGCTCTGGCTGGTCCGGGTGCCCTCCAAATGGCGGGCGCTGGCCTTCATGGTCATTCTCATTCCGCTTTTGACCAATGTCGTCGTGCGCTCGCTTGGCGTCGTGCTGTTGCTGGCGCCCGATGGGCTGATCAATGGCGTGCTGGGCCTCGTCGGCATCGGCCCCTTCAATGGCATGCTCTACAACCACGTCGCGGTGGCCATAGCGCTGGCGCAAGTGTTTATGCCCTTCATCGTGCTGGCCTTATACGACGTGCTGCAAGGCACCTCCCCCCGCGTCTATGAAGCCGCGACCAGCCTGGGCGCCTCACCCACCATGGCCTTCTGGACCGTGCGCTTTCCCCTGGCCTTTCCCGGCCTGCGCGCCGGCATCATCGTGGTGTTCCTCATGGCCACCACGGCCTATGTCTCGGCCAAATTGCTGGGCGGCGGCCGCGTTTGGACCACCGGCATGCTGGTGTGGCAGGAAGCCATTTCCAATCTCAATTCGCCCACCGCTTCGGCCCTAGCGCTGCTGATGACCTTTGCCAGCCTCGCCTTCGCCGCCCTGGTGGGCTGGGGCTTTGCCAAGCTGATGCCCTGGCAATCGCTCAAGCCACGCGGGCCGACGCTGACCCTGCCGGTCTGGGCCATGCGCCTGCTCGATCTGGTCGCGCCCATCCTGTCCCGGCTACTGGTAGCCTGCGCGCTGGGCCTGCTGATCCTCCCGCTGATCCTGGTCTGCATCCAGAGCGTCAACAATGTGCCCCAGGGCACCTCGGCCGCCTGGAAGGGCTTTACCCTGCGCTGGTACGAACTGGTGTTCACCCAGGGCGGCTACACCGATAGCTTTCTGGTTTCGGTGCAATTGGCTCTCGCGGCGACTGCCTTTGCCCTCGCCATCTCGCTACCGGCCGCCTTCGCACTGACCCGCTTCCGTTTCCCCGGCATCTCGGCGCTATCCATGTTCTGGACCCTGCCTCTGTCGCTGCCCGGCGTCGCCATCGGCATCGGCATGCTGCGGCTGCTGCAATTGTTCTACACCGTACCCACTTTTATCGGCTTGATGGCGCTGCATGTCGTGCTGGTCATCCCCTTCAGCATTAGCCTTCTGGCGGCTTCGGTGCAACAACTCGATCGGGCGCAGGAAGAAGCGGCGCAAAGTCTGGGTGCGGACACGTGGCGGCGCTTTGTGATCATTGTGGTGCCAGGATTGATGCCGGGTCTGGTCGCATCTAGCATCATGGCGTTCCTGATGAGCTTTGGCGAAGTCACCGTCACCAGTTTCCTCACCAACGCCCGAACCACGACACTGCCGGTCCGCATCTACGCCGAGGCGACTTTCGTGCTCGAGCCCACCGTCTATGCCGTATCGGCCAGCATGATGCTGGTGACGCTAGTCGCTCTGGTGGTCATGAACCGCGTATTCAGCGTTGATCGGCTGCATGTTCGGTAACGTCCGGTGGTTGCCAATGATCGCAAAGTACAGCATCGCCGTTGGTTCACCTCCGGCCGCGATTGCTCAACGAGGGCCTGACCGATGCTTTTGGCGGCCGAGAACGGCGCCGCCAGTTCGGCATTTCGCGCAACGATCAGGATGCCTATGCCCTTGCGAGCCAGCGAAAGGCCCTCGCCAAGCCGCCTGGACCATCGATGACCTCGACCTCATCGAAGCCAACGAGACCTTTGCTCCGCCCAGGCCTGCGCAGTCAATGTCGGTATGGGTCTGTCGATGTGTGTCGAAGTGGCGTAGGCAGCTTATCCGAGCCATCACGGGTTGCGCCTGGCGCACCCGCTGTGCCAGCGGCAGTTCGCCGTTCACATCAGGTCGCGGGCTATATCCTGATCCCATTGCCGTTCGGCGAGGGGTTGGCCGTTTTCGCTGACCTTTAGACTTCCCGTCAGGTGGAAGAGCTCTTTGTCCGAGTGCATTCGGGTGACGCTGTCGATGCGGATGCGCCAGCCGTCGCGGCCCATTTCGTAGCTCTGCATCAGCACATATTGCGCCGAGGTCGGGTCGTTGTCGGCGATGGTCAGCTCGCGCTTGAGGCTGTGGCTGAGCTCGGTGGCGATATCGTCGAAGCGCAGGATGCCTTCGCCGAAGAGGCCGCCGATGCCTTCGGTGACATAGGTGGTGGTGCCGGTGACGTGGTCCTGGCTCGACCAGCGGCGGACGGTGCCGGGGTCAAGCTGGGTGATCGGTGTTGCCGGACCATGGGCTGATGGCGGGAAGCTGACGTCGGCGCTGTCGGCAGTGCGAACGGGGAGCGACAATGTGCTGCCGGCGGTGTCGATGGTGAGCGTGGCGGGTTCTGGCGAGGGCCAGACCATGGGCCAATAGGACGTGCCAATGGCGACGCGGATGGCGTGGCCGGTGGCGAAGCGGTGGCCGCAGTCATTGAGCTTGATCGTGACGTCGTAGAACTGGCCGGGGACGAGCGCTTCGGGCTGCTCATGGCTGTCACGATGGGTCAGGTTGAGGACCTGATAGCTGACGCGAGTGACCGTGCCATCGGGCCGCACGTCGGAAAGGCGGACCGAGACCTGGGCCGCCGGCTTGTCGGAAGCGACGCGGAGTTTCAGCACCGGCGCGCCGAGGATGTCGAAGCTCTCGGTCAACAGGGGCGTGTCGAAAACCAGGGCGCCGCCATCGTCGAGACGCTGGTCGGTCGGGTGTTCGCCGACGCAGCCGGTGCCCATCCATTCGCCGCCGGCCTTGCCGTGGCTCTGGGTTGACAAGATGGCGAGCAGGCCGGCAGGGGCGCTGCCGGCATGAAGGCCATGGTCGCTGCCGAGCTGGAACAGTTTCGCGGCAATAGATGGGGAAGGCCAGTTCGCCTCCCCGACCCAGCGGCCGGGCGCATCGGTGCGGGTGCCGGTGGGGGCGACGCTGTCATTGATATAGGCGCGCAGATCCGGCTCGTTCATGACGCCGGTATCCCGGCCCTTGAGCCAATGGTCCCACCAGCGCACGGCTTCCTGGAGGAAGCCGATGGCCGGGCCGGGAACACCGTCCTGCGGATAGATATGGCCCCAGGGGCCAATGATGGCCTTGCGCGGCACCTTGAGCCCTTCGAGCAGGCGCGGCACCGCATTGGTATAGCTGTCGGCCCAGCCGCCAATGGCGAGCACGGGGACTTCGATATCCGAGAAATCTTCGCAGACCGAACCGTGCTTCCAATAGTCGTCATAGCGCTGGTGTTCGAGCCAGAGCGCAGGGAAGAACGGCAGGTTTTCGACGCGCTTCAGCCAGGCCTCGCGCCAGCCGTCGCCGACGATCTCGGGGTCGAGCGGCCGGCTCTGATAGGCCAGCATGATCGTGCCCCACCAGAGATTATCGTTGAGCAGCAGGCCACCCATGTAGTGGATGTCGTCGGTGTAACGATTGTCGGTCGAATAGGCGGTGATGATGGCTTTCAGCGCTGGCGGGCGGCGGGCTGCGACCTGGAGGCCATTGAAGCCGCCCCAGCTCTTGCCCATCATGCCGACATTACCGTCGCACCAGGGCTGAGCGGCTATCCAGGCGATGACTTCGAGGGCGTCGTCTTGCTCCTGCTTTACGTATTCATCGGCCATGTGGCCGTCGCTTTCGCCGGTGCCGCGCATGTCGACACGGATGGCGGCATAGCCATTCTGCGCGAAGAAGCCGTGCATGGGTTCGTCGCGGCCGCGCGTCCCGTCGCGCTTGCGATAGGGGATATATTCGAGCACGGCTGGGACTTTTGCATCATCCTCGGGCAGGAACAGCCGCGCGCCAAGGCGCGTGCCGTCGCTCATGGGAATCCAGATATGCTCGGTGATGCGGATGGTCATGGAAATAGTCCAGGTTCTAGGCGGTCGTCTGCTGGCGCTTGGCCAGCACGGTATCGAGCCAGTCGCGGCGCAGCTCGGGCACCGAGGTCACCAGCTCTTCGGTATAGGGGTGGAAGGGCGGCTGGAAGATTTCGGCGGTTGGCCCCTGCTCGACTATTCTGCCGCGCTGCATGACAAGCGTGCGGTCGGCCAGGCGCCGGACGACGCCCAGATCATGGGTGATGAAGAGGTAGGAAAGTCCCAGTTCCTGCTGGAGGCTTTTCAGCAGTTTGAGGATATCCTCGGCCACCAGCGGATCGAGCGCCGAGGTGACCTCGTCGCAGATGATGAGATCGGGCTTTGCTGCAAGCGCGCGGGCGATGCAGACGCGCTGCTTCTGGCCGCCCGACAGGGCACCGGGGAGACGGCTGGCGAAGTCCTGCGGCAGGCCGATCAGATCGAGGAGGCGCCCCACTTCCTTCTGCTTGGGCACGTCGTGCATGCCGAAATAGAATTTCATCGGCCGTCCGATGATTTCGCCAACCGTCTGGCGCGGATTGAGGGCCACGTCAGGCAATTGGTAGACGAGCTGGATGCGCCGCAATTCCTCGCGGCTGCGCTGCCGGTAGGAGCGTTCGAGGCGGCGGCCATCAAAACTCACCATGCCTGCCGATGTCGGCAATAGACCCGCGATGGCGCGGGCCAGGGTCGACTTGCCCGAACCGGACTCACCGACCACGGCCAGCGTCTCGCCCCGGTGGAGGTTGCACGAGATGTCGTCGAGCACGGGTGTCTTGCCGTAATAGGCGTGGACCGCGCTGACATCGAGCAGCACGTCGCCGACTTTGTGCGTCTCGACCGCACCCGAGAGGTTACCCTGCCGCTCGGCCACGAGCATGCGCGTATAGTCCTCGCGCGGCGCTTCGAGCACCTGTTCGGCAGTTCCCTCTTCCACTTTTCTGCCGTGGCGCAGCACCATGATGCGGTTGGCAATCTGAGCCACCACCGCAAGGTCATGGGTGATGTAGAGGGCGGAGGTCTTGTAGCGCTGGATGAGGCTGCGCAGCAGCGCCAGCACCTCGATCTGCGTCGTCACATCGAGCGCCGTTGTCGGCTCGTCGAGCACGATGATATCGGGGCGGCAGGACATGGCCATGGCGACCATGGCGCGCTGCAATTGGCCGCCGGAAACCTGGTGCGGATAGCGATCGCCGAAGGTTTCGGGGTTGGGCAATTGCAGGGTTTTGAGCAGTTCCAGCTTCCAGGCCTCGGCTTCCGGCCGGGTCATCTTGCCGTGATAGAGCGCGCCTTCGACGATCTGCTCGCCAATGCGGATGGCCGGATTGAAGGCCGCTGCGGCCGATTGCGCCACATAGGCAATGCGGGCGCCGCGCATGTTTTCGCGGGTGGCGCGGGAGCCTTGCATCAGCGAAGTATCGCCGATGGTGATGGTGCCGCCGACGATACGGCAACCACCACGGCCATAGCCCATGGCGGCAAGCCCGATGGTGGACTTGCCGGCGCCGGATTCGCCGATCAGCCCCAAGACCTCGCCGGGCGCGAGATCAAGGTCGATGCCGTCGACCAGCAGATTGCCATTGGGCGCCGCGACCTTGAGGTCGCGAATTTCAAGCACATTGCTCATCGATCGGCTCCCTGCACTGCGGCGCCGGAATTGAGCAGCCAGTCGACCACGAGATTGATGCCGATGGTCAGCAGTGCAATGGCGGCAGCCGGGAAGAGCGGCGCATAGAGGCCGTACAAAATGGCCTGCTGATTGTCCTTCACCATGCCACCCCAATCCGCGAAGGGCGGCTGGATGCCGAGGCCCAGGAAGGAGAGGCCGGCGACGAAGAGGAAGGTGAAGCAGAAGCGCATGCCGAATTCGGCGATCAGCGGCGGCAGCGCATTGGGCAGGATTTCGCGGGTGATCAGCCAGCCCATGCTTTCGCCACGCAGCCGCGCGGTTTCGGCATATTCCAGCACGGAAATGCCCTGCGCGACGACCCGGGCGAGACGGAACACGCGGGTGCTGTCGAGGAGGGCAATGGTGAAGATCAGCACCGGCACCGAAGAGCCAAGCGCCTGCAGCACCACCAGCGCCGAGATCAGCACCGGAATGCACATGACGGTGTCGACGATGCGCGAGAGCACGGTATCGACCCAGCCGCCAAACAGCGCCGCGACGAACCCCAGCGGAATGCCGATGGAGAAGGAAATCAGCGACGCCGCCAGAGACACGCCGATCGACATCTGCGCACCGGCCAGCAGGCGCGAAAACATGTCGCGGCCATTTTGGTCGAGACCGAACCAGAACTGGGCCGAGGGCGGATCGAAGGGCGCGCCGACGATCTCGTTCATGCCATAGGGCGCCAGCATTGGCCCAAGAATGAAGACCAGGAGGTTGAGCGCCACGATGGTGAGGCCCAGCCAGGCGGAAATGGGAATTGCCCTGAGCTTGGCTTTCATCGCGGGTGCCTCAGACGGGGATTGAGGGCGATGGCGGCAATGTCGGCAATGGAATTGAGGATGACATAGGCCGCCCCGAAGACCATGGCGGCAGCCTGCACCAGCGGCAGGTCGCGCTTGGCGACCGCGTCGACCATGAAGCGCCCGAGCCCGTTATAGTTGAAGATGGCTTCGACAAGGACAACGCCGGTAATGAGATAGGCGATGTTGAACGCCACCACATTGACGATTGGAGCGGCCGCATTGGGCAGCGCATGGCGCAGCACCACGCGCTTGGTGCGGAGGCCCTTGAGGAAGGCCGTTTCCACATAGGCCTGGTCCATGACCGAGAGCACCGCCGTGCGCGTCATGCGCATCATTTGCGCCACGGTGACGAGCACCAGGGTCAGCGCCGGCAGGGTGGTGGCGCGCAGCCAGTCACCAAAGCTCATGCCCGAATAGGTATCGGCAAGGCTGGGCAGCAGGTTGAATTGCACCGAGAGGAAGAGAATGAGCAGCAGGCCCAAAAAGTATTCGGGCAGCGACACGAAGGCCAGCGCCACGATATTGATGCCGCGATCGAACAGGCCGCCACGGCGCACCGCGGCGGCGAGACCAAGCAGCACGGCAATGGGCACGGAGACGATTGCGGCATAGGCGGCAAGCGCCATGGTATTGCCGAAACGCGGCCAGAGGAGATCGGCGACAGGCTGGCGATTGGCGAGCGACATGCCGAGATCGCCGGTCACGAAACCATGGAGCCAGGCGAGGTAACGCTGCCAGGCGGGAAGATCGAGGCCGAGATCCTGTCGGAGAGCAGCCAGCGATTGCGGCGTTGCATTCTGTCCGAGAATTGCCGAGGCGACGTCGCCCGGCAGGAGCTGAGTGCCCGCGAAAATCAACGCGGACACCAGCAGGAGCGTCAGGATCCCCAGCGCGACACGCTTAAGGATGAGTTCAATCATTATGCTTCGAGCCAGACCTTTTCAGCGAGGCGCGCGCCCATCAGGTTGAACATGGGGTGGGAGGTTACGCCCTTGAGCTTGCTGGAGACAGCGTCCAGATAATCGCCGAACATCGGGATCAGCGCGCCGCCGTCGTCGGACACCAATTGCTGCAACTCGGCATAGATTTCCTTGCGCTTGCTCGGGTCGAGCAGGGCACGGGCCTCGGTCAGCTTGGCGTCGAATGTCTCATTCTTCCAATGGGTGTCGTTTTGCGAGGAGGTGGACGAATAGGCAATGGTCAGCATCTGATCGGCCGTGGGGCGCCCGCCCCAATAGCCCATCGAGAATGGCGCCTTCATCCACACATTGGACCAATAGCCGTCAGCCGGTTCGCGCTTGATGGCGAGGTTAATCCCCGAAGCGGCGGCATTGCCCTGGAAAATGGCGGCCGCATCCACGGCGCCCGCGAAGGCCGCATCCGATGCCGACAGCTCGATGTCGAGCTTATCCATGCCGGCCTGCTTGAGATAGAACCGCGACTTTTCCGGATCGTAAGCGCGCTGCGGCAGATCGAACGCATAGAACGGGTCGGTGACCGGGATCGGATGGTCATTGCCCAGCTGACCATAGCCGCGCAGGGCGGTCGCCAGCAGCTGTTCGCGATCGATGGCGTATTTGATGGCCATGCGCACATTGTTGTCGGCGTAAACGCCTTGGGTGCAGTCCATCAGGAAGGTGAAGTGCTGGCCGCCAGCGGATTGCACCACGGTCAGGTTGGGATTGCGCTTGAGCAGATCGACGGTTTTGAAGTCGAGCTGGTTGATGGCATGCACCTGCCCGCTCATCATCGCATTGGTGCGCGCGGCGATGTCGTTGATGACGATGACTTCCACCGCGTCGACCCAGGCCGTGTCGGGCTTCCAATAGCTTTCATTGCGGGTAAAGCGGGCGCGCACGCCCGGCTCATAGCTTTCCATTACGAAGGGGCCGGTGCCGATCGGCTTGGTCCAGTCGGTAAAGCCTTCCGGCACGACCAGGAAGTGGTAGTCCGACAGGATATAGGGCAGGTCGGCATTGCCGCTTTCGAGCACGAACTTGATCTCGGTATCGGATACCTTGACCACATCGGCGAATTGGGCTGCCGTCGAGCGGGCCGCCGACGTCGTATCGGCGCCGCGATGCAGGTTCAGCGAATAGAGAATGTCCTCGGCTGTCATGATCTTGCCGTTGTGGAAGGTCACGCCCTGGCGGATCGTGAAAGTCCATTCCTTGGCGTCGGCCGACGGCTCCCAGCTTTCAAACAGCTCGGGGCGGACGCGGTTGTCCTTGTCGATTTCGACCAGGCCATTGAAGACCATATAGGCCTGGTTGACGGGCACCCAGTCATTGAGCACGCGAATATCGAAATTGTCGGTGGTGGAACCGCCGCCGATGCCCATCTTGAGGACACCACCGCGCTTGGGCGCCGCTTCCTGCGCGAAGGCGGACGGCACGACAAGGCCGCTGGCGAGAGTTGTAAGACCGAGCCCTGCTGCACCAGCGATGAACTGGCGGCGGCTCAGGTCGAGTGACGACTTGTTCTGCGACATATTCCTACCTTGCTTGTCTTGCTTGCCGCGCGTCCGCAAGGGCAGCGGAGGCGGTCCCCATGGCCGGAATACTAGTGGGCAAATGATGGCGCCCGGCATGATTTAAAATCATACCCCTATCAGAATCCGGCGTGCATGGTTTGATTGGTAACGAGGCTAGATGGCGTTCTGTTTGGGAGAACAGCGCGACGCAAAAGCAGCGCGCCCTTCCCGGTTTCACAAAGGGTATGCAGCGCCGCCCCTGGCGCGTTTAGGAGCATTTTGAGATGGAGCTTGCGACTGCCGTAGGTCTCATCGGCGCAGTAGCCTATCTGGCAGGCTATGCATTGATTCAGATGCGCGTGCTCACAATCGATGACGGCCGCTATGTGGCACTCAACGTCCTCGGGGGCGTGGCCCTGATATACTCGCTCCTGTGGAATTTCAACCTTGGGTCCTTCCTGACCCAGGTTGCCTGGCTGGTTTTCACCGTGGTCGGCTATGTCCATAGCCGTCATCAGCGCCGCAAGGCATCCTCGTTCCAGACGTGATTCAGTCCCGCGCAAACGACCATTGGCCGCCAACCACAGGCGTCTAATCAGCTGTCATTGCTGACATTGTGCGCGATCAGCCAGTCGGTAACCTCACGCACGATCCGGCGCTGATGCCGGTCGGCCGGACGCATCAGATAAAAACGTCCGTCGGACTGCATGGTGTGGTTATGCACAGGCACCAGCGTGCCCGCCTCGAGCTGCTCGCGGATCAGCCAGGTCCAGCCCAGAACATAACCCCCGCCCTGCATGGCGGCGGCGACACACAGGCCATAGTCACCCAATAGCCAGCGGCGCTGGCCCTCTGGCGGCGTGAGGCCAGCGCTGCGCCACCAATGCGGCCAGTCCTGCCATTCGCGCATCGTATCCTCGATGCCGATGATCACCGGATCGGGCACATCGAGCAAGGGCGGCAGGCCGGGCGCGGCGACCGGCACGATCTCCTCGCGACCCAATACGATCAGATTGACACCGGCAGGGCGTTCGCTGCGGTAAAAGACCGCCAGATCGAACTCATCGAGGCGCAGGTGCACGATGTCATCGGTCACCTTGAGGCGCAATTCGAGCCCCGGGATTTCCTGCTGCATACGCGTCAGGCGCGGCATGAACCACTGGTCCGCAATGCCGCGCGAGCAGGCAATGGTGATCTGGCGCGGGCCCGACCAGTTCCGCACGCCCTCCGTGACCGCCGCCACCTCCCCCAGAACGCGCGAAATATCGGCGGCATAGGCTTCCCCGATGGGCGTAAGATGCACGCCATGTACGGCGCGGGCAAAAAGCTTTGAGCCGATAAAGGCTTCAAGCTTGCCGATCTGCCGGCTGACGGCGCTTTGGGTCAGGCCGAGTTCTTGCCCAGCCCGGGAAAAACTGCCCAACCGCGAGGCCGCTTCAAACACGACAAGTGCATTGAGCGGCGGCAATTTACCGAGCTTGGTCATCGGCGACTTTCCGAACCCACGATCAGCAGGGATTAACACGCGCCAATGCGGCGCAGAAGAGCGGAGCTATCGGCAAGAGTCCGCGTCGTACGCCATAAGATCCATCCCCATTGACTTGTATGGAAGATGTTGCAATCGTGCGCTCATCTGAGCGGGGGTAACTTCTCAGGAACGGCCGGAGACACGTCATGGGCCTAGGGCCCAGCCAGGGTATGTGGTGAAGCGTGAGCTACGCGGTACGTCTGCTGTTTGACCGATATTGACTTACGAACAGCTGCTCGTATCGACCTTCTGAGTTGCCCGCGAATGATCTCAACCGTGCGGTCGCGGTTGGTGGGACGATCCATGCTTCCCTCTATTTGCACCGCACCAGTCCGTGGCCAACGGGCATCGCGGGAGGAGAATATGGACATGACAGCGGCAGCCCCGTGTTCCGAGCTCGAACGATATCTGTTTGTCGGCGCCATCATGCATGGCACAGCGCGCCGCGTGAATCCCGGCCAGCGCCGGATGACAGTTTACATCGTGATGCCGCCCATGGCGGTCGATGCCTAACCGGCCACAGGGCCGGGCGCGGCGCACGTAAAAGAGGTACGTAAATCACTTTTCAGACACCGGAACGCGCATGGGAGGACGAGCGCGCTTCGGAAGATGCTCGAGGGAGGAACAGATGAGCAAACTCAACCGTAGAACGTTTCTGGGCGCCGCGGGGTCGGTCGCGGCGCTTTCCGCGCTCGGTCGGTCGGCCTGGGCGCAGGATCGTCGCATCCGTCATTTCTGGTGGGGCAATCCGGAGCGCGACAAGCGCACCTTCGCCGTGATCAAGCTGTTCAACGGCAAGAATCCAGGCATTGTCGTCGAGGGCGAAACGCTTGGCTTCAATGACTATTTCACCAAGCTGACAACCCAGATCGCCGGCGGCAACATGCCGGACGTGATCCAGAACGGCTATGGCAACATGCTCGAATATATCAACAAGGGCACGCTGAAGCCGCTGGATGAGG
The DNA here is from genome assembly GCA_035565135.1 of Devosia sp. Taxonomy (GTDB): domain Bacteria; phylum Pseudomonadota; class Alphaproteobacteria; order Rhizobiales; family Devosiaceae; genus Devosia. The sequence continues at coordinate 71,001 of DATMSY010000197.1, forward strand.
CCGTCGCTGCAGGCAAGATCGATCTCAGCAAGATCGACGAAAGCGGCATTGCTGCCGGCACTTTCGATGGCAAATTCTATGGCCTGACCATCGGCGCCAATGCCATGGCAACGCTCTACAACAAGCGCATCTGGGAAAAGGCGGGGATCGATGTCGATCCGATCACCTGGACCTATGACGATCTCAAATCCGTGGCCGTCAAGATCAGCGAGCTGGGTGGGCCCAAGGGCACCGATGACCTCAGCGCCGATTGGGCCGGTCTCTCCACCTATTGCGGCCAACGCGGCTTTCTCAACATGTATACCGAAGATGGCCAGTTTGCCTTCGGCGCCGATATAGTTGCCGACTATTGGAAGCTCTGGGCCGATATGCGCGATGCCGGAGCCACGCCGTCCGCCGAAGATACGGCCGCCGTGGCGGGCATTGCCGACCTCGACAAAATGGGCGTCGTCACCGGCAAAAGCGCCATTTCCTACGCCTATTCCAACCAGATCGTCGGCACGCAGGCGCTGATGGAGGACAAGCTCGGCGCCGGCATGCGCCCGCATCTGAGCGGCGGCCAGCCGGGCCAGTCGATCGCCCCCAGCCAGTTCATCTGCCTCTCGCGCGATTCCACCGACGACGACGCGGCGCTCGCCTATATGAACGCCTTCGTCAACGATCCGGAGATGACTGCGGTCCTCGGCCTCGAACGCGGCATTCCGCAGCAATCGGATGTGCGCGCGGCGCTCGAACCGAACCTGAGCGAGATCGAGGCGGTGTCGGTGGCCTATTTCGATGCCATCCAGCCCCATGTTGCCCCGCTTGCCCCCGCGGCGCCGGCCGGTGTCCGCGAAGTCGAGGAAGCGTTCGAGACGCGCAGCTCGGTGGCGGTGCTGCTCGGCCAGATGTCGATCGAGGATGCGGCCCAGCAATTCGTCGACGAGGCCTCGGCAATCCTGCGGCGCGCCCAATAATGCGAGCAACCCCGCCGGGCATTCCCGGCGGGTCACTTCCACGCCTGATGATCGAGGCCCGATGAAGAAGTTCATCCGTCGCAATCTCGCCGGTTACACCTTCCTGCTGCCCTGGCTGATCGGCTTTTTCGCGCTGTCGGTCGGGCCGATCCTGTCTTCGTTCTATCTCTCATTCACCGACTATGACGCGGTTCGGGCGCCGCAATGGGTCGGGCTCGAAAACTACGAATACATGGTCCAGTACGACCGGCGCTTCTGGAAGGCGCTGCAGGTCACGTTCACCTTCGTGCTGATTTCGGTGCCGGCCAAGCTCATCTTCGCGCTGGCTGTCGCCATGATCCTCGACAAGGGCGTTCGCGCCATCGGCTGGTATCGGGCGCTGTTCTACCTGCCCTCGATCCTGGGCGGTTCCATCGCCGTTGCCGTATTGTGGCGGCAGCTGTTCGACAATGACGGCCTGGTCAATACATTGCTCGGGGTCGTCGGTGTCGAGGGCCCCAATTGGCTGTCCGATCCGCGCTATTCGCTGACCACGCTGATCGTGCTTGCCATGTGGCAGTTCGGCTCGCCCATGCTGATCTTCCTGGCCGGGCTGCGTGCCATTCCGCAGGAACTCTACGAGGCCGCCGAGATCGATGCGGCCGGCAAGGTTCGCCAGTTCTTTGCCATCACCCTGCCCCTGCTGGCGCCGGTGATCTTCTTCAACCTGGTGTTGCAGATGATCGAGGCCTTCAAGAGCTTTTCGGGCGCTTTCGTCATATCGGGCGGCAAGGGCGCGCCGCTGGACTCGCTGCTCTTCTTCACCGTCTATCTCTACAACGAGGCCTTTTCCTTCTTCCGCATGGGCTATGCCTCGGCACTGGCCTGGGTGCTGCTGCTTATCATCGCCGTCTTCACCGTCATCGCCTTCTGGTCCAGCAAATACTGGGTCCATTACGAGAACGAGCGGAACTGACCATGACGAACGCCGCTCTCGACACGGCCAGCACCGCCGAAATCGCCCGCACCTACCGCGAGGCACGCCAGCGCCGCGCCAAGCGGGCCGGCCTGCTCAAGCATCTCTTCCTGATCCTCACGTCACTGGTGATGGTCTATCCGCTGATCTGGATGCTTTCGAGTTCACTCAAGCCGGACAACCAGATCTTCGGCAATCTGGGCCTCTGGCCCAGCGCGTTCCGCTGGGAAAACTACGGCAATGGCTGGAATGCCATGGCCGTGAGTTTCACCCGCTTTTTCTGGAATTCCACCGTCGTGACGGTGCTCAGCGTCATCGGCAACGTGATCTCGTGCTCGTTTGCCGCCTATGCCTTCGCACGCCTCGAATTCAACGGCCGCACCATCTGGTTCGCGCTGATGATGACGACGCTGATGATCCCCTATCACGTCGTGCTCATCCCCCAATACATCCTCTTCCTCAATCTGGGCTGGGTGAATACCTACCTGCCGCTGATCGTGCCGCGTTTCCTGGCCGGCGATGCCTTCTTCATCTTCCTGATGGTCCAGTTTTTCCGCCAATTGCCGCGCGAACTGGATGAAGCGGCGATGATCGACGGCTGTTCGCCGTTCAAGATCTATTGGGCGATCATCATGCCGCTCTCCATCCCGGCCATGGCCACGGCGGCGATCTTCTCTTTCATCTGGACCTGGGAGGATTTCCTGGGGCCGCTGGTCTACCTCAACGACATGCGCGACTACACGGTACCACTGGCGCTGCGCAGCTTCATCGCGCAGGACAGCGTCACCGCCTATGGCCAGATGTTTGCCATGTCGATCCTGTCGGTCCTGCCCATCGTCATCTTCTTCATCATCTTCCAGCGACTGATCATCCGCGGCATTGCGATGAGCGGGCTCAAATAAGGACCATCCATGGCGTCAGTCATTCTCAGCGAAGTGCGCAAGGCCTATTCCGGCTTCGAGGTCATCCACGGCATCGACCTGGAGGTGCAGTCGGGCGAGTTCCTGGTGCTTGTCGGACCGTCGGGCTGTGGCAAGTCTACCCTGCTGCGCATGATCGCGGGGCTGGAGGAGATCACCGACGGCACGATTGCCATTGGTGATCGCATCGTCAACGACTTGCCGGCCAGCCAGCGCAATCTCTCGATGGTGTTTCAGAGCTATGCGCTTTATCCGCATATGAGCGTGCGCAAGAATCTCGCCTTTGGCCTTGGCAATTTGCGCATGCCGCGCGACGAAATCGCCCGTCGCGTTGCCGATGCAGCGCGCATCCTGCAGATCGAAGAGCTGATGGAGCGTAAGCCGCGCCAGCTTTCCGGCGGTCAGAAACAGCGTGTCGCCATCGGCCGCGCCATCGTGCGCGAACCCCAACTTTTCCTGTTCGACGAGCCGCTATCCAATCTCGACGCCGAATTGCGGGTGCAGATGCGCGTCGAACTGGCCGGCCTCTACAACCGGCTGGGCACGACCATGATCTATGTGACCCACGACCAGACCGAGGCCATGACCATGGCCACGCGCATTGCCGTGCTCAACAAGGGCAATCTCGAACAGGTCGGCACGCCCTACGAACTCTACAACACGCCCCGGAACCTCTTCGTCGCCAGCTTTATCGGCTCGCCCAAAATGAACATTCTCAAGGGGATATCGACCGGGCAGGCTGTGGAGCTTGCCGGGCTCGGCAGGCTGCCGATCCATGTTGCCGCCGGGGACGTCACGGTGGGCGTTCGGCCCGAGCATTTGGCCATCGGGGGAGCGGGAGATATTTCTGTCGAGGGCACGATCACCCTCGTCGAATATCTGGGAAGCGAGGTCTTCATCTATGTCGCGCTGCCCGATGGACAGACCTTGCTGGCGCAGGCTCCGGGGAACGCCAGGCATCAACGGGGCGAGGCTGTGCGCTTGAGCTTCAACGCCAGGGGCACGCACCTATTCGACGCCGCGGGCCTGCGTCTCGAGACCAGTCAATGACAGCGATCCCAAGCGCGGCCGAGGCATTCGCTTGACCCGCGCCCTACACTTTCACCCGCTCCAAGCTCTCAGCTTTTGACTGATGGAGCTGCTTCCACATCCAGATAGGATCGGGCTGCGCTGAGGATTTCCTGCGAGAGATCGGTGGAATCGGAGAGGCGGGCCAGGATCATGGCGCCGATCATGGTGGACCAGCCGCCGATAGCGGCGTTGCGCCGTTGCTGCTCGGTTTCGCCGGGGGCGGTTTGCGCGAAGTTGGCGATCTGGCGCTCCATGGTCTGGGTCAGCAGGTGCCGGGTTTCGGCGCTGCCGCGGGATGCCTCGGGGCCGAGGGCGGCATAGACGCAGCCGGCGCCGGGATTGTCGCGATGTTCGGGGCGGAGATAGGCATCGGCGAAGGCGGCAAGGCCGGCCTCGCCGCCCTGGGCGCTCAGCGCCGTGGCAAGAGCCTCGCCCACCAATTCCTGCTTGTTGGCGAAGTGCCGGGGGAAGCCACCATGGGTGAGCCCTGCCCCGTCCATGATTTCGGCGACGCTGACCCCGTCAATGCCGCGCTCGCGGAACAGGCGCGCGGCCGTATCGACGATGGCGCGGCGGCTTTCGGCTTTCTGCCGGCGACTTGTGCCCATGACATTTCACCCTTTCGGCATTTTAGATGATAGCCATCATCTTGAAATCTAGATGATGGTTGCCATCTAGATGTGCGAGCATGTCGCTCGTTTTACAATAGGTACATCATGTCCACAGCACTCGTAACCGGCGCGTCCGGGGGTATCGGCGCCGTCTATGCACAGCGCCTGGCCGCACGCGGCCATAATCTGGTCATCGTCGCCCGCGCCACGGCAAAACTGGAAGCGCTGGCCGCCGAGCTCAGCGCCGCTCATGGCGTCACGGTCGAAACCATCACCGCGGATCTGACCGATAGCGGGCAATTGGAGGTGGTGGCGGCGCGGCTGCGCACAGGCACGCCGATCGACATTCTGATCAACAATGCGGGCACTTCGCTGGCCGGCTCATTCCAGGATGCCAAGCCGGAAGACCTGACCGCATTGCTCAAGCTCAATGTAGAGGCGCCGACCCTGCTCGCTTCGGCCGCCTTGGGCGGCATGGTTGCGCGCGGTACGGGCGCCATCGTCAATATCGGTTCGGTCGTGGGGCTGATGCCGGAATATTTTCCGGGCGCCTATGGGGCCACCAAATCCTATATCCTGACGCTCTCGCAGGGGCTTGCCACCGAGGCCGGGCCCAAGGGCGTCTATGTACAGGCGGTGCTGCCGGCGGCGACCCGCACGGCGATCTGGGAGCATGCGGGGATAGACATCAACCAGCTGCCTCATGTCATGGAAGTCGATGCATTGGTGGATGCGGCGCTGGTGGGATTTGACCGCAAAGAGTTGGTGACCATTCCCCCGCTGGGCGAGGCCGGCCTGTGGGAGGCATTTGAAGGCGCGCGCCGCACGATGGCGCCCGGCTTCCAGAACGGCAAGCCGGCCGCGCGTTATCAAAGCGCGGCCTGATAGCGGAGATCGAGCCCCCTCCTTCTGGCGCAAGGAGGGGGGAGGCAGCAACTAGCGGGGATGAAGCGCCGTGCCGGTCTTGTCGAAAATGACGGCGCGTTCGGGGGCGAAGGTGAGCGGCAGGCTTTGGCCGATGCGCAATTCGTGGTCGCCGTCGAGCACGGCGAGCCAGGATGCGCCGGAAGGCAGGCGCAGGCTGACATTGGTTTCATTGCCGAGACGTTCGACCAGGCTGACTTCACCGGCGAGATTGCCCGAGGATTGCTCGAGCAGGTCATGCGGGCGGATGCCCAGGGTGACGGTATCGCCCGGCTTGAGGCTAGTGGGGTCGGCCGGGACAGTGGTGGGGCCGATATCCTTGCCGGAAACGGTCACAGTGTCGGTGCCGATTTCTTCGACGGTCAGGTCGACGAAATTCATCTTGGGCGAGCCGATAAAGCCCGCGACGAAGAGATTGGCGGGCCGCTGATAGAGCTCGATAGGCGAGCCCACCTGCTGCACGACGCCGGCATTGAGCACGACGATCTTGTCGGCCAGGGTCATGGCCTCGACTTGGTCGTGGGTGACATAGATCATGGTGGCGCCGAGGTCCTGATGCAGCTTGGAGAGTTCCATGCGCATATCGACGCGCAGGGCGGCATCCAGATTGCTCAGCGGCTCATCGAAGAGGAAAACTTCGGGCTGGCGCACGATGGCGCGGCCGATGGCGACGCGCTGACGCTGGCCACCCGAGAGCTGGCTGGGCTTGCGATCGAGCAGGTGTTCCATCTGCAGGATGCGGGCGGCCTCGCGGACCTTCTTGTCCCGCACGTCCTTGGGCGCCTTGGCCAGTTTGAGGCCGAAGCCGACATTGTCGTAGACCGTCATATGCGGGTAAAGCGCATAGGACTGGAACACCATGGCAATGCCGCGGTCGCGCGGTTCGACGGCGTTGCAGAGCTTGTCGCCGATGTAGAGATCGCCGCCGGTGATCTCCTCAAGGCCGGCGATCATGCGCAGCAGGGTGGACTTGCCGCAGCCCGAAGGGCCGACAAAGACGACGAATTCGCCGTGTTCGACATTGAGATCGACGCCCTTGATGACTTCGACTTCGCCATAGCTCTTGCGGAGCGATTTGAGGGTTAGGCCAGCCATTTCGTTTATCCTTTGACGGCGCCAGCAGTCATGCCCGCGACGATATGCCGGTTGAAGAACAGGAAGACCAGCAGCGGCGGGATGGTGATCAGCAGAATATTGGTGAAGAGCAGGTTGTAGGATGTGTTGAACTGGCTCTGGAAATTATAGAGCGTCAGCTGCACCGTCGCATTGGCATTGCCCGGCAGGTAGTAGAGCGGATTGGTGAAGTCGTTGAAGACGCCAACCGATTGCACCACGATATTGGTGACCGTGACCGGCCAGAGCAGCGGCAGGATAACCCGGAAGAAGACGTCGAGCGGCCGCGCGCCATCGATGATCGCGGCTTCATCGAGCTCGCGCGGAATGGTGGCGATGAAGGCGCGGTAGAGGATGATCGAAAAGGGCAGGCCATAGGCCACTTCGATCAGGATCAGGCCATGTAGCTTGCCGAAGAGGCCGATGCCCTGCAGCAGCCAGATGGTGGGCACGACGGCAGGCGGGATCATCAGCCCGGCCAGGATCAGGAATTCGATGAGGCCGTTGAACCTGGTCTTGCGGCGGGCCAGGACGAAGCCGACCATGGCGGCGAAAATGACCAACAGGGTCACGCTGGCCACGGTCAGGATGGTCGAATTGATGAAGGCGGTGACCATCATCCAGTTCCGCGTCGTCACCACCTCGACGATATTGCTCCAGAGGTGGAAGCCATTGGGCCAGGTGAAGTCGAGCAGGGCCGCCTGCTGCTTGTCCTTGAAGGCGGTGATGATGATGAAGGCGAAGGGCACGAGGAAAACCACGGCCGAAACCAGGATAGCGGCAACGCCGATGAGGCGGGAGGAGAGCTTGGTCATTCGTGTCCCTGCCGGCGATTGAGGAGCATGGTCAACGGCACCACAAGAATGGCGATGAGGACGAAGAGCACGACATTGCCGGCGGTGGAGAGGCCATAAAAACCGGCCTGGTATTGCTTGTAGATCACCGAGGCGATGGTGTCGGAGGAAAAGCCGGGGCCGCCGCGGGTCATGGCCCAGATGAGATCGAAGGTGCGCAGGCCCCCGATAAAGCTCAGGGTAATGACGGTGGCGGTGGCCGGGCGGCTCAATGGCAGGGTCACATAGAGAAAGTTCTGCCACTTGGTGGCGCCATCGATGCGGGCGGCTTCGTAATAATCCTTGGGGATGGCGACGATGCCCGCAATGTAGATGACGGTGGCGAGGCCCACGCCTTTCCAGACGTCCACCAATGCGACCGAGAGCAGCGCCAATTTTGGATCGACCAGCCAGCCGGGGCCCTTGATGCCGAAGAGAGCCAGGGTCTCGTTGATCATGCCCTGGGTGGGATGCATGAGGACGGTAAAGGTGATGCCGACGCCGACGGTGGACACGAGGACGGGGAAGAAGACAACCGAGCGCAGATAGCCCCGCGCCATGACCGCCGAGGTCAGCAGCAGGGCCAGCATCATGCCGAGCACGACCTTGAGCCCGGAGGTCACCACCGCATAGATCACTGTATTGACCAGGCCCTGGATCAGGAAGGGCTCGCGGAAGAACTGGGCGAAATTATCGAGGCCGATAAAGGTGGAGTTGAACAGCGTCCAGCGCGTCAGGCTGAAATAGAGCGAAGCCAGGGTCGGCACCAGAAAAAGGATGCCATAGATCAGCGCCGCGGGCAGGAAAAACCAGCCCGGATAGGGCGAACGGCGGATCGCCCGGGGCGCGCCGGGGGATACGGCCGCACCCGCTTCAGACAATGCAGTCATCACTGTTCCTCCTCAAAACAGCCGGCAGCCCGGGGCGCAGAATACCCCGGGCCGCCCGATCGCAAGAACTTACCAGCCTGGGAGGCCGAGCTGCTGAGCCTGCTTGCGAACATCTTCGTCATAGAGCGCGGCGCCATCGGCGGCCGGACGAATACCCGAGCCGACTTCCACGGTGATCTGCTCGAGCGCCGGACCCTTGATGGGCGAGAGGAATTCGAGCGCCGGACCATTCTGGCCACCTTCGGCGAAGTAGGGCAGCAGGTCGCTCACGGCAGGGGGAACGTCGGCCGGCAGGGTGCAGCCATTGATCAGATAAGGCCCGGAGGCGCCACCAGCACGGGTCTGGGCATCGCAACCCTCAGGGCTGGCGATGAAGGCCACGAACTTCTTGGCGGCATCCAGATTGGGTGTGGTCTGGGCGATGTAGACGCCATCGGGCATCCAGACCGTCAGGCCATTGAGCTCGGCTTCATCGCCCGGCTGGGCGAAGAAACCGATATCCTGGATATTGTCGGGATAGGCCTGGACCAGGGCGGTGGTGGCAAAGCTGAGCATGGGGTAATGGGCGCCCTCGCCCAGGGCGAGCATGCGGATGCCGTCGTCATATTTGGCGGCGCCGAAATCTTCGTTGAAGAGGCCGGCATCGTGGGCTTCCTGCAGCTTTTCAAAGCCGCGCAGAGCCGCCGGATCGGTGGCGAACTTGGCTTCGTTGGCCGTGTAGCGCTCGGCAAAGTTCGGATCCTTGGCCTGAACGTTGTAAAAATCGGCCAGGACGAAGAGCTGGCTGGTCCAGGTATCGCCATAGGTCTGGATCACGGCGACCTTGCCGGCGGCCTTGATCTTTTCGTTATTGGCCATGAATTCGGCCCAGGTCTTGGGCACGGAGAGGCCGAGTTCCGCGTAGATCTTCTTATTGTAATAGATACCGCCGGCCATGGCCGCACGCGCCGGCGCGCCGCGAATGGTGCCGTCGGGCGCCGTCACGACGGGCTTGAAGCTGGCCTGCACATCGGCCTGCCAGGGTTCGTTGGTCAGATCGACCAGGAATTGCTGGGGATTGATGGCCTGGAAGAGCGAGCCGGAATTGTAGAGGAAGACATCGGCCATGGCGCCGGTGGCCAGCCGTGTCTTGATCAGGTTGTCGCCTTCCGAGCCGCCGGGCCGGGTTTCGATATCGACATTGATATCGGGATTGGCGGCTTCGAAGGCCTTGACCACTTCGTCAGCGATGACCTGGTTTTCCGGGCCGCTGGGGATCAGGTAGGTCAGGTTGACGCTTTGCGCGAAGGCTGCGCCCGAAAGCGCGGTGACAGTCAGTAGCCCGGCGGCGAGGCCGGTCAGCAGTTTTGCAGTCTTATTCAACATAGTTTCCTCCCATGTTTAGCTGTCCGATGCGGACAGATTCTCTCTCCCCAAGCGCTAGGCCCTATGGCGTGCGCGCGTTGACTCTTGAGGCGGCAATGGCCTCGCGCTGCGGCGCGGCATAGGTGAAGGTGACGAGGTGCTTGCCGGGCGCCAGGTCGCGGTCGCCGCCATTGTGGGGCTGGCCATCGACGGTGATGTCACGATAATCGGCGGCCAGCCGCAGCACGCCGCGCGTGCCTTGCGGCATCTCGATTTCGTAGCGAACCTTGTTGCCATCCACCGACCAGCCGGCACGGATCGTGCCCTTGGTGCTCTCATGGCTCGCCGCGACAGGCGAGAGTTCGGCAATGATGGTGGGCTCGAAGATCACCGTGGCAAAGCCGGGATCATTGGCATCGGGGCGGAAGCCGGCGACGCCTTCGAACAGCCACTGGCAGACCGCGCCATAGGCATAGTGATTGTAGGAATTCATCTGCGGATTGTAGATCGAGCCATCGGCCTGGATGGCGTCCCAGCGCTCCCAGATCGTGGTGGCGCCCTTTTTGACCTGGTAGAGCCAGCCGGGCACTTCTTCCTGCAGGAACACCGAGGCGGCAAGGCCGGGTTCACCGATCTTGACCAGCGCTGGCAACAGAGCCGGGGTGCCGATGAAGCCGGTGCCGATACGGCCTTCAGAGCGGCCAATGGTCGATTTGAAATAGCGCTTGGCGGCTTCGACATGCTCGGCCGGGATCAGGTCATGCAGGAACGCCAGGGCATAGGAGGTCTGGTCGTCGTAGCAGAGACGGCCCGAGGCGGTGATAAATTCGCGGGCAAAGGCGGCCTTGACCTCGGCGGCCATCTTTTCCATGCGAGCGGCGAGCGCCGTGTCGCCGGTAATGGTGGCGATGCGGGCAACAAGACTCGAAGTGATGAAGAGATAAATGGTCGCCGCGGCGTCGTCACCAATGGTGGGCAGCGGCTTGGCCGAGGGGCCCTTGGGCTGCAACCAATCGCCGAAGGAAAAGCCGCGCGCACCCCAGAAGCGAGGCGGATTGACGATGGGGCCGTCGCTGATCGACCAGACGAAATCGACCCATTTCTCCATGGCGGGGAGCGCTTCGCGCAGAATATTGGCATCGCCATAATGCAGATAGAGCTGCCAGGGCACGATGGCGATGGCATCGCCCCAGCCGGTGCTGCCGAAGAAACCGGGATAATGCTCGGGCTGCATGCGGGTCGGATCGGGCACGACATGGGGCACGGCGCCATCGGGGCGCTGATCCACGATCACGTCGCGAATCCACTTGGTCAGGAAATTGTGGCTATCGCCGAGATAGCAGGCGGTGCCGGCAAAGACCTGGGCGTCGCCGGTCCAACCCAGGCGTTCGTCGCGCTGCGGGCAATCGGTGGGGACTTCGATAAAGTTGGCGCGCTGGCTCCAGAGCGTGTTGAGCACCAGCCGATCGACCAGCTTATTGCCGGAGGTGAAGCTGGCCTTGGCCTCGGTCACCGAGCTGATCGGCACGGACTCGATTGCGGTGATGCGTGCATTGCCGGTGATGGTTACGCGGGCATAGCGGAAGCCCTGGAAGGTGAAATAGGGCCGGTATTGCTCTTCGCCCGTGCCGGCGAGGGTATATTCGATGCGGGCTTCGGCGGTGCGGTAATTCCCATTGTAGAACGAGCCGTCCTGATCGAGCACTTCGGCATGCTCAACGCTGACGGTTGCGCCGGCATCGCCGGTGACGGTGAAGGCGACATAGCCACCAGCGTTCTGGCCGAAATCATGAATTGTGCGGCCTTGGGCATCGGCCCAGGATTTGATGGGGGCAAGCGGGGCCAGTTCGCGGACCGGGGTGGTCTCGTGGGCAACGAGGATGGCGGGATTAAAGGACAGCGCTTCGGTGCCAGCCGAGACTGCGGCCGGGATGCGGGCGTCGAACACTTCGCCGAAATAGATGCCGGACTTGCGGATGGGCAAGGCGCCACTCTGCCAGCTGGCGTCGGTAACGAGCAACGTGTTTTCGCCGCTGCGCAGTTCGGCAATGGCGGCGATCTTGTCACCCCAGGTATTGAAGATGGGATGACCGCCCCACATCAGCTGCGAGCGCAGCCAGCCATCGGCCAGCCAGATTTCGATGTGGTTCTCGCCGGGCACGAGCAGATCGGCAACGGCATAGGTCTGGTAGCTGAGGCGCGCGTCATAGCTCGTCCAGCCGGGGGTCAGCAGATCATTGCCGACGCGTTTGCCATTGATGAAGCAGCGATAAAGGCCGAGCGCGCTGATGCGTAGGATTTCGTCGCCAGCCACGGAAGCGAGGTCGAAATCCTTGCTGATGAAGGAGGCAGGCGTGCCGACGCCCTGGTCGGCCAGGGGGTGGACCATCTGCGCGACCCAGCTCGCATGGGCCTCGGCCGGCGCGCGCTTATCCAGAATGTCGTGCATGTCATCCTCCCTCTAGCTCGGCAGTTTCCGAGTGTGTACTGTTCTACGTATAGCGTTCTACATTTTCATTTGTTTGGCAATAGGCATTTTCTGCGATTAATGACACAAAGTGGAAGGCCCCGATTTGAGGGCTGAAAGGCGCGTAAATGGCTGAAACAAAACCCGGAAAAAAGAGCGACCGCGTCACCATCCGCGAAGTCGCCGAAGATGCGGGGGTGTCGGTCGCCGCGGTCTCCAAGGTGCTGCGGGAAGCCTATGGGGTCAGCGAGAGCCTGCGCGCCAAGGTGCGCGCCTCGATGGACAAGCTGAACTATCGGCCGCTGGCCTCGGCCCGCGGCATGCGGGGGCAGACCTATACACTGGGCCTGGTGCTACCCGATATCCGCAACCCGTTCTTTGCCGATATCCTGGCGGGGGTGAATTCGGCGCTGGAGCGGACGCAATACCAGCTGTTGATGGGGACCAGCCACTCGCAGGGTCCGGCCGAAGAGGCGCTGGTCGAGGCTTTGATCGACCGACAGATGGACGGCATCATCATGATCGGCACAACCGAATATATGGACCGGCTGGCAGTCATCGCCCGGCAGAAGCCGCTGGTGACGATTGGGCATCATGCCCAAAGCAGCGAAGTGTTCGACACGGTCAATAATGACGACCAATTAGGCGCGCGGCTGGTGGTCAAGCATCTGCTGGGTAACGGTTTTCGCAACATCGCCATGCTGAGCCTGGCCTCGACGACCTCGACCATCCTCTCCGAACGCGAGCTGGGCTATCGCCGCGAGATGATCGAACAGGGCGTGGGGCAGAACATCAATATCGTGCGGGCGCCGCAGACGCTGCGCGAAGTGCAGATCGCCGCGCGGCGGCTGCTGGAGGGACCGAACCGGCCCGAGGCACTGTTCTGCTGGACCGATTTCATCGCGCTCGAAGTCATCAGCGTGGCGACCGAACTGGGGCTCAGCATTCCCGACGACCTGGCGATCGTGGGCTATGACAACACCATGTATTGCGACTTCGCGCAGAACGGTCTGACCAGCGTCGATCAGTCCGGCGAATTGCTGGGATTGCAGTCAGCCCGCCTGCTGATCGAGCGCGTTCGCGGCCGCACGGAAGCCGAGCATTACGTTGTCACCCCCCGGGTGGTGGCCCGCAAGAGCTCGAAGCGGCGCAACTGAGGTTCCTAAAACAGCAGGTCGTCGATGGAGTCCTCGGCCGGGGCTTCCGCTACCGGCGCCGGCTGGCCGGTAAAGGCATCGTGGATCCGGCGTTCGGCATCCATAGTGTAGGTTTTGCGCAGGGCGGCGAAGAGAGTCTGGGCTTCGTCACTGGTAAAATCGAGGGCGTCGGCGCCGATCTGGCCGGCCAATTGCATGCCGATGTCACGCAGCGCTTCGGCGATTTCGCCATGCCGGCCAAGATTGGCCACGGCCTTTTCAAGGCGCCGGGCGACGGAGGGGCCGTCGCGGCCGAGATCGGCAAGGGCCGCCTTCATTCTCGCATCGACGGTTTCCAGCAGATCGAGCGCGACATTGGCTTCGCGCTCAAGATCACCCACACGGCCGGAAGCTGCGCTATCGGCGGCCAGCGTGAAGGCCCGTGCCAGCCCGGAGGCTTCTTCGAGCCGAGCAACCGCCTCGCCGGCCGCCTCTGTGGTTTCTGCGGTAAGGCCGCGCAATTGCTGGGAGATGACGGCCAGCGCCCGGGCCCGCGGGCCGAGCTGGGCACAGCGGATGGCGGCGTTGAGACTGACCAGCCGCATCTTGGCCTCGATATCCTGCACGGCCTCGACATGGCCGAGCAGGTCGCTGACCGTCGCGGCAACGTCGGCGGCAACGCGGTCGAGCTTTTGCCGCTCGGCTTCGCAATCGGCCAGAATGTCGGAGGCCCAATGGACGTCGTTGTGCAACAGGCCGAGCGCTGACCGCCCCTCGTCCTGACCCTGGCCATAGACGTCGCGGCTGTGGTCCAGCACCTGGCTGGCGTCGAGCGCCAATTGGCGCAAAGCCTGTTCGCCCGCGGCCATCTCATCCTCGAAGGATTGCGTCGCCTGGGTGAGCTGGAGATGCTGCAGATGGCAAATCGCCTGACCTGACGTGGCCGACATGGCCAGCGCCGCTTCGATGTGTTCGAGGCGCTGGCGCGTGGCATCGCCAACCTGCAGCGCCATGACCGCTTCGGCAACCCGCGCGCTGATCTGGCGCGACATGCGGCTGGTCTCGACACTGTTTTCGGCCGATTGCTGACGACGGCGCGTGACTTCGGCCAGGTTGACATCGAGCCGGCGGGCTAGATCGGCAAGCGGCTTTCTGTGCTCGGCGTCGAAACGGCCGCGCGTCTCGGCCGCCTCGGTCACCACCTCCACCAGACGCCGGTAGGTTCGGGAGAATTCGGCGATGGTGTCGGCCGCCGAGAGCGATAATTGCGCGATATCGGTGGTGAAGACGTCGAAATCGCTGTCGTCATCGACCACGCCGGCGGCCACGACGCGGGCATTGATGGCCAGGATACCCATCATCTTGACCGCGCGGCGCAGGCCGGCAATGGGGTGATCGGCTGCCGAGACCAGTTGCAGCAGCCGGGCCAGATCCTGTTGTTCGGTGCCGAAGGCGGCGGCGATCTCCCCTGCCCGCCTTCCGACGACGCTCAAGCGCCCGGTAGCCTCGGAAACTTCCGCGCCATCGAGATCGGCCGGCAATTGTTCGAAGGTTGCGGTGATGCGGGAAAGGATGGTGGCACATTCGGTGAGCTGCATGCCGACGCCGAGAAAGGCATCGTCAATGGCGGCGCGCGGGGGCCGCAATGCGGCGATGATGGAGGCGATGGCCGTGCTTGCGGACGGCTCGACCGGCCAGGCAGATGCAGGGTGCAGGTTCATCGGGTCGCTTCCTTGCTCTGGCTGGCCTTCTGGCCGTATTCGCCGATTTCGCGGGCCATGTGTTTGAGCGGCAGCACCCTGGCTGCGGCGCCCAGGGCTATGGCTTCCTTGGGCATGCCGAAGACGACGCAGCTTTCCTCGTCCTGGGCGAGGGTGAGGCTACCAGCCTGGCGCATTTCGAGCAGGCCGCGGGCGCCGTCATCACCCATGCCTGTGAGGATGATACCCATGGCGTTGCGGCCCGCGCTTTGCGCGGCAGAGCGGAAGAGCACATCGACCGAGGGGCGGTGGCGCGAGACATGGGGGCCCGCCACGATATCGACGGAATAGCGCGAGCCGATGCGGCGCAGGGTCATGTGCTGGTTGCCGGGCGCGATCAGGACGCGACCGGGCAGCACGGCATCGCCCTGTTCGGCCTCCCTGATATCGAGGGCACAAATGCCGTTGAGGCGGCGGGCGAAGGCGCCGGTGAAACGCTCGGGCATGTGCTGCACGATCAGGATGGCCGGACTGTCCGCTGGCAAGGCCTGCAGGACCTCGCGCAGGGCCTCGGTGCCGCCGGTCGAGGCGCCGATGCAGATAATGGGTTCGGTCTGGGGCATGTTGGCGGCCGAGGCGGCAGCGCGGCTCGCCGAGCGGGCCGGGATCACCGCGTCGGCAGTGAGCTTTTTCTCTACGGTCAGTGCCGGGGCGGGCGGACGGCGGCCGCGCAGCTTGGCATGAGCGGCGGCCTTGGCGGCATCGCAGATGCGCATGCTGGAATCGTGCAGGAATTGAGCGGTATCGATGCGGGGCTTGGTCACCACATCGACAGCGCCGGCTTCCAGCGCCTCCATGAACTTGTCCGATCCCTCTTCGGTGAGGCTCGAACAGATGACCACCGGAATGGGGCGCTGCGCCATGATCTTGCGCAGGAAGGTCAGGCCATCCATGCGGGGCAATTCGATATCGAGAAAGATCACATCGGGCACGCGCTGGCGGATGCGCTCGACCGCGATATAGGGATCGGCGGCAGTGGCCATGACTTCGAGATCGGGATCGGCGGCGATGATGTCGCTCAGCGTCATGCGCACGGCGGCAGAATCATCGACGATCAGGACCTGGATCTTGCCGGGCGGGCTGGCCTCGGCCATGGGGCTATCGGTCATGCGTCAGGCCTGGGCTTTGCGGAACACGGCGGGCGCGACCTGGCGGATAGCGAGACTCGTGCCGATCATGGATTCAGAATGCCCCAGGATCAGATAGCCGCCGGGACGCAGGTGATCGACCAGCCGGCTCACCACTGCCTCCTGATCGCGCTTTTCGAAATAGATCAGCACATTGCGCAGGAAGATCACGTCGACGTCGTGATCGAAAGGATAGGCCTGATCCATCAGGTTGAGATGAACGAAGCGCACCAGCCGGCGCAATTCGGGCACGATGCGCACTTCGCGCCGCGTGCCGGGCTTGCGGGCATGCATGACATAGCGTGCCTGCTTTTCGGGCGGCACGGGGGCGATCATTTCGGCGGGATAGACGGCACGCGCGCCCTGGGCGAGCACGGCGGTGGAGATATCAGTGCCGAGTATGGAATAGCGGAAATCGCTGCGCTGGGCGGCAAGGTCCGCCAGCACCATGGCGATGGTGAACGCCTCCGCGCCATTGGAGCTGGCCGCGCTCCAGATCTTGAGCAGTGGCTGGTTTTCCCGGCGGTCGGCAAGCAGGCGCGGGACGATGGCCTCTTCGAGATAGTCGAAATGCTCGGGCTCGCGGAAGAAGTCGGTCTTGTTGGTGGTGACCGCATTTATCAGATAGGGCAATTCGGCCGCCAGGCTGTCCTGGTGGGCGAGAAGGCGGCAATAGGTGTCGAAATCCGCCAGCCCCAGCACCCGCATGCGCTTGCGCAGCCGACCTTCAACCATGAGGCGCTTGCCGGGCGGCAGCTTGATGCCGGCCTTGCCTTCGATCAGCGTGGCGATGTGCTGGAAATTGGCATGGCCAAGATGATCGTCGGCGGATTCATAGGCAATCGCCTGAGCTGCGGGCATGATCGGACTACTCTATTGCGTTGTTTCAGGCAGTGCCGGCGATGAAGCCGGCTTCGGCATCGAGCAGGCGATCGAGATCGAGCACGGTGACGAAATTGCCATTGCGGCGGCCGATGCCGGCAACCGCGCTGCTGTTCCAGCCGGCGGCGACGGCAGGCGGCGGCTCAAGGGCGCCATTGTCGAGCACGGTGACCTCGTAGACCCGGTCGGTCCGCAGGCCGACCGTGACATCCTTGGCGTCGTGGCCGAGCTTGAGCACCACGATGCGGGTGTTTTCGGTATCCTCGGCATGGGGCAAGCCCAGCGTGAGGCGCAGGTCGAGGACGGGCACGCCCTCGCCCCGCACATCGGTCATCCCCAGCAGATTGGCGGGCGCCTTGGGCAGGCGAGCTACCGGCCGCATGTCGAGTATTTCCTGCACCTGCTCGACCGGCGCCGCATAGAGATCGCCGGCCACGCCCAAAGTCACATATTGCGCATTCTCGGCCATGGCCGTGTTCTCCCCTGGGTCAGGCAATGGAGCGGCGGGTGAACTCGCTGTCGAGTTCGTCGCGGCCGTCATCGAGATCGAGATCAAAGCCCCCGCCGCCAACGAGCTTCGCGGCTGGCTTGCGGGCCATGTGCGGCGCCTTGGCCATGACTTCGTCGCGCAGCGATTTTTTGGCCTTGGCGGTGACCGGCGCGGTTTCGTTGGCGGCTGCTGCAAGAGCGGCATTGTCGACGCGGAAATAGCCGATGGCGCTTTGCAATTGCTCGGCCTGGCTGGCCAGCTCTTCCGAGGTCGCCGACATTTCCTCGGCGGCGCTAGTGTTCTGCTGGGTTACCTTGTCGAGTTGCTGAATGGCCGTGTTGATCTGGGCGGCGCCAGCATTCTGCTCGCGGCTGCCGGCCGAGATTTCCTCGACCAGTTCGGCCGTGCGCTGGATATCGGGCACCAGGCGGGCCAGCATGTCGCCAGCCGAGCGGGCGGCCTTGACCGTGTCGGTCGACAGCGTCGAGATCTCAGCCGCCGCACTCTGGCTGCGTTCGGCGAGTTTACGCACTTCGGAGGCGACGACGGCGAAGCCGCGGCCATGTTCGCCTGCACGAGCCGCTTCAACGGCAGCATTGAGCGCGAGCAGATCGGTCTGGCGGGCGATTTCCTGCACCACCATGATCTTTTCGGCGATGGTCTGCATGGCATGGACCGCCTTGTCGACGGCTTCGCCGCTGGCCAGGGCATCGGCCGCCGATTGGCGGGCGATCTTTTCGGTCTGGGTCGCGTTGTCGGCACTCTGCTTGATGGTCGCGGCCATTTCTTCCATCGAAGAGGAGGCCTCTTCGGTGGACGAGGCCTGTTCGGTCGCGCCCTGGGAGAGCTGCTCGGCAGTGGCCGAGAGTTCCTGGCTGCCGGAAGCAACATTGCGGGCCGCGGCGATGGCTTCGGAGACTACATCGCGCAGTCGTAGCACCATGCGCTCCAGCGCCAGGCCCAAAGTGTCTTTGTCGGAAAGCGGGTTGGGCTGCACGGTCAGATTGCCGTCGGCGATCTGGTCGGCAATGGCGGCGGTGGCGCGCAGATTTTCCGTCATGATGTTGACGGTATCGACCACGTCCTTGATCTCGTCATTGCTGCGAATTTCGATGCGCTGGTCGAGATCGCCGATGGCGACGGCGTCGATCACCTGCTTGATCTTGGTGAGGCCACGGCTGATCGTAACGGCAATCCAGATGGCGGCGGCAAGGCCGGCAATGAGCGAGCCGATGGAAATGGCCAGCATGATGGCGAAGGAGGAGGCAAAGGCCGCGTCGGCGGTTGCGTCCGATTCGGTGATGCTGGTTTCGGTCAGCGTGGTGATTTCGGTCACCAGGGCGTCGAGCTTGTCGGAAGCGGCGGCGCCCTCGATCTGGTTCACCTCGATAGCGGCGGCTGTCTGACCGGAGGCAACGAGCGACAGGATACGGTCGTTGATCAGCAGATAATCGTCCCAGAAATCGCGCACCGCTTCCCATTTGGGCCGGAAGTCCTCGGACGCATCGGCGAGCCCGGTAGCCAGGGTTTCTTCAAAGCCCTGCCGTTCGGCCAGAATAGTGGCGCGGGCCTTGTTGGAGCGATCCATGCTGGTGGCGAGCAGGAGATCGCCCTCGCCCAGACCCAGGCCATCGAAATGGGCGGCCAGATCATTGGCATAGCCGTCCTGCTGGATGGCGCCCTCGATCAGCTCGTTGCGCAGGTCATTCATGTGGCTCATGCCGGTAATGCCGAGATAGGCCGAAGTGGCCGTGCAAAGCATGAGCAGAGCGAAGGCGGCCGTCAGTTTGGTCTTGATAGTGAGACGCATGGGTCCAGGTCCGGGAAATGGGAGGGCGAGGCTTGCGCCGGTCGCGGCGCAAGGCTGGTGATTTCAGAGAGGCGGCCCGGAACGGCTGCCAACAATCCGGGCCTGCCAGAGCGGAAGCGATCAGGCGGCGCCGCGGCGGGTGAACTCGCTGTCGAGTTCGTCGTGACCGTCGTCGAGATCAAGATCGAAGCCGCCGCTGGGCCGGGGTTTGGACCGCGCCATATGCGGGGCCTGCGCCATGACCTCGTCACGCAGCGACTTCTTGGCCTTGGGCTTGGCGGCAACGGGGACGGTCTCATTGGCCGGGGCGTGCAAGGAACCCTCGACGCGGAAATAGCCGATGGCGCTTTGCAATTGCTCGGCCTGGCTGGCCAGCTCTTCCGAGGTCGCCGACATTTCCTCGGCGGCGCTGGTATTCTGCTGGGTCACCTTGTCGAGCTGTTGGATCGCCGTGTTGATCTGGGCGGCGCCGGCATTCTGCTCACGACTGCCGGCCGAGATCTCCTCGACCAGTTCAGCCGTACGCTGGATATCGGGCACCAGGCGCGCCAGCATGTCGCCAGCCGAACGGGCGGCTTTGACCGTGTCGGTCGACAGCGTCGAGATCTCAGCTGCCGCGCTCTGGCTGCGTTCGGCGAGTTTGCGGACTTCGGAGGCGACCACCGCAAAGCCGCGGCCGTGTTCGCCTGCCCGGGCCGCTTCGACGGCGGCGTTGAGGGCGAGCAGATCGGTCTGGCGGGCGATTTCCTGCACGACCATGATCTTTTCGGCGATGGTCTGCATGGCGTGGACGGCCTTGTCGACGGCTTCCCCGCTGGCCAAGGCATCGGCCGCCGATTGACGGGCGATCTTTTCGGTCTGGGTGGCGTTGTCGGCGCTCTGCTTGATGGTCGCGGCCATTTCTTCCATCGAGGAGGAGGCCTCTTCGGTGGAAGACGCCTGTTCGGTCGCGCCCTGGGAGAGCTGCTCGGCGGTAGCCGACATTTCCTGGCTGCCCGAGGCGACGTTGCGGGCCGCGGCCGTGACTTCGGACACCACTTCGCGCAGCTTGCCGGTCATGGCGTTGAGCGCCTTGATCAGATCGCCGACTTCGTCATCGGACTTGCTGGCCACGCTGGCGCTGAGATTGCCCTCGGCAACTTCATTGGCGAGGCGAACGGCGCCGGACAGCGCCCGGGAGATGGACACGATGATCCAGATGGCGGCGCTGGCGGCAATGACGATCGAACCGACCAGCAGCGCGATGAGCACCATGCGGCTCTGCTCATAGGCGGCGTCGGCAGCCGTCATGGCCTGGCCGAGCGCTTCTTCATTGCCGGCGACGATCCCGTCGATCAAGGCGCTGATGCGGATGCGCAGCGGGGCTGCCTCGGCATCGTTAATCTGGTTGGCCATGAAAGTGGAGCGCTGCGTGGCAATGGCATTGCCGGCATTCATGGCCTGGATCAGTCCGGCAAAAGCGGCGCGTACCTGATTGAGCTGGCTGGTATCGCCGGCGCCGAACGAGCGGCCCAGCCGATCCAGCTCGGGCTGCAAGGCTGCAATGCCGGTCTCGAAGTCTCCGACCCATTCCTGCTGCTTGGCGAGATTGCCCGATGCCAGCAGGATGTTGCGGTGCTGGCGGAAAATGTCGCTGGCCGCGAGAAACAGGTCGGACGCGACCTGATAGGCCGTCGTCGCGTTGGCGTCGCCGGCCGTCATCCGCGTGGCGAGCGTCGTGCGCAGCGCGCCCAGGCTTTCTTCCACCGCGGTGATGGCGGCGCTGCCCTCGGTGGTGCTCAGCTCGAACGCCTTGGTATCGGTATTCTTGACGGCCTCGTCCTGCACGCGTTCGAGCACGGCGGAATAATCGTCGAAGGTGTCGACTATTTCCTGCATGCGGGCATTGGCGTCGCCAATGGTGAAGGTGCCGTTGAGGGCTGCGGCGCGCTCGCCCAGGCCCGCGAGACGCGTCTCGACGTCGCGGCGCAGGCCCGCAAGTTCGGCATCGTCGGCGCTGATGATCATCCGGCGGACATCGGCGGAAACCGACATCATGTTGTATTGCATGTCCTTTAGCGCCATGGAGCGCTGGACCGGACCTTCGATGATGCGATCCATTTCATCGTTGAGCGCGCCCAGATTCTGGACGGCCATGAACATGCTGATGCCTGACAGGGCAACAATTGCGACGAAGGTTGCCGCCAGTTTTGTCTTGATAGTCAGCCTCACGATGCAGCCCTTTCTTCGGCTAAGGGCACGCTTCTGCGGCCCTGCATTTCAAAGATACGTTCGAGATCGGGAATGATGAGAAAATCGCCATTGCGCTTGCCGATGCCGCGCACGTAATCGGCCCGCCAGCGCATGCCCACCTTGGGCGCTTCCTCGATGGCGGCGGCCTCGATATCAGTCACTTCATGCACCTTGTCGGCGAGGATGCCGACAATTGCGGGTTCCCCCTCGATGTCGATCTCGACGACAACGATGCGGGTATCGAGGCCCGCCTCGGCGCGATGCATGCCGAAGGCCACCCGCAGATCGGCCAGCGGCACCACCCTGCCCCGCACATTGATCAGCCCGGCGGCGAATGGCGAGGCATTGGGCACGCTGGTGATCGGCCCGACATCGAGGATTTCGCGGACGCTGCCTGCCTCGATGGCAAAGAGTTCGTCATGGAGGCGTAGCGTTAGCGCGCGCATTGCAGTGTGCGTCGCGCTCATGCCGCTCTCCCCGTGGTTTCCTCATGGGACTGGCCGAAGCCGACGAGATGACCGGTATCGAGAATGAGCGCCACGGTGCCATCGCCGAGAATGGTGGCGCCGGAGAAGGTCTTGAGGCCAGCATGGAGCTTGGAAAGCTGCTTGATGACGGTCTGGTTGTTGCCGATGATCTGATCGACGACCAGGCCGACTCGGCCTTCTCCCGAGGAGATGATGACGACTTTCTGATGGGCCACATCGGAGCCGGGCAGACCGAAGATATCGCGTAGCCTAAGGAACGGCACCAGGCTTCCCCGGATATCGAGGAAGTTGCGGCCGCGGGAGGTGCTCGCGAGGGAAGCGGGCAGCTCGACGCATTCCTCGACCGCCGAGAGCGGTATGGTGTATCGCGCGTCACCCACCTGCACCAGCATGCCATCGATGATGGCCAGGGTCAGTGGCAGGCGCAGGGTGGCGGTGGTGCCCTGGCCGGGATTGGTGGATAGATCGATGCTGCCGCGCAGCCCGTCTATGGTGCGCTTGACCACATCCATGCCGACACCGCGCCCGCTGAGAGCCGTGACTTCCTTGGCGGTCGAAAAGCCGGGCGCGAAGATCATCTGGTAGAGTTCGCTATCGGCGATGCGCGCATCGGGGGCGAGGAGCCCGGCTTCCTCGGCCTTCGCCCGGATGCGGGCAGCGTCGAGACCGGCGCCGTCGTCGGCGATGGAAATGGCGACTTCTGCGCCCGAGTAGACGGCCGAGAGGCGCACTGTGCCGGTGGCCGGTTTACCCGCCGTAGCGCGCCGCTCGGGCGGCTCGATGCCATGATCGAGCGCATTGCGGATCAGATGCACCAGCGGATCGGCCAGGCGCTCGATCATGGTCTTGTCGAGCTCGGTTTCCTCGCCGCTGGTGATGAATTCGATGGGCTTGTCGAGATCGCGCGACAGATCATGCACCAGGCGCCGGAAGCGGTTGAACAGCGTGCCGATGGGCACCATGCGGATGCCCATAGTGGTGTCGCGCAGGCCCGAGGACAGGCGCTCCAGCTCTTCGGCAATGGCCTTGAGATTGCCATCCGTGCTGCCGGCCGCCATTTGCGACAGCCGGGCCTGGGCGATGACGAGTTCGCCGACACGGTCCATCAATTCGTCAAGCCGCTCGGCGGGCACGCGCAATGAGGTGCTGGCCTTGCCAGAGGGGCGGGGTTCGGCTCCGGCGGGGTTTTTGGGTTCCGCTGCGGCTTCCGCGGGAGGAGCAGCTTGCTCGATTACGGCGGGTTCAGGCACCAGTTCCGGCGCGGGAGCTACGGCCAGTTGGGTGATGGAGAGATCCATCCCATCCTTGAGGAACAGGAAGACATCGTCGAGCGCCGGGCGCGGGTCGGCGGCGGTTAGGTCGACCTGCCAGCCCAGATAGGTCTTTTCCGGATCGATGTCGTCGAGCGCGGGCACCGCATCGGTGAGGGCAGTGACCTGGGCGGGGCCAATCTCGGCGATTTCGCGCAGCAGGAGCAGCGGATTGGTGCCATAAAGCAGGGCATCGTGCGGCAGATGAAAGCGAATGCGCCAGTCGCTTGCCTCGTCCGGCGCAACCGCAGCTTTGGGCGCTGGAGCCGCCGGCATCGGGGCTGAGGGGAAGCGATCGGGCTCCACAATGCCCCGCAGCGTCGCCAGGATCGGCTCGCCTGCTGCGGGGGAGGCGCCGGCATCCTCGATCAGGCTTTCGATATGGTCCATGGCCCCCAAAGCCACCGCTACCAGATCGGAGGTTATGGCGATCTGGCCCTTGCGGACGCGATCGAAGGCGGTCTCGAATTCGTGGACAAAGGCGGCGACGGCGGTGAAGCCGAACATGGCGCCCGAGCCCTTGATGGTATGGAGCGCGCGAAACACGCTATTGACCAGGTCGCTGTCGGTCCGGTTGCGATCAAGATCGAGCAGGCCCTGTTCGAGCTGCTCGAGCAGTTCGCGCGCCTCCTGGCGGAAGGTTTCGGCGGGATCGATCATGGTCATGCGCCAACGACCTTCTTGACCACGGCCAGCAGCTGTTCCTGCTTGAACGGCTTGACGATCCAGCCCGTGGCGCCGGCATCGCGGGCCTGCCGCTTCAGGTCCTCATCGGATTCGGTGGTGAGCAGAATAACCGGCACGCCCTTGCCGGCCGGGCTCTGGCGAAATTTGCGCAGGAATTCGAGCCCATTCATCACCGGCATGTTGAGATCGGTGATGACCGCATGGACGATCTGGCTGGTGGCCTTGTCATAGCCTTCAGCGCCATTGCCCGCCTCGATCACCTTGAGACCGGCGGCAGACAGGGTCATGGCCACCATCTGCCGGATGGAGGCGGAATCGTCGATGGTCAGGATTGTCTTGCTCATGCTGTCTCGCTGATGGCTACGGTGGAGGAAAGGCGCCAGAAATCGCCCATGCCGGCGAGCGGCGCGCCATGCGCGTCGACAAACCCGGTTTCGATGAGGAAGCGGCCGAGAACGCCGTCGGCCGGCGCGACCAGGCGGATCGAGCGACCGGTCTTGGCTGCGGTCTTCTGCGCCGCCACAAGCAATTGCACGATGCTGGCATCAATTGCCGCCAGATCGCTTGCATCGATGACGATGTCTTGATGATCAGCCAGGGCTGAACGCAGCCGGTCCCTGAAGTCGACGGCATGCTTAAGTTCAATCTCGCCATCCATGCGGATGACGAAAGCATTATTGACGATCATTCTATCGCCACTCCAACGCTTTACTGCTGCAAGCGCCATTCTGGCGCCCAAGGCAGAACCACTATGTCAGGGATGTGTCGGATTGCCTGAAACGGCCCAAACCGAGGGAAACCCCGATCACGACAACTACTTACCCCGCCGCGAAGGTGACTCTGCGACCCTTAATTATCACTTACCCGTCAGAATTTTTCTTTATTGTTCAAATAGATAGATCAGCAGAAGTATTCATGACGAGATTCAGAATCGTTCCGCCGCCACTTCTCTCAGCAACATCACCGGAACCTGACTCACAATGAGTCACGGGATATTGGCAAAGAGTCTTTTCCGTTCAGAATTATTTCCGCAAACCCCAAAGAGACTTCTGCGAACCGGACGACAACAACCAATATTGATCAAATAAGAGTCATGCGCCGGCCGCCATGAATCACGGCGGCGAACGGGGTTCGACTTTGCTTGAGGCTCAGGCGGATGCGCGAAGCTGCGGCTGGGGCGGCTGCGTCATTATGGCCTCGATTTCGGGCCATTTTGCTTCGAAAGCGGCGACGCAGGCCGGGTCGAAATGCGACCCGCTCAGCTTCACGATCTCGTTACGGGCCTGATCGATCGGCCAGGCACGCTTGTAAGGGCGCTCGGAACAGAGCGCATCGAACACATCGGCAATGGCCACCACCCGCGCCTCGACGGGAATATCAGTCCCCGAGAGCTGGTCGGGATAGCCCTGGCCATCCCAGCGCTCGTGGTGGCTCTGGGCGATGAGTTCGGCCGTCCTGATGAGATCGGAGGAACCGTTCTCCAAGATCCGCGCACCGATGCTGACATGCTGGCGCATCAGCGCCAATTCGTCGGGATCGAGCTTGCCGGGTTTGCTGAGGATCGCGTCGGCAATAGCGATTTTGCCGATATCATGCAGGGGCGAGGCCAGATAGACGATGCGGCACCGCTCCGGGCTGAGGCCAATGCCTTCGGCGATCAACCGGGAGATCAGGGCGACGCGCGAGACATGTTCGCCGGTATCGCCATCACGATATTCGATGGCACGGGCCAGCCGCCAGATCACCTCTTCCTCGCGGGCGACCAGATCGCGCGTGGCGGCCTCGACCTCGCGGGCCAGCCATTGTGCCCGGCCGACCAGCTCGATCTGCGCCTGCCGCAAGGCCAGTAGATTACGAGCCCGCGCCTGCAATTCGGTGCCGTCGAAGGGCTTGTTGATGAAGTCGGTGGCGCCGGCGGCAATCGCATTGACGCGCAATTCGGGGTCATTGTCGGAAGTGACCATGACGATGGGAACCAGCCGATAGGCGTCGCGCTCCCGCAAGGCGCGGGTCAATTGCACACCGTCCATTTCCGGCATGATGTGATCGACCAGAACCAGATCGAACTGCACCTGGGAGCATCGCTCCAACGCCAGCAGGGGATGCAGAAATGTCTCGATCTCGGCTGCCGTCTCCCGCAGGACCGCGGCCAGATAGGACAGGCTCGAGCGGCTGTCATCCACGATCAGAACGCGCATGTCACCCCCGTACAACCAGCGCGATCCGTGTGTAATGGGCGGGACGTTAAGGAACGTTCAAAGCCGTCGCACCGCTTCGGTTGGAATGTGACGTCAGCCGGTAGACGCAAGACGATCATATTGCGCTGCCGCCACGCGGCCCAAGGCATCGCCGACCGCGAAGATGGTCGGCGCGCTCAGCGGGAAATCGGCACTTGCTGCGATGGCTTGATCGAGGCTGCCGCGCCAGATTTGTTCGCCGGCGCGACCGAGATTGCCGGCGATGATGGCGGGGGTGGCGAGGGGCATGCCCTGGCCTTGCAGCTGTGCGACGATGTCAGGCAGCGTGCGGCGGGACATATAGTAGACGCTGGTGGTGGCGGGGTCGGAGAGGGCCTGCCAATTGAGCGTGTCGGGCAGCATGCCCTGCCGGGAATGGCCGGTGACGAAGCGGACGGATTGGGCGTGATCGCGATGGGTCAGCGAGACGCCAAGGCGGCTGGCGAGGGCCAGGGCGGCGGTGATGCCGGGGACCACGGAGACGGCTATGCCATGGCTTTCCAGCATCTCGATTTCTTCGCCGGCGCGGCCGAAAATCATGGGATCGCCAGATTTCAGCCGGACCACGTGCTTGCCCTGGCGAGCCAGGGTGAGCATCATTTCGTTGATGTCTTCCTGGCGGCAGCTTTCGCGGGCGGCACGTTTGCCAACCAGCATGCGCTTGGCCTCGCGGCGGGCCAGTTCGAGAACTTCGGCGGAGACCAGATCGTCGAACAGGATGACGTCGGCGGATTGGAGCGCGCGGACAGCTTTGATGGTAAGGAGGGCCGCATCGCCCGGTCCGGCGCCGACGAGAGTGACACGGCCAGCGGTGGGTGCGGCAGCGATTGCCACTATGTCGTCGAGATGCGCGGCGTCCGAGGGGCCGGTGAAGGCGCGCTCGGTGAAGCGCTCCCAGAAGGCGCGGCGTTGTGGGCCGGGTTCGACCGTGGCCATGATTTTGGCGCGGACATCCTGCGCGATTTGGGCCCAACCGGACAGGGTTTGCGGCAGCAATGTTTCGATGCGGCGGCGCACGGCCTGGCCGAGAATGGGTGCGGCACCATTGGTGGAAATGCCGACCACGACGGGCGAACGATTGACGATGGAGCCGAACTGGAACTGGCAGAATTCGGGCCGGTCGATGACGTTGTAGGGCACGCCAGCGGCGCGAGCGGCCTCGGTAAAGGCGAGAGCTTCCACGTCATCTTCGATATCGGCAACGACGAGGGCTGCGCCGGAGAGATCGGAGGGCGCCCAATGGCAATCGACCAGGTTGATCGTGCCCGCCGAGGCGCCGGTTTCGGCCAGTGCGATCAGCTCGTCGCACCATTCAGTGATGGGGGCCAGCACCTGCACATGGGCACCGGCGGCGGCCAGCAATTCGATTTTCCAGGTGGCTGGTTCGGAGCCGCCAATGGCAATCACGCGCTTGCCGGCAAGGCCGAAGAATACCGGCAGCACGGCGAGCGGGGCCATGCGGTCGGGACGCGACTTACTCGGCGGCGGCGAGACGATGTGCATCGATGATCCCCCTGATTTCGGCGCGGCAGGAGCCGCAATTGGTACCGGCCTTGGTGCAGGCGCCAACGGCCTCGACCGTGGTGCAACCCTGGCCGGTGACGGCGGCGGCGATGGTGTTGATGCCCACGGAAAAGCATGAACAGACGATGGCGCCGGTGTCCGGCATGTCGGCGCCGGGACGGCCGGCGAGGACGGCGGAGCCATCGAGCTTATCGGCCGTGAGCAGGCCCGCAGCCCATTGGCGCGAGACGAGGACTGGATCGGGCGAGGTGTAAAGCGCAGCGATCAGCTTGCCATTAGCCATGGCCGCGAAGCTGCGGCGGCCCGAACGGGTGTCGAGCGCAGACAGGACACGAACGGTTTCGGGCAGGGCGAAGGCGGCCCGCAGCCAGGCTTCCCAATCCTGCGGTTCGTCGAACCAGGCCAGCTCGCCGCGCATGCCGCCCTGGGCTTCGGCAATGGCCCAATAATCGGCGCTGTCGAGCATGGGACGATTGGCGGCGACGAAAAAGCCATAGAGGCGCACAGCGACGGGTTCGGCGTGGACCAGCGCCATTTTGAGCGCGGGCTGGGCCGAGACCGGATCGACCTTGGCGCTGACCAGCGCATCGATCCGGCCATGGGAGGCGAATTGGTCGGTCCAGTGCATGGGCACGAAGACCTGGCCGCGCCGCTGCCGGTCGGTGACCAAAGCGCGCACGATGGCCGTACCGTGATTATTGCTGAGCCGAACCAGGATGGCGCGGCGAATGTTGAGCGCCTCGGCGTCCTGGGGGTGGATTTCGACAAAGGGCTCGGCGTAATGGGCCGACAGGCGCGCCGCTTTACCGGTGCGGGTCATGGTGTGCCAATGATCACGCACGCGGCCGGTATTGAGGATGAAACTGCCCGGCGCCGGGGCAAAGGGCGGCGGTGGCAGGACGGGCACGAAACGGGCCTTGCCATCGGGCGTGTAGAAGGCCCCGGTGCCGAACATGCGGGCAGCGGGTTTGGTTCGGACGGGCCATTGAATTGGCGCGAGGCTCTCATAATCGGCGCCGAGGAGACCGGTGAGATCAAAGTCGCGGGCGCCATCATTCTCGAAGGCCGATAGAGCCGTGTGTTCAGCAAAGATGTCGGCGGGGCTGGCATAGGCGAAGGCGGCGCCGAAACCCATGCGCTGGGCGACCTGACTGACAATCCACCAATCGGGGCGGACCTCGCCGGGCAATGCCAGGAAAGGCCGCTGACGGGAAATGCGGCGTTCCGAATTGGTGACGGTGCCGTTCTTTTCACCCCAGCCGGCGGCGGGCAGGCGAACGTGGGCCACGACGCCGGTATCGGTGCGGGCCAACATGTCGGAGACGACGACGAAGGGACAGGCCGCGAGCGCGGCGCGGACGGCGTCAGCTTCGGGCATGGAATCGACCGGGTTGGTCGCCATGATCCAGACCGCCTTGATCTCGCCCCGCGCCATGGCGGCGAAAAGATCGACGGCCTTGAGGCCGGGATTTTGGGCGACGGTTTGGCTATTCCAGAAGCGCCCTACCCTATCGATGGCGTCCGGGGTGAAGTCCATATGGGCGGCGAGCATATTGGCGAGGCCACCGACTTCGCGGCCGCCCATGGCATTGGGTTGGCCAGTGACCGAGAAGGGTCCCATGCCCGGCCGGCCAATGCGGCCAGTCAGCAGATGGCAATTGATGATGGCGTTGACCTTGTCGGTCCCAGAAGCGGATTGATTGACGCCCTGGGAATAGACGGTGACGGTTTTTTCAGTGCGGGCGAACCAGTCGTAGAAGAGGGTCACTGCGTGTTCGGAGATGCCGGTGGCGCTGGCGACGCGCTCAATCGGCCAATCCTCGGCCACGAGCAGGGCGGCTTCGGCGCCAGAGGTGTGATCGGCGACGAAATCCGGCGCAGCGATGCCATTGCGGGAGAGATGGGCAAGGAGGCCGACAAACAGCGCGCTATCGCCGTCGGATTGGACGGATAGGTGCAGATCGGCAATGTCGGCGGTGACCGTGCGACGCGGGTCGATCAGCACGACGCGCATGCCGGGGCGCTCTGCCTTGGCGGCGACAATGCGCTGGTACAGCACCGGGTGGCACCAGCCGAGATTGCTGCCCACCAGCACGATGAGATCGGCCAGTTCGAGGTCTTCGTAATTGCCGGGCACGGTATCGGAGCCGAAGGCGCGCTTGTGTCCCGCCACTGAGGAGGCCATGCAGAGGCGGGAATTGGTGTCGATATTGCCCGAGCCGATGAAACCCTTCATCAGCTTGTTGGCGACGTAATAGTCCTCTGTAAGCAACTGGCCCGAACCATAGATGGCTACGGAATTGGGGCCGTGTTCAGCGATGGTCTGCTTGAAGGTCCTTGCGACGAGATCGAGAGCCTCGTCCCAGCTGGCGCGGGTGCCGTTGATTTCAGGGTGCAGCAAGCGGCCCTCAAGCGAGAGCGTTTCGCCCAACGCCGAGCCCTTGGAGCAGAGGCGGCCGAAATTGGCGGGGTGATCGGGGTCGCCCGCAATGGTCACACTGCCGTCGGGTTGCGGGGTGGCGAGCACGCCGCAGCCGACGCCGCAATAGGGGCAGGTGGTGCGGGTGATGGTCATGCCCTGCCCTACTCCGCCGCCACCAGTGCAGCTTCGGCGGCCATGAAGATGCGGCCGTCGATGACGTCGATGGGATAGGTGCGGACCGAGCCTTCATCGGCGCCTTGAGCCTCGCCGGTGGCGAGGTCGAAGACCCAATTGTGCAGCGGACAGGTGACGGAGGCTCCGTGCACGATCCCCTCGCTGAGGGGGCCGTGCTTGTGGGGGCAGCGGTTTTCGATGGCGAAGACCTGGTCTTCCTGAGTGCGGAAGACGGCGATCTTGCCGTTTGGGGTGTTGACGCAGCGGGCGCCGCGGCGGGGGATGGCGTTGAGCGTGCCGATTTCGATCCAATCCGTCATGGCCATTACTCCGCTGCTACCGGCATGCCGAATTCGGCCATGGCGGCGAATTCGTGGGCGTCCTTGCCGTTGACGCGTTCTTCCCAAGGATCGATCTGCGCAAAGGTCTGCGCATAGACGAAGCGCTCGTAATAGTGACGGCGCTTGTCCTTGTCGGTGACGACATTGGCCAGGATCGAGGGCGTACCGACGCGCTTGGCCCATTTGTAGATGCGCTCGAGATAGCGGGCCTGTTCGCGATAGAGCTGGGTCAGCGCGACGATGATTTCGAGGGCTTCGTCCTCGGTGTCGGCATGGCAGAGCAGTTCGGTGCCCTTGATGTCGAGGCCCGCTGCGCCGGCAAAGTGGATGTCGTAGCCGGAATCGACGCAGACGACGCCGATATCCTTGCAGGTGGCTTCGGCGCAATTGCGTGGGCAGCCGGAGACGGCGAGCTTGACCTTGGCCGGGGTCCAGGCGCCCCACATGAACTTTTCCAGCCGGATGCCCAGCCCGGTGGAATCCTGCGTGCCGAAGCGGCACCAGTCCGAGCCGACGCAGGTTTTGACAGTGCGCAGGCCCTTGGCATAGGCGGCGCCCGAGACCATGCCAGCGGCGTTCAAATCCGCCCAGACGGCGGGGAGGTCTTCCTTTTTGACCCCGAGCAGATCGATGCGCTGGCCGCCGGTGACCTTTACCGCGGGGATGGCGAACTTGTCGGCGACATCGGCAATGGCGCGCAATTCCTTGGGATTGGTCATGCCGCCCCACATACGGGGAACCACCGAATAGGTGCCGTCTTTCTGGATATTGGCGTGGACGCGCTCATTGATGAAGCGGGACTGCCCATCATCCTCATATTCGCCGGGCCAATCGGCCACGAGATAGTAATTGAGCGCCGGGCGGCACCTGGCACAGCCGCAGGAGGTTTTCCACTCCAGCTCCTGCATCACCGCCGGGATCGACTTCAGCGACTTGGCGATGATGAGGCGGCGCACATCGTCATGGCCCAGTTCGGTGCAGGGGCACATGGGCTGCACGGCGGCCGGGTTGTAGGCGTCGCCAAGCGTCGCATGCAGGAGCTGTTCGACCAGCCCGGTGCAGGAGCCGCATGAGGCCGAGGCCTTGGTGTGGGCGCGTACGCCATCGAGGGTCGTCAGGCCCTTGGCGGTGATGGCGCCGGTGATCTTGCCTTTGCATACGCCGTTGCAGCCGCAAATCTCTGCCTCATCCGGCAATGCTGCAACGGCCGCCATAGGGTCCAGTGGGGAGCCCCCCTGATAGGCCTGGCCGAAGATCAATGTATCGCGCATGTCCCGCGTGTCGGTCTTGTTCTTGAGCATGTCGAAGAACCAGGGGCCGTCGGCGGTTTCGCCGTAGAGCACGGCGCCGATAATCTTGTCATCCTTGAGGATCAGGCGCTTGTAGACGCCGGCATTGGCGTCACGCAGCACGATTTCCTCGCGGTCCTCACCCTCGCCGAAATCGCCGGCCGAATAGAGATCGATGCCGGTGACCTTGAGGCGGGTGGCGGTATATTGCGGCACGAAGGCCGCGCCGTGATCGCCGCCCAGATGGGCCGCCACGATATTGGCCTGCTGGTAGAGCGGGGCGACGAGGCCGTAGCACATGCCGCCCACTTCGGCGCATTCACCCAGGGCATAAATGGCGGGATCGGAGGTCTGCATCTGATCGTTGACGACGATGCCGCGATTGACGGCGAGGCCGGCTTCCTTGCCGAGGCCCGAATTGGGGCGGATGCCGACGGCCATGACCACGATATCGGCCTTGATGACGGTGCCGTCATCAAGATGCACGGCCTCGACGCGGTCGGTGCCGGTGATCTCCTTGGTATTGGCCTTGGTGATCACCTGGATGCCGCGGCGCTCCAGCTCCTTTTGCAACAAATAGCCGGCGGCCGGATCGAGCTGGCGCTCCATCAGCGTGGGGGCGATATGCAGCACGGTGACGGTCATGCCCTGGTTGATGAGGCCGGCGGCGGCTTCGAGGCCGAGCAGGCCGCCGCCGATGACCACGGCATGGCCGCGCGACTTGGCGGCCAGCATCATGGCGTGGACGTCGTCGAGATCGCGATAGGTCAGCACGCCGGCCAGCTTGTGGCCGGGCACGGGGATGATGAAGGGCACCGAGCCGGTGGCGATGATCAGCTTGTCATATTCGGCCGAGGCGCCCTGTTCGGAGCGGACCACGCGGTTTTCGCGATCGATCTCGACGACCTTGTGCCCTTTGTAGAGCATGATCTGGTTTTCGATGTACCACGCGTCGCCATGGATGATGATGTCCTCGAAGGACTTTTCACCCGACAGGACTGGCGAGAGCATGATGCGATCGTAATTGACGCGCGGTTCGGCGTTGAAAATGGTGACGCTGTAGCGACCCGGATCGGTCTCGAAGAGCTTTTCGAGGGCCCGGCCGGGGGCCATGCCATTGCCGATGATGACGAGTTTTTCGGTCATTATGCTGCTTCCACAAAACGGTGGCGTTCGTAGAGGAATTTCAGCACCGCCTCGCGGCACTTGAGATAGGTGCGGTCCCCGGCGAGCTCGATGCGGTTGCGCGGGCGTTCCAGTGGTACGGGCAGGATTTCCCCGATGCGGGCGGAGGGGCCGTTGGTCATCATCACGATGCGGTCGGAGAGCAAAACGGCCTCGTCCACGTCATGGGTGATCATGATCATGGTCGAGCCCAAGCGCTTCTGGATGTCCATGACCGCATCCTGGAGGTGGGCGCGGGTGAGGGCGTCGAGTGCGCCGAATGGTTCGTCCAGCAGCAGTATCTTGGGCTGCATGGCGAGAGCCCTTGCGATGCCGACGCGCTGTTTCATGCCGCCCGAAATCTCGGTGGGGCGTTTGTCCCTAGCGTGGCTCATCTGCACCAGATCAAGGTTCTGCATGATCCAGTCATGGCGCTCGGCGCCGGTCTTGGTTTTGCCGAAGACCTTGGCGACGGCCAGGTTGACGTTTTCGTAGACGGTGAGCCAGGGCAGCAGGGAATGGTTCTGGAACACCACGGCGCGTTCGGGACCGGGGCCATTGACCTCGCGGCCCTCAAGCTGGATGCCGCCGGAGGAGACTTCGGTGAGGCCCGCAATCAGGTTGAGCAAGGTGGACTTGCCGCAGCCGGAATGGCCGATGATGGAGATCACCTCGCCCTGGGCGATGTCGAGACTGACATCCTTGAGGACTTCCGAGCGGAGCCCGCCACGGTCGAAATGCTTGTCCACGTTTTCGATGCGGAGATAGGTCATGAAGGGCTCCTCAGTTCGCGGCTGTGCCGCGGGTGACGAAGGCGCCGATAGCCGCTACCAACCGGTCGAGGATGAACCCCACGACCCCGATATAGACCAGCGCCACGATGATGTCGGAGAGGCGCGAGCTGTTCCACGCATCCCAGATGAAAAAGCCGATGCCCACGCCCCCGGTCAGCATTTCGGCCGCAACAATGGCGAGCCAGGAGAGGCCGACACCGATCCTGAGGCCGGTGAAAATGTAGGGGGCGGCAGCCGGGATCATGATCTTGAAGAAGAACTCGGCCTGGTTAAGCTGGAGGATGCGCGCGACATTGCGATAATCCTGGGGGATATTGCGCACGCCCACGGCGGTATTGATCACCACCGGCCAGACCGAGGTGATGAAGATGACGAAAATGGCCGAGGGCGCGGAATCCATGAAGGCGGCGAGCGACAGCGGCAGCCAGGCCAGCGGCGGAACCGTGCGCAGAATTTGGAAGATGGGGTCAAGCCCACGCATGGCCCAGATCGATTGGCCGATGACGGCACCCACGGTGACGCCGACCAGAGCCGCAATGCCGAAGCCGATGGCAACGCGCTGCAGCGAAGTGAGCACGCGCAGGCCTAGCCCAATATCGCCCTGCCCGTAATCAAAGAACGGGCTGACCAGCAGTTCGCCGGCATCGGTCCACACCTGGCTGGGCGCGGGGAGCGAGGCGCCAGGACTGGCGCAGAGGATTTGCCAGATGACGAGGATCAGCGCGATGACGAGCAGCGGAGGAACCACGTTGGCAGCGAGATTGCCGAGAGATTTGGCGAGCGAGCCGGGGCGCGAGGCGGCTTTGGGAAAAGAAAAGACCTTGGCGGCGGAAGGGGCTTCCGGCTGCGCGGTCGGGGTAAGGCGCTGGGCTGTGGCGGACATGGGCGGAATCCATTCGGGGCAATGCCGGGAAAGGGTGCGGAGCCTGGCCCCGCACCATAATTGGGGTCAGACCATTGCCTTGATGGCGAGGCTATCGAGATAGGCTGAGGGATTGGCCGGATCGAACACCTTGCCATCGAAGAAGGTTTCGACACCGCGCGAAGTGCCTTCGGGGATATCGGCGGCTGCGATGCCCAGGGCAGCAGCAGCGGAGCGCCAGATATCTTCGCGATTGACAGCATCGACCGAGGCAGTGATGTCGGTGGTGCCGGGCAGGTAGCCCCAGCGGATGTTCTCGGTGAGGAACCAGGCGTCGTGGCTCTTGAAGGGATAGGAGGCGTGGTCCTTCCAGAACTTCATTTCGAGGCCGGTGGCGGTTTCGACGCGCCCGTTGCCATAGTTGATGTCGCCCTTGAGGCGCCCCGCAACGTCGGCGGCGGGGATATTGAACCAGGGGCGCTTGCCCAGGATTTGCGCCAGTTCTTCCTTGTTTTCGGTGGCATCGGCCCATTGGGCCGCTTCCATCACGGCCATCAGGATGGCTTGGGTCGCGACCGGATTGGCCTCGATGAAATCATTGCGCAGGCTCAGCGCCTTCTCGGGGTGGTTCATCCAGATTTCGCCGGTCGTGGCGGCGGTGAAGCCGATATTCTGGTTGACCAGTTGCTCGTTCCAGGGCTCGCCGACGCAGAAGGCGTCCATGGTGCCGACCTTCATATTGGCGACCATTTGCGGAGGCGGCACGGTGATCAGCGAGACTTCCTTGGTCGGGTCAATGCCGCCCGCAGCCAGCCAATAGCGCATCCACATGTCATGGGTGCCGCCGGGAAAGGTCATGGCGACATTGACTTCCTTGCCCGCCGCCTTGCGCTCGGCAAAGATCGCCTTGAGGGGCGAGGAATCCAGCCCCGCGCCCGCATCCTTGTATTCCTGGCTGACCGAAATCGCCTGGGCATCAAGATTAAGCCGGGCGATGATCGACATAGGCAAAGGCGTGCCGCCGGTGACGGTGCCGGCGCTCATCAGATAGGGCATGGGGGTGAGGATATGCGCGCCATCAATGCCATTGGCGCCGCCACCCAGCACCAGATTGTCACGCGTGGCGCCCCAGCTTGCTTGCTTGAGCACTTCGACATCGGGCACGCCATGCTTGGCGAAAAGGCCCTTTTCGCGCGCGATGATCAGCGGCGAGGAGTCGGTGAGCGCGATGAAACCGAGCTTGGCGCCGGTGACCTCGGGGCCGGCTCCCTGCGCGAAGGCCCCGGAGGGGAAGAGGGCCTTGGCCGCAAGCAAGGTGGCGGCGGTTGCCGTGGCACCCCGGAGGAAGGAGCGGCGGGTGGTCGTTAGCGTCATCGAATTCTCCAGCTGCAAGAGAAAAACAAAAAAGCTGCCAACGGGCGGCGCGCGGTCGGAGGGAGACCGGGAGCGAGACCTGTTGGCAGCTTTGCCTGTAACGCCCATCGTTGGACGCTGATGTGTGAGCACATTCGAGGGGCGAATGGGCTGCTTCGCCAATGACATTGCAGGAAGCGTGCCAAGTGGAGGGCGGCACCATTTTCCTTGTAATTTCAGGATCTTGGCGAAATCCTGGATCGAAGCATCAAGGCCAGCCCAGCGACGGCGCGGGTCAAATCGACGTCAACCCGCCTAAAATATGCGCAGTGAATTTCTGTGATGAAAATAGAGTCAGCGCAGCGGCGACTGGCTGGCGATATAGTCGCCCAGCCCTTCCGGATCGAAAGTCGCTCCGTCGAAGAAACGGTCCGGACCCATCGACAGGGGCCCGTTTTCGGCAGGGATTTCGTATGGCGCAGCGTGTTCGCCATCACTCTTGAAATCGGCCAGCGGGAGCGGCGCCCGCAGCGGAGCCAAAGCCTGACGATAGAGATCGGGACGGAAGCTGGCGGCAGCGATGGCGGCATTGCCGGCGCTGGCCGCGACCTCGCCCCAGCGCACCATTTGCGAATAATACCAGAGGGCATGGCTCTTCCAGGGGAAGTTGGCCGCGCTGGCATGGGGGATATAATAGTCCGGCACCTGTTGCAGCACGCCGTTACCGATATCGAGCATGCCGGTCAGGGCTCGCCCGACGATAGCGGGTTCCTGATTGAGGTAAGCGGCGCCGGCCATGATGGCGGCGGCTTCCCGGCGATTGGCCGGATCGGCGCACCAGAGGCCAGCCCGATAGACCGCGCGGATAACGGCAGCGACGAGATTGGGATGCTCATCGGCCCAGGCCTGGCGCATGCCAACCACCTTGTCGGGACTGGATTGCCAGATCAGCGCCTTGACGCTGGCGATATGGCCGCCCTTGGTCGCGACGCCGACGCTGTTCCAGGGTTCGCCCACGCAATAGCCATCGATACCACCGCTACCCAAGGCGTCGGGCAGCAGAGGCGGCGGCAGGACGACGATTTCAAGATCGCGATCGGGCACGATGCCGCTGGCGGCGAGCCAATAGCGCAGCTCGTAATTATGCGAGGAGGTCTGATGGACAACCCCGAAGCGCAGCTTTCGCGCTGAACCTTTGACAACCCGAGCCAAGGCCGCGCCGGTCAAAGCCGGATCGAGATTGCCCGGCGCGCCCTGCCCTGCCATGGCCTGCCAAAGAGCGTCGCTGACGGTGATGGCATTATTGCCCAGGCCCAGCACGACGGGCGCGATCATCGCGGTGGCGAGTGGCGTGAGGCCCAGGCTCGCCGCCAGCGGCATGGGGGCCAGCATCTGCGCGATGTCGAAATGGCCCAGCGCAGCCCGATCCCGGATATTGGCCCAGCTGGTTTCGCGGAACAGGGTGAGGTCCAGCCCCTCATCCTCGGCAAAACCTTTTTCCCGCGCCAGCACCAGGAGGATGCTGTCGAGCAGGGGCAGGAAGCCGGCGGTGATCGGGGTGGTGGGCATGCTCATCTCCTAGGGGCCCAATAGGCTCGCCGCGGTCACCAGACTCTGGGCGATATCGACCATGCGGCGGTTCTGGTTCATGGCGGTGGAACGCAAGAGGGCATAGGCATCGGCCTCGCTGAGGCCGCGGGTCTTCATCAGAATAGCCTTGGCCTGATCGATGATCTTGCGATCCTCAAGCTCGCTGCGGGCCTGTTCCAGCTCGCGCGTCAGCCGGGAAAAGGCATTGAAGCGGGAAATGGCCATGTCGAGGATGGATTTGACCCGCTCCTTCTTCAGCCCATCGACCACATAGGCGGAAACACCCGCCTCGACGGCCTTTTCGATCATGGCGCCATCGGAGCGATCGACGAACATGGCGATGGGCCGCTGGATGGCGCGTGACAGCGAGAAGAAATGCTCGAGCATGTCGCGTTGCGGATTTTCGAGATCGATAACTACCACATCGGGCGAAGAAGCCGCGATGGTGCGCGCCACTTCGTTGACGTCGTGGATCACGGTGACATGGCTATGCCCGGCCTCGCGCAGGCCGCTCTCGATGATGGAGGCGCGGATGCGGTTCTCATCGATGATCAGGATGGAAAGGTCGGAATTGGGCATCGGGCTAGTTATGATCCTGCCCAAAACAAGCGCAATATCTCCATTTTGCATAGGAACTAGTCATTTTTGCCGGGACAGAAGCGATCACATTCGGACTTATCCACTGTTTGTGATGGAAAGGGCCGGATCGAAATCGGCCGGGCCCCGTTGCTTTGATGCGGGTTCGTGGGGTTAACCCGCGCGTATTTGGGAGCCTGAGGCATGACCTCAGAGGCAGTCACCATACTGGTCGTCGAAGACGAACCGCTGGTCAGCATGAGTATCGTGGCCCATCTCATGGATGAGGGCTTTCGGGTGCTGGAAGCGGCCAATGCCGATCAGGCCATCGCCATTCTCGAGCGCGATCCCAGCGTGCGACTGATTTTCACCGATATCGACATGCCCGGCAGCATGGACGGGCTCAAGCTCGCCGCGGCGGTGCGCAATCGCTGGCCGCCGGTGCATATCATCGTGACCTCGGGACAGCGGCCGGTGGCGGCGGACGATCTGCCCGATGGCAGCCTCTTTTTCGCCAAGCCCTATCACCATGCC
The DNA here is from genome assembly GCA_035565135.1 of Devosia sp. Taxonomy (GTDB): domain Bacteria; phylum Pseudomonadota; class Alphaproteobacteria; order Rhizobiales; family Devosiaceae; genus Devosia. The sequence goes on from DATMSY010000197.1 coordinate 109,867, forward strand.
GAAATCACCCTCTCCATGCGGCAGATGCTTGGCTGATATTGGAACAAAAGGAGAAAGATGGCATCGTGCGGCATGCTTGCTTTGCGCGATTCGACCTCTCCCGCCGCCTATCTCGATGCTCTCAACCCCGAACAGCGCCGGGCGGTGGAGCATGGCGTGGGGCAGGCCAATCCCGGACCCTTGCTGGTGATTGCGGGCGCCGGCTCGGGCAAGACCAATACGCTGGCGCATCGGGTAGCCCATCTCGTGGTCAATGGCGCCGATCCGCGACGTATCCTCTTGATGACATTTTCGCGCCGGGCCGCCAGCGAGATGAGCCGGCGGGTGGAGCGGATTGCCGGCAAGGTGCTGGGCACATCATCGGGGGCTTTGACCGATGCCCTGACCTGGGCCGGGACATTTCACGGCATCGGGGCGCGGCTGTTGCGCGAGCATGCCGGCCAGATCGGGCTCGATCCGGCCTTCACCATTCACGACCGCGAAGATTCCGCCGACCTGATGAACCTGGTGCGGCACGAACTGGGCCTGTCCGACGCCAAGAGCCGGTTTCCGACCAAGGGGACGTGCCTGGCCATCTATTCGCGCGTGGTCAATGCGCAGGGCGATCTCGACGAGGTGCTGAAAACCATCTTCCCCTGGTGCGCCATGTGGGGCGAGCAATTGCGCGGGTTGTTTGCCGGCTATGTCGAGGCCAAGCAGGCCCAGAACGTGCTCGATTACGATGATCTGCTGCTCTATTGGGCCGGGATGATGGCCGAACCGGCCATTGCCGCCGAAGTGTCCGGGCGGTTCGATCATGTGCTGGTCGACGAATATCAGGACACCAATCGCCTCCAATCATCGGTGCTGCTGGCGCTCAAGCCCGAGGGGCGCGGGCTGACCGTGGTGGGCGATGACGCGCAATCGATCTATTCGTTCCGCGCGGCGACGGTGCGCAATATTCTCGATTTTCCCGCCGCCTTTTCCCCGCCCGCCGATATCGTGACGCTGGACCGCAATTATCGCTCGACCCAGCCGATCCTCACCGCCGCCAATGCGGTGATCGAACTGGCCAGCGAGCGTTTCACCAAGAATTTGTGGACCGAGCGGCAATCGGACGCCAAGCCGCAATTGGTGACGGTCAAGGACGAGGCCGATCAGGCGCGCTATGTCGTGCACAAGATATTGGAGGCGCGCGAAGGGGGCACGGCGCTGACGCAGCAGGCGGTGTTGTTCCGCACCTCGAGCCATTCGGGGCCGCTCGAAATCGAACTGACGCGGCGCAATATTCCCTTCGTCAAATTCGGCGGGCTCAAATTCCTCGACGCCGCCCATATCAAGGACCTGCTGGCAATTTTGCGCTGGGTGGAAAATCCGCGCGACCGGGTGGCGGGCTTTCGCGTGCTGCAATTGCTGCCGGGGATCGGGCCGGCTTCGGCGGGCAAGGTGCTGGACGCGATGAATGCCGCACCGCAGCCGGTCAAGGCATTGGCCGAATTGCCGGTGCCGCTACGGGCTTCCGAGGGCTGGGCGGGGCTGGTGGACCTGGTCGGCCGTCTGGCGCGGCGAGAGGCCAATTGGCCGCTCGAGCTGGGCTATGCCAGGCTCTGGTATGAGCCGCTGATGGAGCAGACTTACGAGGACGCCGCCGTGCGGGTGGCCGATATCATCCAGCTCGAACAGATCGCCGCCGGCTATCCCAGCCGCGAGCGGTTTTTGACCGAATTGACGCTCGACCCGCCCGATGCCACCTCGGACCAGTCCGGCGTGCCCAGCCGGGATGAGGATTACCTGATCCTCTCAACCATCCATTCGGCCAAGGGGCAGGAATGGAAATCGGTCCATGTGCTCAATGCGGTGGACGGCTGCATTCCCTCGGATTTGGGGACCGGCTCGACCCATGAGCTCGAGGAAGAGCGGCGGCTGCTCTATGTGGCCATGACCCGCGCCAAGGACGAGCTGCATGTGATCACGCCGCAGCGGTTTTACGTGACCCAACAGAGCCAATATGGTGACCGGCATATCTATGCGCAGCGGACGCGGTTCATTCCGCGCGCGATGATGGCGCTGTTCGACGATGTGCTGTGGCCCGCGGTGACGCCGGCGCGGATCGAGGGCCTTTCGCCGGGCCCGGCAAGGGTCGATATCGGGGCGCAGATGCGGGGCATGTGGACGAAATAGCCGGCATCAAAAGCCCTCTTGCTGGCCCCCCATAATTACAGCTAGATGCGGCAGCCGAGCTCCAGAGTTCACCCCCCGTGTCCGCCCCATCAATACCTCGCGTCGCCGACGTTACCTCCCTCAAGGGCATGGCGTTGGGGACTTTTGCCTATTCGCTGTTTGCCGTGCATGACGCCCTGGTCAAGGGCGTGATTTATGACCTGCCGGTGATGCAGATCCTGTTCATGCGCAGCGTGGTCATCGTCGCGCTCTGCCTCGTGTTCGGACGGGTCAAACTGGTTCGCGGCCTCATCGCCTCGCCCAATAAATCCATGATGCTGCTGCGGGCCATTCTGACGCTGGCGGCCTGGTGCATGTATTATTCGGCCGGCCGCTCGCTGCAGTTGGCCGAGATGACGACGCTCTATTATTTCGCGCCGGTGCTGACCACCATTCTGGCGGTGATTTTCCTCAAGGAGCAGCTGACCCTGGCTCGGGTCGGCGCGGCCGCCATCGGGTTTTTCGGCGTGATCGTGGCGTCCAATCCGGCCGGGTTCGGGCTCAGCCTGCCCGCCATCATGGTGCTGGCGGCGGCTCTCTGCTGGGCCGTGGCGATGATCCTGATGCGCACGATCTCCAAGACCGAGAGTTCGCTGGTGCAGATCTTTTCGCTGAACCTCTTCTATGTGCTGGTGATGGGCGCGGTGTCGCTGCCCTTCTGGCAGGGCATGACGGCGACAGAAATCGCCATCGTGGTGGCGACCGGCCTGGTGGGCGGCACGGCGCAATATGTGCTCGTGGATGCGGCGCGGCTGGTGCCGGCGAGCGTTTTGGGAACGGTCGAATATTCCGCGCTGATCTGGAGCTTTGTGTTCGGCTATCTGTTCTGGCGCGAGGAGCCGGCGCAGGTGGTCTATTACGGCGCACTGCTGGTCGTGGCGGCCGGGATCATGCTGGCATGGAATGAACGGCGGCCAAGACGCCAGATGATGGCGACCCCGTAAGGCGCTCTATTCGGTGAACCGCACGGCCCCGATATGGGGCAGGTTGCGGTTGCGTTGGGCATAGTCGATGCCGTAGCCGACCACGAAACGATCCGGGATGTCGAAGCCAACCCAGCGGGCTTTGACATCAGTTTCGCGGCGCGACGGTTTGTTGAGCAGCGCACAGACTTCGATGCGGCGCGGGTGGCGGGTGCCCAGGATATCGAGGACGTGGCGCAATGTGTGGCCGGTATCGACAATGTCTTCGACCACCAGCACGTCGCGGCCTTCGATCTCGCCGCGCAGATCCTTGAGGATGCGCACTTCGCGGCTCGATTCAGTGGAATTGCCATAGGAGGAGGCTTCCATGAAATCCACCTCGACGGGCAGGTCCAGCTCGCGCACCAGATCGGCGATGAAGATGAAGGACCCGCGCAGCAGGCCCACGACGACCAGCTTGTCGGTATCGGCGTAATAGGCTGATATCTCGCGGGCGAGGCCCTCGACCCGGGCGGCGATGGCCTTGGCGGAGATCAGTTCATCGACGATGTAAGGTTTGCCGGTCATGGTGCGGGAATCCCCGTTGCGTTTGGCGCAACCCTTAGGCAAAGGGCGATGCTTGGGCAATGATTTTCAGCCGCGCGCCCATTGTGCCGCGAAGGCGGCGGCATCGAGTCGCGGATAGAGCAGAGTTTCACCCGGCAAAGCTGCGGCGAGGCTGGTGCGGATAGCCGGGTGCAGATCGATAATCCCCCCGACATAGCCGATGGGCAGGTGCCCCGCCCGCTGCACCAGGGCGCGGCCGAGCCGGGCCAGTTCGGCGCCGGCCTGAGTGAGAATATCCAGTGCCAAGGCATCGCCCTTGTCGGCGGCACGGGCCACAGCCTGGGCCAGGGCGCCGATGCGGCCGCGATCGCTGCCATAGACATAGGCGCGGGTATTGTCCCAATCCTCGCCCCCCATGGCGGCGAAGAGTTCGTCGGCGAGGAGCTTGGCGTCGACCGTGGAGCCGGTTTCGTCGATGAGGCGATAGAGACGATCGAGCGCGGTCAGGGCAATCCAGGTACCCGAGCCGCCATCGTCGATAAGCAGGCCCCTGCCCCCGACGCGGATGATCTGGCCATTGGCGGCGACGTGGAGACCGATGGAGCCCGTGCCGGCGGAAATGAGGTGGCCCGCCCCAGGCGCAAAGGCGGCGCGATAGGCCAGCTCCATATCGTCGGTGAGGCGGATGGCGGCGGCGGGGAGCGAGAGGTGGGCGCCGATCAGGGCGGCGGCTTCGTCGCGGATTTTATCGCCCAGCCCGGTAATGCCGAGACACGCGGCAGCAAGCGTGGTGCCCGGCGGCAAGGCCGCAGCGATGGTCTGCAATACGGCGACGAGCTTGTCGCGTTCGACGGGATTGAAGATATGGCCCGTCGCGCCGCCGGCCGAGCCGCGCGCCAGAATGGTTCCGGCGGCGTCGGCCAGCACGAAGCGCGAGGCGGTGCCGCCGATATCGACGCCAAGAAAGCTCATTGCGTCGCCACGACGGCTTTAACGAAGCCCTTGGTGATCTCGCGTGGATTGGTGATCATGGTGCCCACCACCACGGCATAGGCACCGGCATCGAGCGCGCGGCGGGCCAGTTCGGGCGTATTGAAGCGCCCTTCGGCGACGATAGGAACGCTGACGCGGCTGGCCAGCGCTTCGATCAGCGCGAAATCGGGCAGGTCGGGCTTGGGCTGGGTATATTCGGTGTAACCCGAGAGGGTGGTCGAGACATAAGTGGCGCCCAACTCGGCGGCGAGCAGGCCTTCTTCCAGCGTCGAGATATCGGCAAAGGCTTCGAGGCCGAGAGTGTCACGGATATGGCGGATGATCTCGGCAGGCGCATCGCCATGGCGAGGGCGCTGGGTGCAGTCGAAGGCGATGATATCAGCGCCAGCCGCGGCGAGGCGATCAACGGCAATGATGGAGGGCGTGATATAGACCGGCACATCCTCGGAAAACACCTTGTCGATGCCGATGACCGGCAGGCCCGCCGCCTTGACCGCGGCCACATCGGCGGCGCCATTGGCGCGGATGCCGAGCGCCCCGCCATCGCGGGCAGCCAAAGCCATGGCACCCATGAAGGCCGGGCCATGCAAGGGATTGTCGACCCGCGCCTGGCAGGAAACGATCAGCGAGCCCTTGACCAGCTTCATTTGACAGCTCCCGACGTCATGCCGGAAATGAACTGCTTGGAGAGCACGATATAGATGATGATGATCGGCGCGGCCGAGAGGGTCAGCCCCGAGAACAGCACGCCCCAATCGGTGGTATATTCGCCCATGAAGGTGGTGAGGCCCTGCGGCAGGGTTTTGAGATTATCGCGCTGGATGAAGACCAGCGGAAAGAAGAAGTCGTTCCAGATCGGCACGACATTCTGAATGCCGGCAATGACCATGGCCGGGCGCACCAGAGGCAGCATGATGGACCACATGATGCGCGCTTCACTGGCGCCATCCATGCGGGCGGCGTCTTCGAGTTCGCTGGGCAGGGTGCGGATGAAGCCGGTGAGGATGAAGACCGTCGTGGGCAGGCCCATGGCGGTATAGACGAAGATCAGGCTGAGCTGATTGTTGAGGACGCCCAGATCGCGCATCAGCATGAAGAGCGGGATGATGGCGAGCTTGAGCGGCAGGGTGAGGCCCGCCAAAAAGAACATCAGGATGAAACCGGCGCCCCAGAATTCGTAACGGGCAATGGCATAGGCGGCCATGGTGCCCAGCGTCAGGATCAGCGCCATGGAAGCGCCGGTGACCACGAAGGAATTGAGCAGGTAGCGCAGGAAATTGGTCTGCGTCCAGATTTTGATGAAATTGGTGATATTGCCGAAATCGGGAATGCCGAAAGGCGACTGGAAGATCTGCGGCGTGGTCTTGAAGGCCGAGAACACCATGATGACGATGGGCATCAGCATGATCACCGTATTGGCGATCAGGATGATCTGCAGCAGCCCGTCGCGGCCGAGCGTGCCGAGCAGGCCCCGGCGATCGTAATTGATTGTCGTGGCGGTACTCAAATCTGGATCTCCCGGGCCCGCAGCCGCACGGTAATGACGCTGGCGACAGCCGCGATGAAGATGAAGATCAGCACGGCCAGAGCGCTACCGAGGCCAAAATCCTGCTGGCCGGAAGAGACGTTGCCGAAGGCGGTGCGATAGAAATAAAGGCCCAGAACGTCGGTCGAGCCATAGGGCGAGCCATCGAGCCCAGCCATGATATAGGGCAGCTCGAACCAGTTGAACGCGCTCACGAACAGCAGTGTGAAGACGATGGTGGCGCTGGGGGCGACAAGCGGCCAGACGATCTTGGTGACTTTGACCCATTCGCTCTCGGTTTCCATGCGCACGGCATCGAGCATTTCGGTCGGGATGCGCTGCATGCCGGCCAGGAACACCAGGGTGGGAAAGCCCACCATATGCCAGGCATTGGCGATGATCAGCGCCCAGAGCGCCGTGGTGTCCTGCCCCAGCCAAGGCTGGGCGATAAAGCCCAGGCCCATGCCGCGCAGACTGATATTGACCACGCCGAACAGCGGGTGAAGGAAGAGCTTGAAGAGATAGCCCACGATGATGGTGGAGAGCACCACCGGCAGGAACACCGCGACGCGGTGGAAGCGGGCGCCGGGCAATTCGCGCCACAGCGCATAGGCGAGCAGGAACCCCACCCCGTTCTGCAGCACCATCAGGGCGAAAAAGACGATGACGTTGTGGGTAAAGGCGTTGCGCGTCCAGCTGGCATAGGGCTCGACGAACAGCACGGTATGGAAATTGGCCAGGCCGGTGAATTCACCGCGCAGCAGGCCATTCCAGTCGAAAAAGGCATAAGCGAAAGCCGCCACGATCGGATAGACGATGAACAGGGCGACAAAGGCCAGCGGCGGCACCAGCAGGGCGGTGATCCAAAGGCCTCGTCCAGTCATCCGTAATTGGGGCATTATCTCACCGGGTTGTCGCGACGCAGGATGGCACGCCGCTGGCGGGCCACTGAATTGTCCCCTCCCCCTTGAGGGGAGGGCTAGGGTGGGGGTGTCGAGACCTCCACGAACTCGGTGCCCGTGGAAAGCTCGACACCCCCACCCTCAATCCCTCCCCTCAAGGGGGAGGGAGGAAGATCGGGGCTTCCGGGGTTGGTGCCCAGAAACCTACTTCTTGAACGGCTCGTACCAGGCCGCCAGGCCATCGGTAATCGCCTTGCCAGCCGCTTCCGGCGTGGTCTGGTCGGCCAGCAGCTTCTGCACTTCGGTCTGCAGCAGGACCGAGCCAGAGGGCTCGCCATAGCGGAAGTGGACCAGCATCAGATAGGGGATGGACGACTTGTTGAGCTCGGCGACTTCGGCCAGCAGGGGATTGTCGAAGGTGACGCCCGGAATGGTCGAGATATTGTTGAGCGTGTTGGCGAAGGCCTGGCCGAATTCCTGGCTGGCAACGAAGTTCAGGAACTTGAGCGCAGCTGCCTTATTGGCGCCATTGGCATTGGCAGCATAGCCGCCATCATAATAGAGGCCGACCAGCTTTTCGTCCTCGGCGGTCTTGCCGGGCGCGGCGAAGACGCCCAGTTCGATGTCGGGGTTCTGCGTGGCAAAGGTTGCCAGTTCATAGGAACCACCAGCGAACATTGCCGCCATGCCCGAGCTGAACAGCTGCTGGGCCGAGGGGTAGTCCAGCCCGATAAAGCCATCGGGGAAATACTGGGTGATGGCCTTGAGGTCGGTCAGGGCTTCAACGAAGCGGGCATCGGTGAAATCGGTCTTGCCGGCCATCAGGTCTTCATAAAAACCCTTGCCCATGATGGACGAGGTGAGGTCAAAGACGATGGTTTCGTTCTGCCAAGCGGTCGCGGTGCCGTTGGCGAAGGGCATGATGCCCGCATCCTTGAGCTTCTGCGAGGCCGCGATCAGCTCGTCCCAGGTCTGGGGCTCGGTGATGCCATTGGCGTCGAAAATGCCCTTATTGTAGATGACCAGCTGGGTCTGGCTGGCGAAGGGCACGGCATAGAGCTTCTGGTCCGAGCGCATGGTCTCGGCCTGGAGCGCGGTATCGGCGAAATCGGCCAAAGCCGGGATGGTTTCGGTCGAAAGCGGCTCGAGATAGCCGGCCGAAGCGACGTTTTCCATGCCGCCATAGGCGCGCACCATCATCAGGTCCGGGCCAGTGCCGCCGGCCAGCGCGGTCGACAGGATGGTGTTGTAATTGGCCGCTTCGAAGGTTTCGAAGGTGACCGTGATGCCCGGATTGGCAGCCTCGAATGTATCGATGAACTGCTCATATTGAGCGCGGTCTTCCTGGCGCCAGCTCCAGAATGTCAGGTCCTGGGCCATGGCGGGCAATGCGACGAGCAGTGCTCCCAGGCCCGCACCGAGGCGGATTGCAGTCTTGTTCATTGGTTTTCCTCCTTGAAAACGTCGTTCCCTAAACTTTGAGCCGCTGGCCATCGGCAGCGGAAAAATAATGCAGCTGGGCGGGGTCGACCGAGAGGGTCACCGCCTCGTCAGGCGCATAGATATCGTTGGGCTCGGTGCGCACGCTCACCAGCGTGCCATCGGCGAGGCGCGCATAGACATAGGCGTTGTCGCCCAGATATTCGGCATAGACCACGCTGGCCGAGAAGCCCTCCCCTGCCCCGCGTATCAGCGTGAGCGCATCGGGACGGACGCCCAGCTTGAAGGCCTTTTCCCCGGCCGGCAGCGGAATGGTCACCGCGCCGCCATTGGCAATGGCCGCCTTGGCGCCATCGGCGGCAACATCGATCAGCGCCATTTTGGGCGAACCGATAAAGGTGGCGACAAAGGTATTGGCCGGGGTTTCGAACAGCTCGCGCGGGCTACCGACCTGTTCAATGCGGCCCAGATTCATCACCACGATCTTGTCGGCCAGCGTCATGGCCTCGACCTGATCATGGGTGACGTAAATGGTGGTGCCGCCAATATCGCGATGCAGCTTGGCGATTTCGAGCCGCACTTCGGACCGCAGGGCGGCGTCGAGATTACTCAAGGGCTCATCGAGCAAAAACACTTCGGGCTTGCGCACTAGCGCCCGGCCGATGGCGACACGCTGGCGCTGGCCACCGGAAAGTTCGCGCGGCTTGCGCTGCAACAATTCGTTGAGGCGCAGCATGCGCGCAGCTTCGGCGATGCGGGCTTCGACCTCGGGCTTATCGAGCCCCATGAGGCGGGCGCCGAAGGCCATGTTCTCGTAGACATCCATGTGCGGGTAGAGTGCGTAGGACTGGAACACCATGGCGATGCCGCGCTTGGAGGGCGGCACGTCGTTCATGCGCTTTTCATTGAGGGTGAATTCGCCATCGCTGATCGGGTCGAGCCCGGCGATCAGGCGCAGCAAAGTGGACTTGCCGCAACCGGAGGGTCCGACGAAGACCACGAATTCGCGGTCGCCAATATCGAGATCGATGCCATGCAGGACCTCGGTTGCCTTGAAGCGCTTTTTGATGCCGCGCAGCGACAACCGTGCCATATATCCTCACCCGGTCCACACAAGACCACTTGAAAGCCAATTCAATACCAATATCATTCACCAGCCGGTGAAATGTGTAAAGCAAAAATCGCCGGACTATGCACAGCCGAACGGCGTTCCGACAAAAAGGTTATTCCATGAGCACCACAGAATCCGCCTCCCCGCG
>DATMSY010000198.1:0-23118 GCA_035565135.1 Devosia sp.
GATCGGAGCAGGGGTGGTCGGGATGATGAGGTCGGCGGCCTGAGCACCACCAACGAGCAGCGCGGCAGCAGCCACACCGAGAGAAAGCGAACGTACAAACATATCTTGCACTCCCATAGAGTTAACCGTAGTCGACCGATAGATGCCCCACCGATGCCCGGCTGACAAGCCTTACCAAGGGCAATTTTGGGGGCTCGGATAAGATTCAATGACCATTTGGGGGCGGGTGTTGCATCAATACCGCGCAATTGGTTCAATTTGATACAAATACGGCTTGAACCGCACCTGCCTGTGTCCGCCAAGCGGCAGAATCAGGGCACCCACAACGACTTGAACGCGTCCGAGAACCACCAAGTGTCCCTATAGGCGGCGCTATCGGGGCAGATGTCAAGAATCAGAAGTGATAGTTCGCGCCGATAGTGAACTGGTTCTTCGCATTGTCGCCCGACAGCGGAAAGCTGCGCAGATATTGCGCTTCGACCGAGACGCTGTCCGTGATCGCCATTTCGACGCTGCCACCGAATAGCATGTCGTCTTCCTCGGGTGCGCCGAGATCGAGGCCATAACCGCCCGCGGCGTAAACCGCGACGTCGTCGGTCACCGCCAGGCCCGCGCGGCCCAGGATCTGGCCATAGGTGGTTTCCTCGGCGCCGTCATTGCCGGCCAGGCCATGGACGGCCACTTCAGCACCCAGGAGATAATAGTCGAATTGCGCGTTGACCCCGGCCTGCACGCCCAAACCATATTGGGTATCGCTGGTCTCACCATTCTGGGCGACGCCATAGACGCCGGCATAGAAACCGCTCCAATCGAAGCCCGCCGACTCGGCGACGGGCATTTCAACGGGCGTCGAGGTGGGAACGGTGATCATGTCGGCAGCCTGGACCGCTCCGGCCGAAGCGGAGGCGATCAGGGCGGCGCTCGCCAATGTGCAGAACAGTTTCATCGCTGTTCTCCCTGCCAGTGGACCGTCTGCCACAGGAACCCGCGATTGCCGGCTTGGTTCCGCGGCGCCTGTCGGCCATCCGGCTTGAATGGCCAGATACTATACTGCGGGACCTTACTGGCAGAAAGGCGCCGCGCAGGAGGCCAAAACGTGGCAGGGCGCAAGGAGCCGCCCTGCCCTCTTATTATAGAGTGCCCACAAGTACGGGATCTTCCCGGTATTCATCGGGAAAGAGTGATTTGAGCGCCGCGATCTTGGGCAGGTCATTGACGACGATATAGGGCCAGGTCCGATTGAGGGTCAGAAAGTCCTGGTGATATTGCTCGGCGGGATAAAAGGCCTGGAAGGGCTCGATCGTGGTGACGATCGGTCCCTCGAAGCGCCCTGTGCTGTCGAGTTCGGCGATATAGGCCTTGGCCAGGTTGGCCTGCTCCTCGGTGACTGGGAAGATCGTCGAACGGTATTGCGTGCCGTGATCGGGTCCCTGGTAATTGAGCTGGGTGGGGTTATGCGCCACCGAGAAATAAATCTGCAGCAGCTGGCCATAGCTGACCACGGACGGATCATAAGTGATCTCCACAGTCTCGGCATGGCCCGTCGTGCCGGTGCCGGTCTGCTCGTAGGTGGCAGTCGCCGCCGAGCCGCCGGAATAGCCCGATACGGCATTGGTGACGCCCACCACATGTTGAAACACCCCCTGCACGCCCCAGAAGCACCCGCCCGCGAAGACGGCGGTGGCCGTTGTGCCGCTTTCGGTGATGTCGCTCGAGGGCGCAGGAATCACGACGGGCTCTTCGGCAGCGCGAGCCGCCTGCCAGGCGCCAAGCGCCAGAAGGGACGCGAGCAAGAGCGCGGCCAGGTGCATATACGCCTTGTCAGGCAGTGCGATGACGGATGGAGCGGAGCGAGCCATGATACGAACCTTCGTGTTGAAGCAGCGATGCTCACAGGTACGTATAGTATGGGCCAAAGGTTACGTCGGGGGCAGCATTATCACGCGCAAATGAAGCGCGGAACACCGGCCGACAAAGCACCAACGATTTCAAGGAAAACGTGGCGCGAGAGACGGGGCTCGAACCCGCGACCTCCGGCGTGACAGGCCGGCGCTCTAACCAACTGAGCTACTCCCGCAGCGGCAAACTCAACTCGTTTGCGCAACGTGGCGTCGATGTACCCAGCCCCCCATGTGAAGTCAAGCGCTCAAAACCGCCTTTCTTGAAGAAGTTTCAGCGGCCTGTGGGAAACTTTGAAAACCCGGGCGGAACGCGGTCGCAGCGGCACCCATCCGCTGGCAGTACCAATTATTAACGCAGCGTCAATTCCATGTAGTCGCTCACGTAAAGGTGAGCCTATGATGGCGCTATCGCGGGCAGTTCCAAGTTGCCGGCGACAAAACCATGGAGGCCAACATTGTTTTGCTATTTACGACCCCCAAGACAACTCATTGTATTTTCAACGATTTCTGGATCGCTACTGCTAGCCACGGCAAGTAGCGCATCTGCGGCATGCGTTTTTGTCGTCACGGCGGGTGACGATACCTATGTTTGCGACTCGGGCAGCTCGGCAGGCTTTGTCGATCTTGGGGGCAATAACGTTCTGACCCTGCCCGCGGGGGGCACAGGGGTTATCACCAGCACTGTTTCGTTCGGCAACGGCGCCGATACGGTGAGAATCCATTCGGGCACGACTGCCTCGATCGAACAGGGCAGCGGAATCGATCATTTTGAAATGACGGGGGGCACGGTTGCGGCGCTGCAGCAGGGGGACGGATACGACACCTTCCTGATGACCGGCGGCACCATTACCGGCGCTTTCGTCGACGGCGACTATGCCGAACAAAGCGGCGGCACGATCGGCCGGGTCGACATGAAGCTCGCCGACAATTTCTATTATCTCAGCGGCGGCCAAATCCTGGGCAATCTGGTGACCGGATTCGGGCTCGATACGATCGTGGTTTCTGGCGGCGCCATTGGCGGCAATATCAGCACCAGCGGCGGCGATGACGTTATTCGCGTGTCCGGCGGCTCCATCAAGGGCGAGATTCGCGCCAGCTTCGGCAATGACACCTTCGATTGGACCGGCGGGGCCATCTTCAACAACGTCTTAATGGGTGCCGATTCTGACGTCGCCACGCTCGGCAATCTGAGCGCCGCCACCATTGCCGCGGCGGGCAATATCGATGGCGGCGAAGGCGCCGCGGCAGGCGCGCCCGTTGCCAGCGATACGCTGAAATTCGAAAACAGCTCGGCCGACAATGGCGCCCAGTTCATCAATTGGGAGACCATCCAGCTCAATAACGGCTCCAAACTCAGCCTGAGCAATAATCTGGTGCTGGGTGACGCCACCAGCACGACCGGCCGGCTCGATATCGATTCGAGCAGCTACCTGATCGCGAGTGGCGCGGCGGGGATTGCCCCGGCCGTGGCGGGCTCGCTGGTTCAGGTCAACAATGCCGGCGTCATTCAGATGACCCAGGCGGGCACGCCGAGCCCCACCGACACGCTAACCATCCACGGGAATTATACCGGCATTGGCGGCTCGCTGCTGCTCGATACCTATCTGGGTGTCGATGGCTCCCCTTCTGACAAGCTCATCATTTCGGGCGGCGCCGCAACCGGCCTTACCGGCATTGGCATCGTCAATGCTGGCGGCCCTGGCGGCGGCACGACCGGCAGCGGCATCATGGTGGTCCAGGCCACCAATGGCGGCACGACCGCCACCGATGCCTTCGTGCTGGACCGTGCGGTTGCGGCCGGCGCCTATGAATATTTCCTGTTCCGTGGCGGCGTTGCCGCGGGCGAGGAACAGAATTGGTATCTGCGGTCGCAATTGGTGCCGGTCCCCGTGCCGCCGCCCCCGCCGCCTGAGCCGGTGGCGCCTGTGGCTCCCACAACCGGAATCAATGAGGGCGAAACGCCGGTAGCGCCTGTGCTGCCCCCTGCCCCGGTCGATCCGGCGCCCGATCCGGAAGCGGTCGACCCTCTTGCCCCGCAGCCGCCTCCGGCCGTGGTCGAACCCTTGCCTGAAGCGCCGGTAGACGGACCCCTGCCCGAGGACTCGCCGCCGCCGGCAACGCCGACCGTGCCGACAATCGATCCGTCTAATCCGGCCGGCTATGCCATTGTCGCGCCGACCAGCCAGGCGTCTCTGCCGGATGCATCATTGCTGTTGGCGGGGGGCGTCGTGCCGCTCTATCGCATCGAGGCGGCCAATTATGCGGCGCTGCAGCCTTCGGCCTATCTGCTGGCTATCGAATCGCTCTCGACCTTCCACAACAGGCGCGGCGAGCAGGCCTATCTGCCCAATGCCAATGCCGACACCGAAAAGCGCAATGCCTGGTTCCGGGCCTTGGGCAGCTCGACCACGGCCGGCTGGTCCGGCACGGTGGCGCCGACCTTTGATGGCGTCATCGGCGGCTTCCAGGCCGGTGTCGACCTCTATTCGGTGGTGGGCGATGACGGCGCGACGACCCAGGCGGGCGTCTTTGCCGGCTATTCGCATATGAGCGGCGACCTGCGCGGCTTTGCGCTGGGCTGGGCCAATTACGACACCGGCTCGCTGGGCCTGGGCGCAACATCGGTGGGCGCCTATGCCACGCGGATCAATGAAGATGGCTTCTATCTCGATGGCGTGCTGATGGCGTCCTATTACACGGGCGACGTGACCTCGACCCGCGGCCTGGGCATCGATGTCGACGGCTATGGCCTTACCGGCTCGATCGAAGCGGGCTATCCAATCGCCCTGGGCGGCGGCTGGACCATCGAGCCGCAGGCGCAGGCCATCGTGAACTTTGCCAACTTCTCGGATGGCAGCGATCCCTTCGCCACGATCAGCTTCGACAGCAGCACCATGCTGACGGGACGGCTGGGGGCGCGGCTCTATAACCGCATCGACACCGAGACGGGGTTCATCCAGCCCGAGCTGACAGCAAATCTCTGGCAGAACCTGGGGGATTTCACCACGCGGCTCGACAATGACGTGCTGAGCACGCCGGGCAATTCCACCGTGCTGGAAATCGGCGCGGGGGTGACGGGCCAGGTCGACGACAAGTTCAGCTATTTCGCCAATGCGAGCTATTCGTTCGACGTGGCGGGTGGCGAACGCTCCGGCGTCACCGCGCGGGTCGGACTGCAGCTCAAGTGGTGAGGGAGGAATGGTGGGCGATGACGGACTCGAACCGCCGACATCCTCGGTGTAAACGAGGCGCTCTACCAACTGAGCTAATCGCCCGCCGGCCCATCGGGCCCGCGTAAGGCGCCCTGATAGGGCGGGTTGCCCCGCCCGTCAACTGGTGTGTGCCCAGATTTACGCTGGCGCACACAGGCAGGGCCCCAAAAAGAATTGGCCCCGGCGCGACGCGCACGGGGCCGATCACCATAGCGAACTTTCGTCCGTATTAGTTGATCGCGTCCTTCAGGCCCTTGCCGGGCTTGAACTTGGCCTGATTGGAGGCCGGGATCTTGATCTCTGCACCGGTCGCAGGGTTGCGGCCCGTGGATGCCTTGCGCTGCGACACCGCAAAGGTGCCGAAGCCGACGAGGCGGACTTCTTCGCCAGCCTTCAGGGAGCCGGTGATAGCCTCGAACACTGCGTCAACCGCTTCGGCGGCCTGTGCCTTGGTGATCGTCGCCTTGTCGGCAACAACGCCAACCAGATCGTTTTTGTTCATAGCGTTTCCTCACAGTGAATGCCCGCCATCTTTGGCGAACCAACCGCCGCAACCCTTTTGCGATTCTGCGTGAAAGGCAAGGAATTCCGGGCTTTTTGGCGCGCCAGACGGTGCAAAACCGTTATTGAACCGGAAAATCGGGCCCGACAAGCCCGCTTTGCCGGCTTTTGTCCGGTTTTCCGGGGGTTTTCCGCGCTATTTCGCACTCGCCGGCACGGGAGGGCGCGTGCGGCGGATGCCCAGCATCAGCGGCAGGGCCAGCAGATAGACCCCTGCCCCCACAATCCAGGTCAGGCCGGGCCAGTTGCCGCGCAGCTCATAATAGACAAAGCTGAAAAACAGCGGACCGAAGACGGCGGCCAGGCTGACCAGACTTGCCAGCACCCCTTGCAACTGCCCCTGCCGGTCGGCATCGACCTGGGTGGTGACCAGCGATTGCAGCGCCGGCATGCCAATGCCGCCCAGCGCAAAGAGCGGCGCCAGCGCGAACAATACCCAGCCTTGCGTGGCAATGCCCAGAATCACCAATGCGGTCAATTCGCAGGCCATGCCGACAATCAGGGCCCAACGTTCGCCAAGGCGCGCGACGGCGGGCCCGGTGAGAAAGGCCTGCGCCCCAGCATGGAACACGCCGAAGGCGCCCAGCGACAGGCCGATCATCATGCCGTTCCACTGAAAACTGTCCTCGCTGAACAGCGCCCAGATGGTGCCATACATGGTGCCGACGAAATTCATGATGACGAAAATGGCCATCAGCGGAATCAGCGCCTTGAAGGTCAGCGCCCATTTGAGCGGCTTGAAGGGATTGAGGGTTTCGAGATCGAACTTGGCGCCCGGCTGGCCCGGCCGCGATTCCGGCAACACGAACAGCGCCAGGGCGAAGTTCACGGCATTGAGCAAGGCGGCGGCGATGAACGGTGCACGCACCCAGAAATCGCCGAGAAAGCCACCCAGCACGGGGCCAATGATGAAGCCGATGCCGAACATGGCGTGGAACAGGCCGAAGCGCCGAGCGCGCTCCTCCTCGCTCGAAATATCGGTGATATAGGCAGTCGCCACGGCCATGTTGGCGCTGGTAATGCCGGAAATGGCGCGGCCCAATACCAGCATCCACAGATGGGGCGCGAAGGCCATGATGAGGTAATCGATGGCCGCACCCGCCAACGACACCAGCAGCACCGGGCGGCGGCCGAAACGGTCGCTCAGAACTCCGAGCACCGGCGAAAACAGGAACTGGCAGGCCGAATAGAGCGCCAGCATGAGCCCAAGCAGCGTCGCCACCTCGGTAACATGGCCGACATCGCGCAGCAGCGCAGGCAGAATCGGAAAAATAAGGCCGATGCCGACAGCATCAAGCGTGACGGCGGCGAGAATGACGACGAGTGCCTTGTTCAAGGTCGTGGCTCCATAGCTTCCCGTCGCGTCCACGATCCCGGGCAGACCGGCTTCGGACCCTCCAGACAGGCACATTGATGTAACTGCTTCACGGCGGCGTTACAAGGGCATGTTCATGACCTGTTCCAAATATGTGCCGTAGCGACATTTATGGGGATGGTGCTGACAGTGCGCGGCAGGAGCGGCGCATGTCAGCGGCGCGCCCTTCTCTGAAAGGCCGGGGCAACACGCAGCAGTTTCTGGAATTTCGGACAAGCCATGTGATTGTCTGCCGGGCATTCGGCGACATGGCGCAACGCGTCCCTAAGGGTGGCAAGGCCGCGGATCTGCTTTTCAATGTCATCGGCCCGCTTATGCAGATCGGCCCGGGGCAGCTCGGGAGCACCATTTTCGCTGAACATGCCCTTGATCTCCTCAAGCGAAAAGCCGGCTGCCTTTCCCAGGGCGATCAGAGACAATTGGGTTACAGCGCCGGGCGCGTATTGCCGTCTGAGGCCGCGCCGCGACACGGGCTGGATAAGCCCCACTTCTTCGTAATAGCGCAGGGCCGAGACCGGCACGCCGGAGCGTTCCGATAAAACCCCGATATCGAGAAGATACACTCTTGACCTCAAGTTGACTTGAAGTGGGAATGTAGCGCCCGCTTCATCCTGACTCAAGAGAAACCCATGGAAACCGGGCCCCACCGCGCCGCTACTCCCGCCCTGATGACAACTCTGTCTGGTGCCACATTGCTCGCATCGCTGGGCATCAGCATCGCAACGATCGCGCTGCCGACATTGGCACGAAGCTTTCCGGTCACGCTGGCCGAGCTGCAATGGGTCATCCTGGCCTATCTACTCTCGATGACAGTGACCATCGTATCTGCCGGACGGCTGGGCGATCTCTATGGCCCCCGCCATGTGCTGCTTTTGGGGCTCGCCCTGTTCACGGCGGCATCAATATTGTGCGCGGTCAGTCCAAATCTGGCGGTGCTGATAGCAGGTCGCGCCCTACAGGGCGTGGGCGGTGCAATCATCACGGCCCTGCCCATGTCCATCGCCCGCGATGCGGTACCAGAGGACCGGATGGGCGCAACCATGGGACTGCTCGGCACCATGTCGGCGGCCGGCACGGCGTTGGGCCCATCGCTTGGCGGAATCCTGATGGCCTATCTCGGCTGGCAGGCGGCCTTTTTCCTGCTGGCGACCGGCGGCGCGGCAATTGTGATGATCGCGCTGCGCGCGTTGCCGGCAGGAAGACCAGGCGTTGAACCAAAACCGCGGATGGATTGGCTCGGCACCTCGCTTCTTGCGCTAGCTCTTGGATTTTATGCGCTTGCCGCCACCGGCTCCGGGACCGCCATATTGCTGCTGCCGGCGACGCTGGTTTTTGTCGTGTTCCTGCGCGTGCAGATGCGGGCGCCCTCGCCCCTGATCCCGCTTTCACTGGTGCGCGGCAGGTTTATCGGGACGGGTCTGGCCATGAACCTGCTTTTGGGCACGGTCATGATGTCGACGCTGGTGGTCGGGCCGTTCTTCCTGAGCTTCGCACTCGGCCTCGATGAAACGGTGACTGGATTGGTGATGGCCGTTGGGCCGGTGACTGCGGCATTTGCCGGAGCACCGGCCGGGCGCATCGTGGATCGACTAGGGGCCGATCGCGCCCGGCTGCTCGGACTTGTCGAGACCATTGCGGGCTTTCTCTGCCTTGCCCTGCTGCCGCGCTGGCTGGGCATGGCGGGCTATGTCGGCGCCTTGATCGTCCTGACGCCGGGCTTTCAACTCTTTCTTGCGGCCAACAACGCATCGGTGATGGTTGCGGCGCCCGCCGCCCAGCGCGGTGTGCTGTCCGGCCTGCTGGGCCTTTCCCGAAATCTGGGATTGTTGACCGGAGCCTCGGTGATGGCGACGATATTCACCGCATTGCTGGGCACCGGGCAGATTGCGGAGGCATCGACCGCCGGTATCGGCACGGCGTTTACGGCAAGCTTTCTGATTTCTGCGGGCCTGGCCGCGGTGGCCATGGCGCTGGCCTTGCTTGGCAGAAGGTCCGCTGTGCGCGCCGCATAATCGGTTCGGCACAAAGCAAAACGGCGGCCCTTTCGGACCGCCGTTTTCATTCAAGGCCCCCTCACCCGGCGCTGCGCGCCGACCTCTTCCCAAGAGGGAGAGGTGAGGTTAGTGCGGCAGGCCTGCGGTGGCTTCGTCGCCGGCTTCGACCGTGGTCGACACGGCCGGGGTGGCTTCGTCGAAGTTCCACTCGATGGGCTCGGGCTTGCGCACCAGGGCGCGCTCGATGACCTGGTCCATGCGGCTGACCGGCACGATTTCCATGCCTTCCTTGACGATGTCCGGGATCTCGGCAAGATCGCGGACATTTTCTTCGGGGATCAGCACAGTCTTGATGCCGCCGCGCAGGGCCGCAAGGAGCTTTTCCTTGAGGCCGCCGATGGGCAGCACCCTGCCCCGCAGCGTGATCTCGCCGGTCATGGCGACATCATTGCGGACGGCAATGCCGGTCATCACCGAGACGATGGCGGTGGCGAGGCCAATGCCGGCCGAGGGACCATCCTTGGGCGTGGCGCCTTCGGGCAGGTGGACGTGGATGTCACGCGTGTCGAACATCGGCGGCTTGATGCCGAAATCGATGGAGCGCGAGCGCACGTAAGCCGTGGCAGCGGTCAGCGATTCCTTCATCACTTCCTTGATGTTGCCGGTGACCGTCATGCGGCCCTTGCCCGGCGTCATCACGCCTTCGATGGTCAGCAGCTCGCCGCCAACCGAGGTCCAGGCCAGGCCGGTCACCAGGCCAACCTGGGATTCGGCCTCGATCTCGCCGTGCTTGTAGATATCGGCGCCGAGATACTTGGTCAGCTTCTCGTCGTCGATGGTGATCGACTTAACCTTGGTCTTGACGATTTCGGCCACGGCCTTGCGCATCAGCTTGCTGATTTCGCGCTTGAGGTTACGCACGCCCGCTTCACGGGTGTAGCGCTGGATCAAGGCGGTCAGCATGGCGTCGCTCAGCTCGAACTCGCCATGGGCAAGCCCGTTTTCCTTGAGCGTTTCCGGGATCAGGTGCTGCTTGGCGATCGCATGCTTCTCCTGCTCGGTGTAACCCGAGAGGCGAATGATCTCCATGCGGTCCATCAGCGGGCCGGGGATATTCAGGGTGTTCGAGGTGGTCACGAACATCACGTCGCTCAGGTCATAATCGACCTCGAGATAGTGATCGGCAAAGGTGTGGTTCTGCTCCGGATCGAGCACTTCGAGAAGTGCCGAAGAGGGATCGCCACGGAAATCCTGGCCCATCTTGTCGATTTCATCGAGCAGGAAGAGCGGGTTGGACTTGCCGACCTTCTTCAGCGACTGGATGACCTTGCCGGGCATGGAGCCGATATAGGTGCGACGGTGACCGCGGATTTCGGCTTCGTCCCGAACCCCGCCCAGCGCCATGCGCACGAATTCACGGCCGGTCGCCTTGGCGATCGACTTGCCCAGCGAGGTCTTGCCGACGCCCGGAGGACCGACGAGGCAGAGGATAGGGCCCTTGAGCGAGCCGGTCCGGCCCTGCACGGCCAGATATTCCAGGATGCGTTCCTTGACCTTCTCGAGGCCATAGTGATCCTCGTCCAGAACCTTTTCGGCCAGGGCCAGGTCGCGCTTGACCTTGCTCTTCTTGCCCCAGGGCAGGCCGAGCAGCGTATCGAGATAGTTGCGCACGACGGTGGCTTCGGCCGACATCGGGCTCATGGTCTTGAGCTTTTTCAGTTCGGCTTCGGCCTTGAGCCTGGCTTCCTTAGAAAGCTTGGTCTTGGCGATGCGTTCTTCGAGCTCCGCAATCTCGTTGGAGCCCTCTTCGCCGTCGCCCAGTTCCTTCTGGATCGCCTTCATCTGCTCGTTGAGGTAGTATTCGCGCTGGGTCTTTTCCATCTGCCGCTTGACGCGGCTGCGGATGCGCTTTTCCACCTGCAGAACGCCGATCTCGCCTTCCATCAGGCCAAGAATCTTCTGGAAGCGCTCGATGACCGAAACGGTGCCGAGCAGGTCTTCCTTCTCGTTGATCTTGATCACGAGATGGCTGGCAATGGTGTCAGCGAGCTTGGAATGGTTCTCGATCTGCCCGACGGCAGCGACGACCTCGGCCGAGATCTTCTTGTTGAGCTTCACATAGCTCTCGAACTCGGTCTGGGCCGAACGGGCCATGGCCTCGATCTCGGTGGGGTCTTCCACCGGTTCGGGCAGCACGGAGGCTTCGGCTTCGAAATAATCCACGGTCTGCAGATAGCGATCGATGGTCGCGCGGTTCAGGCCCTCGACCAGCACCTTGACGGTGCCATCGGGGAGCTTGAGCAGCTGCAATACGGTGGCAATGGTGCCGGTTTCGAAAATCTGGTCCGGGCTCGGATCATCGTCCTGCGCGTTCTTCTGGGTCACCACCAGAATGTGCTTGTCATCGCGCATGACTTCTTCGAGCGCCTTGACCGATTTTTCGCGGCCGACGAACAGCGGCACGATCATGCCGGGGAACACGACGATGTCGCGCAGGGGCAGAACTGGGTACACCCGGTCCCGGCTCGCATCGCCAGTGGCGGGATTGACGTCCGTCATCTCGTATCCTTTCCGGGGCGCGCGGGAGGAAGGAGATGGATGCGCGCCCGTTATAGACAGCTCCAGTGATAGATGCTGGGCTGATTCCGGTTAATAAATAGGTTCGCCTATGGAGCCCGCAAGTCAACCTTTGCAGATTTGTCACGGTTAACTTGTGAACGCACAGGAGATATGCGGTTGGGCCCGGAAACACCGGTGTGCCTTGGCTGCGGGGTGGATGTGGAAGGAGCGATCTCCGATGCATTCTCCATCCACGGTGTCATTCCGGCGCAGGCCGGAATCCAGGTCCGTGGCCCCCAACACGCATCCAGCGCTGGGACGGCCTTCAGCATGGATTCCGGCCTGCGCCGGAATGACATCGAGGTTGTTTCTATTGCGGTGGCGCAAGCACCTTGCCCGTATCCCATATCGGCATCATCATCGCCCGACACAAGGACCCCGGCATGACCGCACGCCCCCGCCGCATCGATCTTCTGGGTATTGCAACGGCCGCCGGTGCCTCGGTGCGTGGCGCGGGCATGGGGCCGGAGGCGCTGCGGGTGGCGGGGCTTATCGAGGCGCTGGTGGATCTTGGTCATGAGGTGGCTGATTTCGGCGATCTGCGGCGTCCCCACACCCTGCCCGGCACCAGCCCGGCCAGTTGGCGTCTCCCAGATGAGCGGCGTGCCGATGTGCTCGACCTTGCGGCGCGGTCCAGCGATCAGGGACTCGACATTTTGCGGTCAGGTCACTTTCCGGTGTTCCTGGGCGGCGATCACTCGATTGCCATGGGCACGGTCTCGTCCGTGGCGCGGCATTGCGCGGCGTCGGGCAAGCCGGTCTTTGTGCTGTGGATCGATGCGCATGCCGATTTCAACACGCCGGTCACCTCCCCCAGCGGCAATCTGCATGGCATGCCGCTCGCCCTGCTCTGCGGCGAGGAGGAGTTCGGGGAGGAATATCGCGGCGACTGGCTGGGCCGGATCGATCCGAAGAATGTCGCGATCATCGGCGCCCGCTCGGTGGACCGGGAAGAGCGCCGACTGCTGGCGGCGCGGGGCGTCGAGACCATCGATATGCGGCGGATCGACGAAATGGGTGTGGTCGCGCTGATGCGCGGCTTTCTGGACAAGGTGAAGGCCGCCGGCGGGCATCTGCATGTGAGCCTTGATGTCGATGCCATGGACCCCTCCATCGCGCCGGGCGGTGGCACGCTGGTGCCTGGCGGGCTCAGCTATCGCGAGGCGCACCTGATCATGGAGATGCTGCATGATAGCGGCGTGGTGGGTTCGCTGGACGTGGTGGAGCTCAATCCGTTCCTCGACCATGGCGGCAAGAGCGCAACGCTGCTGGTGGACCTGGTCGCGAGCCTGTTCGGGCGGCAGATCATGGGCGAGGAGCCGGGGCCGGTGGCGTTTGTAACGGAGGGGGAGAGCGAGGGGTAATTGGCGCTCCGTAGCCACCGCGCGCGTCCCCACACAGTGTCATTCCCGCTAAAGCGGGAACCTCTGTTTTCTTTTCCCAGCATCCGCAAACGGAGGTTCCCGCTTTCGCGGGAATGACACCGTGGTTGGATGAAGTCGTAGGTTGTGGACAGTGCCCTTCCACAAACAAAAACGCCGGGCTCAGCACCCGGCGTTTTCAATTCATCTCGCTAAAACTTACGCCGTTGCGGGCGCTTCGTCTTTCTTGCGCTCGGAATAGATGTAGAGCGGACGGACGTCCTTGCCCTTCACCACATCCTCTGAGATGACCACTTCTTCCACGCCTTCGAGCGAAGGCAGGTCGTACATGGTGTCGAGCAGGATGGCTTCCATGATCGAGCGGAGGCCGCGGGCGCCGGTCTTGCGCTCGATAGCCTTCTCGGCGATGGCCTTGAGGGCGTCCTCGTGGAAGGTCAGTTCGACTTCTTCCATCTGGAACAGGCGCTGATACTGGCGCACCAGGGCGTTCTTAGGCGCGGTCAGGATTTCGATCAGCGCGGCGATGTCGAGGTCTTCGAGCGTCGCCAGCACCGGCAGACGGCCGATGAATTCGGGGATCAGCCCGAACCGCACCAGGTCTTCCGGAGCCACATCGGCAAGGATCTGGCCGACGCGACGGTCGTTCGGGTCCTTGACGGTTGCGGCAAAGCCGATGCCCGAGCCTTCGCCGCGGGCCGAGATGATCTTCTCGAGCCCGGCAAAGGCGCCGCCACAGATGAACAGGATATTGGTCGTGTCCACTTGCAGGAATTCCTGCTGCGGATGCTTGCGGCCGCCCTGGGGCGGAACGGAAGCCACGGTGCCTTCCATGATCTTGAGCAGAGCCTGCTGCACGCCCTCGCCCGACACGTCGCGGGTGATGGACGGGTTGTCGGACTTGCGGCTGATCTTGTCGACTTCGTCGATATAGACGATGCCGCGCTGGGCCTTTTCGACATTGTAGTCGGCAGACTGCAGGAGCTTGAGAATGATGTTCTCAACGTCCTCGCCGACATAGCCGGCCTCGGTCAGCGTGGTCGCGTCGGCCATGGTGAAGGGCACATCGAGGATGCGCGCCAGCGTCTGGGCCAGCAGGGTCTTGCCCGAGCCGGTGGGCCCGATCAGCAGGATGATCGACTTGGAAAGCTCGATATCCTGGTTCTTGCTGGCATGGTGCAGGCGCTTGTAGTGGTTGTGGACGGCCACGGAGAGCACGCGCTTGGCGCGGAACTGGCCGATGACGTAGTCGTCGAGCACCTTGCAGATTTCTGCGGGTGTCGGCACGCCATCGGAGGACTTGACCATGGAGGTCTTGTTCTCTTCGCGGATGATGTCCATGCAGAGTTCCACGCATTCATCACAGATGAATACGGTGGGACCTGCGATCAGCTTGCGAACCTCATGCTGGGATTTCCCGCAGAACGAGCAGTAAAGCGTGTTCTTGGAGGATTCGCCGTTCGTTGTCTCTTTGGACATCCAGTTACTCCCGGGGGTACGGAACCCCCAAAATTCAGCGGTACCGATGACGGTAACGCCCGAGGCCTAAAGAAAGTCTAAGCCGAACCGACCTTAAAGGCCGATCCGGCTCGGTGCAATTGCACTCACGTCACAGTCAACGCAGTGTCACCAAACGCTGTTAACAGCGGGAGGATCTCAGCTGCCCTCAGGGACGACGCGCTTTTCGAACACGCTGTCGATGAGGCCGAAGGTCTTGGCTTCCTCCGGAGACAGGAAGCGATCGCGCTCGAGAGCGTTCTCGATTTCCTCGTAAGTGCGGCCGGTGTGCTTCTCATAAATCTGATTAAGACGGCGCTTCAAACCCTCGACTTCCTTGGCATGAATCAGGATGTCGGTGACCTGGCCCTGATATCCGCCGGACGGCTGGTGAACCATGATGCGCGAGTTCGGCAGGCTGGTGCGCATGCCGGCTTCGCCCGCTGCAAGCAGAAGCGAGCCCATCGAGGCCGCCTGCCCCATCACCATGGTGGCGACGGCCGGGCGGATGAACTGCATGGTGTCATAGATCGAAAGGCCAGCCGTCACCACGCCACCGGGCGAGTTGATGTACATGGCGATTTCTTTTTTCGGATTCTCTGATTCGAGGAACAGCAGCTGAGCCACGATCAGGCTCGCCATATTATCCTCGACCACGCCGGTCACGAAAATGATGCGCTCGCGCAGCAGGCGCGAATAGATATCGAAGGCGCGCTCGCCCCGATTGGACTGCTCGACCACCATGGGAACGAGCGTATTCATGTAGATATCGTGCGGATCTTGCATGTGATGCCCCTTGAGCTGGACCGGGTCGCGTGGATACCGGGCAAGCCATCTTCGGTTGGAACACTGCCCCCGGGCCAGGACATCCAGGGTCCGGCGGAAGTGTCGAAATTTCGAATCAGCGCGACTGGCCGATTGCAGACGATGCCGCCTTAACGTGCGGTAAAGCCAGAGATAGGCGGCA
Source organism: Devosia sp. (assembly GCA_035565135.1). Lineage (GTDB taxonomy): Bacteria > Pseudomonadota > Alphaproteobacteria > Rhizobiales > Devosiaceae > Devosia. The sequence continues at coordinate 15,506 of DATMSY010000198.1, forward strand.
ATAGGGCGCGCTTCAATAGCCGTGATATACGATGTGACGGCAAGGTGAATGGCGTCATCTAGCGATAGACCTGGCTGCGGTGCCCTACCCCGAGGACAAGTACCAATAGCCGCCCGTCCTGCAGATCGCATATGACCCGAAAATCGCCGACGCGATAGCGCCAAAGCTCACCGAGCTTGGAGCCGGTCAGCGCTTTCCCCAGCTGCCGTGGATTGTCGAGCGGCGCAACCCGATCCCGCAAATAGTTGCGTATCCGCGTTGCGTCCTGGCGATCAAGGCGCGCCAATTGGCGAACCGCCTGCTCGTCGAACTCAATCGTCCAGGCCAAGTCGCTTGCTCAGCTCATCAAGGCCTATCGTTCGATCCTCGCCGGCAGCGCGCCGCTTGAGCACGTCTTCGGCAAGATAGAGGTCCTCGAGCTCCTGAACATGCTCCTCGACCGCCTCGCGAATATAAAACGTGGCGGTTCGTCCCGTGCGGTTCGCCAGGGACTGAAGCCGTTCATAAAGTTCATCGGGAAGCCGTACGGCGGTCTGCTTGGACATAGCGCCTCCAATTGGTATACATGTATACCAATTGATGCTTTGCCGCAATGACGGCGCTAGGCCGAGAAGCTGACCGTCACGCCCTTCTTCTTGAAATAGGACTGCATGATCTTGCGGCCCTGGCGATTGGACTGCGCCAGCTTGGCCGGCTCGAACACGGCTTCCTTGGCGCCTTCGCGCGCCATGGCGGCCTTGAGCGCCGCGATATGGGCGTCCAGCTCGTCGTTATTGTTCTTGATCGAGGTGTAGATGTTCTCGATGGCTTGGCTCAGGGTCAGGTCGCTCACAAAGGGCTCCGAAAAAACGAGTCTAGAGTTTGGCTGCCTTCAAGACATCATTGATGCGCGATTGCCAACCCTTTCCGGTGGCTTTGAACTTTTCGATGACGTCGGGATCGAGCCGCAAGGAGATCTGCTGACGCGGAGAATCGACCTTCGGGCGGCCACGGGAGCGGCGGATGCTTTCGGCGAGATCGGGGAAAACCTCGGCGAAGGGGCGGGCCTGGGCCAGCTCTTCGTCGGTGAGCTCGGGGCTGTCCACGGCGTCCCAGTCTTCCTTGGTATAGCCTTGGCCTTCCTTGAATTCCTTGGTCATAGAATCTTCCTTTCTCGCTGGCTGGCCACACGCATCGAAATCACCGAGATGGCTTCGGCTCCATAGATGACGTGAATGACAACGATCCCGATGCCATCGAACCAACCGATCGCCACTTTGCGACCAGTCTTACCCGGCACAATGATCGCCTCCTCAAAGAACGAAGCCGTCAAGTCGGCAAAGTCCATGCCATGTTTTGCGATGTTGGCTAGTCGCTTCGGTTCGTCCCAGATGATCCGCATCGATTTTCTGTATCACTTTATATAGCAACTCATATTAAAAGTGCTACACAAAATTTCGTGCGTCCAGTGCCTGCCATCAGGTCGAGGATGGCGAGCAGTGCCCGCCATCCGAGGCGGCGTTAGGCGGGGCGGAAATCGGGCCGGGCCTGCCCGGTTTCGCTATGCCGGTGCGCTTCCATCAAGGGCCGGATCACCAGGCGGGAATAGGCGGCGATGGGGTCGTCATCGAAGAGGGTAACGGCTTCGGTCATATCCCTGGCTTCGAGCAGCAGGAAGCCGCCGATGACTTCCTTAGCTTCGGCGTAGGGCCCATCGACCACCGACATTTTCATCCGCTGGCGCCGGTCGATGTTGACCGCCTCCTCGGCCGTATCGAGGGGAGACGCAATCAACAGGTGGCCCGCATCGCGCAATTTATGGTCATGCTCGATGGTGGCATCGTCGATGCGTTTCATCTCTTCGGGGCTGAGGCCGGCAAAGGCGTCGGGTTCGAAATAGACAAGGCAGAGAAATTTCATGGTTGATCTCCGTGGTTGAACATCACCCCGACGAACCACGGAGCGTCAACTCGACTATTTTTTTGTCCTGTTGCATTGCGATTTCCTGCCCGTAATGTCGGCTGTCGATTTCTCAGTTTCGGTTACCCCCTTTTCATGGCCGCCATTCTCCAGCTCAAGCCCGTTGAAAACATTCCCCAAGATCGGCGCCGCAGCGCCAATCCCCGCGATCCCGCGTTTTACCAGAACCCCTATGCCTTCTATGACCGCCTGCATGCGGGCAATTCGACATTCTTCTGGGACGAATACGGCCATTGGTGTTTTGCCGGCTTCAAGGAAGTCAGCGCGCTGCTACGGGATAAACGGTTCGGCCGGGAGATTCTGCATGTCGCGAGCCGGGAAGAGCTGGGCATGCCCGAGCCCAAGCCGCATACGCAGGCGTTCGACCTGACCGAAAAATATTCGCTGCTCAATCTGGAGCCCCCCGGCCATACGCGGCTGCGGACGCTGGTGAATCGCGCCTTCGTGTCGCGGCATGTCGAGCAATTGCGGCCGCGCATCGTCCGATTGGCCAATGAGCTGATCGATGGCTTCGAGGACCAGGACAGCGTCGACCTGATCAAAGCTTTCGCGGCGCCGATTCCGGCCATCGTCATTGCCGAAATGCTGGGATTACCGGCCGAGGCGGCGCCGAAATTGCTCGCCTGGTCCAACCGCATGGTGGCCATGTACATGTTCGGCGTGACGCATGAAACCGAGCTGGACGCCAATGAAGCGGCCCAGGACTTCATGAATTATCTGCACGCCGAAATCGCGATCCGCCGCAAGCAGCCGCGCGAGGACCTGCTGACCCATATGCTGACCGCCGAGCAAAATGGCGAGCGGCTGAGCGACGAAGAAGTGATGTCGACAGCCATTCTGCTGCTCAATGCCGGACATGAGGCGACCGTCCACACCACGGGCAATGGCGTCAAATCCATCCTCGAAAGCGGTATCGATCCGGCGACGCTCTTCACCAGCGACGAACAATCGGCCGCCACGGCCGAGGAATGCCTGCGCTTCGATGCGCCGCTGCATATGTTCACGCGCTATGCGCTGAGCGATATCGAGTATGAAGGCATCGCGCTGCGCAAGGGTGACGTGATCGGGCTGATGCTCGGCGCGGCCAATCGCGATCCCAAGCGGTTCGCCAATGCCAATACATTTGACCCATTCCGCAGTGATGGCGCCAATGTCAGCTTCGGCGCCGGCATCCATTTCTGCATCGGGGCGCCGCTGGCGCGGATCGAACTGCAGGTGGCGTTCAGCGAATTGTTCCGGCGGCTGCCGAAGCTGCGGATCGCGGAGGAGCCGCGATACAACAATGTCTATCACTTCCACGGGCTGGAGAAGCTGATGGTGAGCTGGCGTTAGCCTAAAGGCTCGCCAGCACGCCCGGGATCAGCAGCGGCAGGTCTTCGCTGATCAGGCCGGGGCCGCCGAAACGGTTGGCGGCTTCGGCATGGAGCCAGACGCCGGCGCAGGCGGCTTCCCAGCCGTCCATGCCCTGCCCTATGAGGCCGGCAATGATGCCGGCCAGCACGTCGCCAGAGCCAGCCGTGCCAAGCCAGGCGGGGGCATTGGCATTGATGGCGGCGCGACCGTCCGGCGCGGCGATGATTGTGTCGCTACCCTTGAGCACCATAATGGCGCCGGAATGCTCGGCCGCGGCGCGGGCCATATCGAGCTTGCCGCCGGGCACATCGCCAAAGAGGCGGCGGAACTCGCCCTCGTGCGGGGTCATGACGACCGGCGCCGGCCGCGACTTGATGGCCTGGAACAACGCATTCGCGTCGCCACCGAAGCTGGTAAGGGCGTCGGCATCGAGAATTGCCGCTGCGCCGGCGGTCAGAACGGTCAGCACCTTGTTGCGCGTTTCCTCGCCGATACCGGCGGCGGGGCCGATCACGACGGAGCGGATGCGGTCATCGGCGAGCAGCTCGGCCAATGCGGCCGTGTCTTCAGCCGATTTGAGCATGATAGCGGTGACGTGGGCGGCATGAATCAAGAGCGCCTGTTCCGAGCCGGTCAGCGATACCAGCCCTGCCCCGGCCCGAAATGCGCCCATGGCGGCGAGGCGGGCCGCACCGGTTTGCAAGGGGCCGCCTGACACGACCACGCAATGGCCGCGATCGAACTTGTTGCCCTCATCCCCGGCTTGCGGCAGTGACCACAGGCTGGGCGTGTTCTGCCAGGCCTGCGGCGCGATCGGGCCCAGCACGGATTCGGGAATGCCGATATCGGCGAGCACCACCTCGCCGCATTGCGTGCGACCCGGCTGCAGCAGGTGGCCGGGCTTGAGGCGAAAGAAGGTGACGGTCATTTCTGCGATCATGGCGGCGCCCCGCGCCCTGCCCGTCGCGCCGTCTATGCCGCTGGGCACATCAATGCTCACGACCGGCCGCGAGCTGGCATTGACGGCGTCGATGATCTCCTTGAAAGCGCCGTCCACATCGCGGTCGAGCCCGGCGCCGAGCAGGGCATCGACGATGAGATCGGCATTTTCGATATCGGTCGTTGTCGGAGCGTCGACCCGGCCGGTCCATTGGCCCGCCATGGTCGCCGCATCGCCCTTGAGCGCCTCGCGCGAACCGATGAGCCGCAATTGCACCGGCCAGCCCTTCTGCTTGAGCAGCCGCGCCACGACGAAGCCGTCGCCGCCATTATTGCCCGGCCCGCAGAGCACGAGCGCGGAGCGCTGGTAATAGCGCTCGGTGATGGCCTCGGCCACGGCCTTGCCGGCGGCTTCCATCAGGGCCAACGACTTGACGCCGGACTGAACGGCAAGGCGGTCGGCCTCCGCCATCTGGGCGGGAGTGAGCAGGACGTCGGCGCTGGAGGTGGTCAAAGCAATAACTCCGAATTTCCAACAGACCTCATGGTGAGCCTGTCGAACCACGAGGGCGTGGCACAGTGGCAGGTTTGCCCTCGTCCTTCGACAGGCTCAGGATGAGGTCAAACACGACGTCCACAGCAAAAACAAAAAGCCGCCCATTTCTGGGCGGCTTTCAAAATTCGCGGTTGGATCAGAACACCTTAGTGGTGGTGCTCTTCGGGAACCTCGTCCTCGTCGGCCTGGATCAGCTTGGCGAGTTCGGCGCGGGTCATCTTCTTTTCGGTGATTTCGCCGAGGTCAGCGACATAGTCGACAACCTTGTTCTCGAAGACCGGGGCGCGAAGACCGGCAAGAGCCTGCGGGTTCTTGCGGTAATAGTCATAAACCTGCTGTTCCTGGCCGGGGAAGCGGCGCACTTCGGCGATCAGGGCCTGCTGGTGCTCTTCCTCGGTGACATTGACCTCGTTCTTGTTGCCGATTTCGGCAACGACGAGGCCCAGGCGCACGCGGCGCTCGGCGATCTTGCGGTACTGCTCGCGAGCGGCTTCCTCGGTGGTGCCTTCGTCTTCGAAGGACCGGCCATGGCTTTCCACTTCGTGCTGCACGCGGCCCCAGATGGTTTCAAATTCGGCATCGACCAGCTGGGCCGGCACTTCGAACTTGTGACCGTCATCGAGCGCGTCGAGAATCTGGCGCTTGACGTGCTGGCGGCTCATCGAGGCCAGGGCGGCTTCCATCTGCTCCTTGACGGCATTGCGCAGGGCAGCAACGTCATCGAGGCCGAGGCGCTTGGCGAAATCATCGTCCAGCTCGCCCTGGTTCGGGCCATCGACATGCAGGATCGAAACTTCGAACTTGGCCTTCTTACCGGCCAGCTCTTCGCTCTGGTAATCCTTGGGGAAGGTGACGTCGATTTCCTTCGTCTCGCCCTTCTTCATGCCGACCAGCTGCTCTTCGAAGCCGGGGATGAATTCGCCCGAGCCGACCGTGAGGTGAGCATGGTCGGAAGTGCCGCCGTCGAAAGCCTTGCCGTCGATCTTGCCGACGAAGGACAGACCCAGGCGGTCGCCATTTTCGACAACAGCGTCATCGCCCTTGTCGGTATAGCCGCGGTTCTGGGCGAAGACGCGATTGACTTCGGCATCCAGCTCTTCGTCGGTGACGTCGACGACGGGCTTGTCGAGCTTGACGCCCTTGAGCTCCATCAGTTCGACCGGCGGCAGAACTTCATATTCGACTTCGAAAGCCAGATCGGCATTGCCGTCGAGCACTTCGTTGATCACGGCCTGATCGTCGGGCAGGTCAACCTTGGGCTGAGCGGCAGCGCGTTCTTCGCGCTTGTCCAGGGTCTCGGAGACGGTCGCGTTGATCGCGTCGGTCATCACTTCGCTCATGGCGGAGCGGCCATAGACCTTCTTGAGATAGGAGGTCGGCACCTTGCCCGGACGGAAGCCCTTGATATTGGCCTGGCCCTTGAGCTCCTGGAGCTTGGCATCGAGGCGCGTGACCAGGTCGGCGGCCGGAATGGTAACGCTGAGCTTGCGCTTCAGGCCCTCATTGAGGGTTTCGGTAACCTGCATTCGGTTCAATCCCGTATTCATTGATCTCAGGGCCAGTGTCCAATTGTGGTGCGGGTGAGAGGACTCGAACCTCCACGCCTTGCGGCGCTGGAACCTAAATCCAGTGCGTCTACCAATTCCGCCACACCCGCAAGGGTACCCGCTGGCCGGGTTGCGCGTGGGTCTAGCCTAAGTTCAACTGTCAGTCAAAGCCTTGGTTGGCTATTTTCCCGGAATGGCAAAAACCTTGGCGATCAAGCCATCCCGAATGACGAACATGATGGCCGTTTCGATCGGCTCGGGCGCCAGGCCATGGATCAATTCATGATCGATGACCGTATCACCCAGGGCGACGCGGTTGACCAGCTCGGCCCGCAGCCCGGCATGATTGAAGCGCTCGCGGGCGTAAAACTCGCCATAAGCGGCTTTTCCCGACAAGAGCGGCGTCATGTCCGGCAGGCGGAAACTGCTGATATCCTCGGCAAAAGCGGAGAGGAAACGCGGCAGGTTGCGTTCGTTATAGGCTTCGAACTGAAGCTGGACAGCTTCGATTGGCGTCATCATAGTCATTTTCGGGTCGGTACTCGCAATGGGCGCCCCACAAATGCACAAAAACTGTGCAACGCGACGCCTTTTTGATCATCGATTGCATATAGGCCGCGATCATCAACCTCAGCTTAGTACAGTAAGCCTTTAACAACTCAATCTTTTTTATGTTTCAGCCAGCATGGCACAGGCCATGCATACGGGATGGCGGTATCCGCCTAAATCAGGCACGTGGAGGCTCAATTGAAAAAAATCGAGGCTATCGTAAAGCCGTTCAAGCTCGACGAAGTCAAAGAGGCGCTGCAGGAGGTTGGCCTGCAGGGCATCACCGTTACCGAGGCGAAAGGCTTCGGCCGGCAAAAGGGCCACACTGAACTTTATCGCGGCGCCGAATATGTCGTGGATTTCCTGCCCAAGGTGAAGGTCGAGGTCGTGTGCCCCGACGAGCTCGCCGAAAAAGCCATCGAAGCGATCCGCAACGCAGCACAAACTGGTCGCATTGGCGATGGCAAGATCTTCGTTTACTCGATCGAGCAGGCTATCCGAATCCGCACCGGCGAATTTGGCGACGACGCGCTCTAAGGGCCCTCCCCTTTAGAAGCGACGCGCCCGAGACAAACAACAAGCATTCCGATTTAGACAGGGGAAGACCTAATGACCACCGGAAGCGACCTCCTTCAGAAGATCAAAGACGAGAACATCAAGTATCTCGACCTGCGCTTCACCGACCCACGCGGCAAGCTGCAGCACGTCAC
>DATMSY010000199.1:0-32245 GCA_035565135.1 Devosia sp.
CCCGGCCGATATAACCATTGCCAGCCCGATCGATGCCATCGACTTTGGCGATGACAGCAGCGAATGGGCCAATGATGGCGAATGCGACGACCCCCGCTTCAAGGGCGAAGGCAGCGCCGAGGAATTGCTCGACGCCGATATTCGCAAGGATGCTACCGACTGCAAGGCGGCCTATGAAGCCGGCACGGTGAGCCTGGCTGACGATAATTCCAACACCAATGCCACCACCACCGACACGCCTGCCACGGGCACCGATACGCCTGCCAGCACCGCCGAGATCGATTTCGGTGATGATTCCAGTGAATGGGCCAATGACGGGGAATGCGATGATCCCCGCTTTTCCGGCACCGGCAGCGCGGTCGAACTGCTCGACGCCGATATCCGCAAGGACGCCACCGATTGCAAGACTGCCTATGACGCCGGCACCGTGACCTTCAATGGCGATAGCGCCGGCAGCAGCGCCACCAAGGTCGATATTTCCGAGATCGACTTTGGCGACGACACCAGTGAATGGGCCAAGGACGAGGAATGCGATGATCCGCGCTTCTCGGGCACCGGCGCGGCTTCGGAAATGCTGGACGACGACATCGGCCACGATGCCACCGACTGCAAGGCCGCCTATGCTGCCGGAACGGTGAGTTTCGACCCCGATGGCACTGCCGCCACCAGCGCGAGCCCGGCTTCCACCGAGTTCGACTATGGCAGCGACACGTCCAAATGGGCCAATGACGGGGAGTGCGACGATCCGCGCTTCGTCGGCGAAGGCACCAACAAGAAGCAACTCTACGAAGACCAGATGGCCGACGCCACCGACTGCAAGACGCTGGAAGAGGCCGGCAAGGTACAGATCCGCCAAGTCTACCAGCCCAGTTACGCTGCTGGCGCACCCTATGACAGCTCGGAAATCGAGTTTGGCGACAACACGTCGAGCTACGCCAATGACGATCAGTGCGACGACCCGCGCTTTGAAGGGCCCGGCGCTGCCATCACCCTGCTCGACAGCGACCTCGAACATGACGCCGACGACTGCAAGACGGCGTTTGAGGCTGGCTTGATCGTGCTGAGGGAAGACGACGGCATCTAGGGTTTTTGGATTCGATCTCAGGCGGCGGGGCAAAAGCTCCGCCGTTTTTGTTTGGTGTTCTGCATCGGGGCTTCGCTTCTTTCCCAAAGCCCTTTGTGGGTCTTGTGAGAACGCGCGCCATCACCGCTCTCCCTCGGGCTCGACCCGAGGGAGATGCGGTGGGTTGGGATGATTCAGGCAAAGCCGCTTCCATCCAGGGCGCCATCCCGGTACGGGCCGGGATTCAGGTCCGCGGCGCCTCATTTGCATCCAGCACGGGGATGACCTTCAGCATGGATTCCGGCCGGCGCCGGAATGACACCGTGGGTGATGTGAGTTCAAGATGAACTGCGCGCCCCAAAACAAAAGGCCCGCGGGAATACCCACGGGCCTCATCATCTCAGACGGCGAAAAATTACGCGGCGACCTTGCGTTCGACCATCATCTTCTTGATTTCGGCAATGGCCTTGGCCGGGTTGAGGCCCTTGGGGCAGACCTTGGCGCAGTTCATGATGGTGTGGCAGCGATAGAGCTTGAACGGGTCTTCGAGGTCATCGAGGCGTTCCTGCGTGCTCTCGTCACGGCTGTCGATCAGCCAGCGATAGGCCTGCAGCAGCGCGGCCGGCCCCAGATACTTTTCGCCATTCCACCAATAGGACGGGCACGAGGTGGAGCAGCAGGCGCACAGAATGCACTCATAGAGCCCGTCGAGCTTGGCGCGCTCGGGCACCGACTGCGTCCATTCCTTGGTCGGAGTGGGCGACGTGGTCTTGAGCCAGGGCTCGATGGCGCGGTGCTGGGCGTAGAAATTGGATAGGTCCGGCACCAGATCCTTGACCACCGGCATATGCGGCAGCGGGTAGATCTTGATGGGGCCCTTGGAATCGTCCATGCCCTTGGTGCAGGCCAGAGTATTGAGCCCGTTAATATTCATCGAGCACGAGCCGCAAATGCCTTCGCGGCAGGAGCGGCGCAGCGTCAGCGTAGGATCGACCTTGTTCTTGATCCAGAGCAGGCCATCCAGGATCATCGGGCCGCAATCGTCCAGATTGACGAAATAGGTATCGATGCGCGGATTAGCGTTCTGGTCGGGGTCGTAGCGATAGATGTGATATTCGCGCAGGCGCCTGGCGCCTTCGGGCTTGGGCCAGGTCTTGCCCTTCTGAGGCCGGTCGGCCTTGGGGAGCATCAATTCGACCATGGGTCGCTCTTCCTTCTCAACACGACGCCGCTCAACCCGGCGCGATAGTCAGTTCAATAATTGGGCTTACAGATCTGGTTCGATTTGGCGACATAAGTATTGTAGGGCACGGCATCGGCCTGTGCGGTCGAGCCGCCCTTCATCGATTTGATCACCACGCCCATGAAGCGCTCATCGATCAGCGTCATGGCCGCATCGGCCTTGCAGGAGCACAGGGTCTCGTTGCTCGCGATACCCATGCAGACCCGATAGAACTCCGCCTTCTGCTCGGCTGTAGGCGCGGCGGCAAAAGCCGGCACCGCCAGCGCGATCAATCCCACCAATCCCAGTCCCAACTTCTGCCCCAGAAACATGCTTGAATATCCGATTTCAGTCATTTTTGACGTCCCTCGTAAAAGTTACATCATCAAAGACTTCCTGCGCCCTTTGATTGGGGTTTGAAGGATCGTCCGCACCGACACAGGCGATCCACTTCATCTCGTCGCCTTCGATATCGACCTCGCAAAACACTCTTTCGCGCGCGAAGAACCAGCCGTCGATATTCTCCACTACAAACAGCGCCTTCCGGCCTTCAAGGCGATAGTCCCCATCTGTCCCCAGGCCCTCGTCACCCGCAAAGGAGACCGCACTGAAATGTAGATCACGCTCAATGCAGATGTGATCGCTCGGTACCATTTCGAGCAATGGCTTTCCGGTCGAGGAGGATGTGCCATAAACAAGCGCTTCTGACCCGTCGGGCAGGACGACTCGTCTCTTCGACCAATCCTCTAGCTCTGCCGCCGTTGGGTCCTTCGTCCAGCAGCCCGCCAAGTCCGCTTTATTGATAGGCAGCTCGCCCGCCGCAAATGCCGTGGTGAAGCATGACATTGCCAATGTCCCCCCCATCGTCAAAGCTGAAAGCGGCCAATTGCCCATTCTCAATAAACGCGTGCCTTGGGCGCGATCTTCTTGAGGTCGATGCCGCCTTCGCTTTCGGGGGTCAGCGGATCGAGGATCACGGGGCGATAGCTGAGCTCGACCGCGCCGGTATCGACATTGACCTTGGCCAGCGTGTGCTTGCGCCATTCAACGTCGTCGCGATTGGGGAAATCCTCATGCGCATGGGCGCCGCGGCTTTCGTGGCGGGCTTCGGCCGAGACCACTGTGGCGATGGCGCAGGTCATCAGGTTTTCCAGCTCCAGTGTTTCCACCAGGTCCGAATTCCAGATCAGCGAGCGGTCGGTGACCTTCACATCGGGCAGGCGCGCATAGATTTCGCTCATCGCCGCAACGCCATTCTTGAGGGATTCATCGGTGCGGAACACGGCGGCATCGGCCTGCATTGTGCGCTGCATTTCGTCGCGCAGCTTGGCAGTCGACTGGCTGCCATTGGCGTGGCGCAGGCGATCGAAGCGGGCGAGGATTTTGGCATCCTCGGCGGCATTGATGGCCGGCACGGGGCTCGACTTGTCGATCACCTTGCCGGCGCGAATGGCGGCGGCGCGGCCGAACACCACAAGGTCGGTGAGGGAATTGGAACCCAGCCGATTGGCGCCATGCACCGAGGCGCAGGCGGCTTCGCCCACGGCCATCAGGCCGGGCACGATGCGATTGGGGTTGTCCGGCGTCGGGTCGAGCACTTCGCCATGATAATTGGCGGGAATGCCGCCCATATTATAGTGCACGGTGGGCAGCACCGGGATCGGCTCGCGGGTCAGATCGACGCCGGCAAAGATTTTTGCCGATTCGGTAATGCCCGGCAGCCGCTCATGCAGCACCTTGGGATCGAGATGATCGAGGTGCAGATAAATGTGGTCCTTGTTGGGGCCCACGCCCCGGCCCTCGCGGATTTCGAGCGTCATGCAGCGGGAGACCACGTCGCGTGAGGCCAGATCCTTGGCGTTGGGGGCGTAGCGCTCCATGAAGCGCTCGCCTTCCGAATTGGTGAGATACCCGCCCTCGCCGCGCGCGCCTTCGGTGATCAAGACGCCCGCGCCATAAATGCCGGTGGGGTGGAATTGCACGAATTCCATATCCTGGAGCGGCAGGCCGGCGCGGGCCACCATGCCATTGCCGTCGCCGGTGCAGGTATGGGCGGAGGTGGCGGAGAAATAGGAGCGGCCATAGCCGCCGGTGGCCAGCACGACCAGCTTGGCGCGGAAGCGATGCAGCGTGCCATCGTCGAGCTTCCAGGCGATGACGCCCTGGCATTCGCCATTCTCGCCCATGATCAGGTCGAGCGCGAAATATTCGATGAAGAACTGCGCGTCATTGCGCAGGCTCTGGCCATAGAGGGTGTGGAGGATCGCGTGCCCGGTCCGGTCGGCGGCGGCGCAGGTGCGCTGCACCGGCGGGCCATCGCCGAATTCGGTCATGTGGCCGCCAAAGGGGCGCTGGTAGATCTTGCCCGCTTCGGTGCGGCTGAAGGGCACGCCGTAATGCTCGAGCTCGTAGATGGCGGCCGGGGCCTCGCGCGCCAGATATTCCATGGCGTCATTGTCGCCCAGCCAGTCCGACCCCTTGACGGTGTCGTACATATGCCATTGCCAGCTATCGGGGCCCATATTCTGCAGCGAAGCCGCAATGCCGCCCTGGGCCGCCACGGTATGGCTGCGGGTGGGAAAAACCTTGGTGATGCAGGCGGTATTAAAACCCTGCTCGGCCATGCCCAGCGTCGCACGGAGGCCTGCGCCGCCGGCGCCCACCACGACCACGTCGAATTCGTGGTCGATGAGTTCATAAGTGGAAGCCATCAGGCACTAACCCCAGAAGACGAGCTTGAGAATGGAAATGACGCCGACAAGGCCGACGACGAGGCAGAACATGGTGTTGAGCAGCATGTAGAGGCTGTAGGTGCGGCCGGAAAAATAGTCTTCCAGCGTGTCGCGCATGCCATTGCGCATATGCACGGTGACGATGGCCAGCAACACCGCCAGCGGAATGCCGACAAAGCCATTGCCGATCAGCGCCACCATTTCGGCCCGGTCCTGCCCGGCCAGGCGCACGACGATGAACACCAGCAGGCCGATGAACAGCACATTGATCGCGCCGGTCAGCCGCTGGGTGAGGAAATGGCGGGTCGAGGCCGGCCCATTGCCATATTTGGTCTTGGGATTGGCGATGACTTTGGGGGTGATCACTTGTTCACGCATCTCAACGCACCCACACAAAAACGGTCCAAACCAAGAGCGTCAGCACGATCGAGGCCACCAGATTGGCCCAGGCGAGGGCTTCGCGCTGGCCGGGCTCCATCATCTCGATGAAATCCCAGACGAAATGGCGCAGGCCACCCAGCATATGATGGAACAGCGACCAGGTGTAACCAAACAACACGAGCTGCCCCAACCAGCTGCCATAGATGGCGTTGACCAATGCCAGCGGCTCGGGGCCGATGGCAGCGGCGGCCAGCCACAACACCAACAGGGCCGAACCCACATAATTGGCAATGCCCGTCGCGCGATGCGCGATCGACATGGCCATGGTGATGGTCCAGCGATAGATTTGCAGATGCGGAGAAGTGGGGCGGGAGCGAGCCGTCATGGAGTCTTCCTGGAGCCTTCCTGAACGCGCGGGAGGGACCGCTGTAGTTTGGAATGGTTCAAGACTTCTAGCCTCCTCGCATGACAATTCAAAGCCCCCCAGACCCCAACTTTTGGCGCATTGCGCACTTTGTTCGTATGGCGCACGCGGTGTTCGGAAGGCGCATGGATTTGTGGGGCCAGCGTGGCGCTCGATCTGCCTCCCTCCCCCTTAAGAGGAGTGTTCACTCTGGACGCATCCACTGGCGGTGCCCGCAATTCGCACCATCTCCCCACCCCCACCGCATCTCCCTCGGGCTCGACCCGAGGGCCACTCGTCACGCGCGCCGGGTTGAGACAGGCCCTCGGGTCAGGCCCGAGGGAGACGCGGTGGGAGGGGAGGCATAGCGGGTTTTCCAAGGACTTCGGAGAGCCCCGATCCCCGCTTTTTCGCATATGCGAAAAAGCTGACCTCCTCCCAGGGAGTTTTTACGCGGGACTCACCCACCCACGGTGTCACCCCGGCGCGGGCCGGGGCCCATCCCGAGATGCTGCGACGGCCGCAAGGTGTGTGCGCGGGCGTCTGGCGGCGCGTTTGGACATCTCAAGATGGGTCCCGGCCCGCCGGGATGACACCGCGTTCTTGAAGGCGTCCAGTGTGAACATTGTCCTCTGAGGGGAGGGACTGGATTGGGGCTCCCCGCCTATCAGAAAGACCCGGATGTCGATTGGCACTGAGCCCCCCGGCAAATCCCGTCACGATTGTAACTCCCACCCAGCGCATCGCCGGGCCTAGCCTTGCATCACACAAGCCGGAAACGGCGCATGCGATGAAAGGGCCAAAAGAATGGGAAGGTTTGCCGCAACAAACCACGTTAGGCCAGAGGCCAGACCGGCAATCGATGCGGCGGGTCTCCTCGGGCTCGCGGCTGCTCCAGTCTTTGCCGTGATGGCCGGTATTTCGGCCGCCAGCCCGGCAAGCATGATCATCTGCTCTGCGGTCTCGGCGATGATGCCCGTCAACGACATGGCGCTGATGTACCTGCTGATGAGCCTTTTTCATCTCTCGCCCTGGCTGAAGCGGTTTTCCGCCCTTTGGCAGCGCCACCAAACATCAATCAATCCGATCCAAGGAGACTGAAAATGCACAATACGATTGTTTCACATGATGACTGGATGTCCGCCCGCCGCGATTTCCTCAAGGCGGAGAAGGAACTGACCCATCAGCGCGACCGGCTCACCCAGCAGCGCCTGGCTCTGCCCTGGACACGGGTGGACAAGGATTATGTGTTCGAGACGCTGGAGGGGCCCCGCTCGCTGGCCGAGCTGTTCGAGGGGCGCTCGCAGCTTCTGGTGCAGCATTTCATGTTCGCGCCGGGCTGGGAGCAGGGCTGCCCGAGCTGCTCCTTCATGGCCGATCACACCGATGGGATGAACCTGCATCTGGCCCATCACGACGTCACCATGCTCGCCATCTCGCGCGCCCCGCTGGCCGAGCTTGAGCGCTATCGCCAGCGCATGGGCTGGAAGTTCCGCTGGGTGTCCTCTTTCGGCACCAGCTTCAACTACGATTTCCGGGTGAGCTTCACGCCCGAGGAAGTCGCCAGCGGGCATATCGACTATAATTTCGGCGAGTGGGCGGAACTCGGCGAGGAATGGCCGGGCCTGACGGCCTTCTACAAGAATGAGGCCGGCGACATCTTTCGCACCTATTCCACCTTCGGGCGGGGTGTGGAGGTGATGATGGGCACTTACCCCATGCTCGATCTCATGCCCAAGGGCCGCAATGAAAAAGAGGGCATGGACTGGGTGCGCCGCCACGATCGCTATAAGTAGCGGCGGATGGAATAGCTGGAAGCCTCCCCATTCACGGTGTCATCCCGGCGAAGGCCGGGATCCAGGCTGAAGGCTATCCGCACATTGGATGGGTGGAGAGGGCACAGCATGGATTCCGGCCTTCGCCGGAATGACATTGTGGGTGGCGTGGCGTGGTGCCCCAAATCCATCCCGCCGCAAATCGGCCATGTGCGCGAACCAGGACACAGCCGCCATGCTCCGCCACCCCTAGCGGCCCCGCGGCTTTCGCCCTACCCTCCGCCGACCATTCCCGAGGTTTTTTCCATGTCCGCAGCCACCAGCCCCAAGCCCGCCGCGCCCCAGCCTGTGCGCATCGAGGAAAGCAAAGTACTGGCGCGCAATTGGGGACGGTTCGATAATTATCGCGTCACCCATGCCCGGCGCGACGGTGGCGAGCAGACCGTGACCCGCGAAGTCTATGACCATGGCAGCGCCGCCGCCGTGCTGCTCTATGCGCCCGAGGCGGACAGCGTGGTGCTCACCCGCCAGTTCCGCCTGCCGCCCTTTCTCAATGGCGATCCGGCCTGGCTGGTGGAAGTGCCGGCCGGTTTGCTGGATGGGGAAAGCATCGAGGTGGCGGCCCGGCGCGAGGCGATCGAAGAGACCGGCCATGAACCGCTCGAACTGGAATTCCTGTTCGACGCCTATATGAGCCCCGGCTCGGTGACGGAAAAATGCGCCTGCTTCCTCGCCCGCTATGTGCCGGGCGCGCCGCTGCATGCCGGCGGGGGGCTCGAGGAGGAAGGTGAGGATATCGAGGTGTTTGAAATCGGGTTAGACGCGGCGCTGGCCATGATCGGCAGCGGCGAGATTGTCGACGCCAAGACGATCATGATGCTGCAGGCGCTGGCGCTGCGGAAGCTGGGTGGGTGATTTTTTGGGGGGTGAGGATTTGGGGGTGTTCTGGGAGCCCTCCAACCCACGGAGTCATCCCGGCGGAGGCCGGGATCCATGCTGAAGGCTATCCCGGCATTGGATGAGCGGAGGGGGCACAGCATGGATTCCGGCCTGCGCCGGAATGACGCTGTGGGAGGACGAATGTGGTGCCAAATATTGGCTCAGATCCATCCCACCCACCGCATCTCCCTCGGGCCTGACCCGAGGGCCTTTCCCAACACGGCACAAGCGGCGAGTGGCCCTCGGGTCGAGCCCGAGGGAGATGCGGTGGGTGGGGAGGATTTGGGGGGCTGTTCCGAAGCTTTCCCCTCCACGGCGTCATTCCGGCGGAGGCCGGAATCCATGCTGTGCCCTCTCCAGACACCCAATGCTGGGATAGCCTTCAGCATGGATCCCGGCCTCCGCCGGGATGACACCGCGAGTAGACTGAATGCGGAGCACTACAGAATGCCCCTAATACTCCGTCAGCTTCTTGTCGGGGTCATAGGGCTGGTCCCTGACCACGCGGGTTACGGCCTGGCCGGCTTTCATCTTTTTGGCGACGGCGTCATAGGCATAGGTGGGCGAGCCATGCAATTGCCAGCCTTCGCTCAGCGCCTTGGTGACCTTGTGGCAAAACGAGGAATCGTCTTCCCCGGACAAAAAGCGGTAGATAACCATTGCAACCCCGGTATGCGGGCGCCCCATGCGCTCCAGGTTGATATTCTTCTGCCACAGAGCTAATCGATAAGCCATGCACAGCTTTCCAGATCATCTGCTCAAGGGCCACGCCAATTTCATGGCCGGCCGCTATGCCCGCGAAAAAGACCGGATCCGCGATCTGGCCGAAGAAGGCCAAAACCCCACCACCATGATCATTGCCTGCTGCGATAGCCGCGCGGCGCCCGAAATGATCTTCGATGCCGGGCCGGGCGAACTCTTCGTGCTGCGCAACGTGGCCAATCTGGTGCCCACCTATCAGCCCGATGGCGGCCAGCACGGCACCTCGGCGGCCATCGAATTCGCCGTCAAGGCTTTGGGCATCGCCAATGTGGTGATCATGGGCCATGGCCGCTGCGGCGGCATCAAGGCGGCGCTCAATCCCGGCTCAAAACCCCTCGACAGCGGCGACTTCATCGGCAAGTGGATGAACATGCTGGGTGGCCTGCCCGACCAGCTCGTGCAGAATGAGCTGATGACCCCCACCGAGCGTCAGACTGCGCTGGAGCGGATTTCGATCCGCAATTCCATCCACAATCTGCGCACCTTCCCCTATGTGGCCGCGCTCGAGACCGAGGGAAAGCTGGCCGTGCACGGCGCCTGGTTCGATATTTCGACCGGCGAGCTCTGGGTGATGGATGCCAATGGCGACTTCATCCGCCCCGCTTTCTGAGTTTTTTGCCCGTTTGACTTGGTGAACGCCCCGGCGGCAAGAGTTTTTGCCGCGTTCCATCACGGCTGCGTGATGGCTTGCTTTGCCAATAGTCTGCCGTCACTTCCGCATCGGCAAAAATTGCCGGTCGCTGGCAAAAGAAACGCCGAAAGTAAACTTGCGGCATAGGAATAAAAGAGCAAAATAATACGGCAATACATGGCCTTTAGTTTATTGCCATATTGCCCATAATTTGCCCGATTATTTCCTGCTCACCGCCCGTTTTACGGCCAGCACAGACCACATTGCACGATCACTATTTGTTGCACGGGCCGCGCGGAGTGCGGTTCGTCGGCAACGGGCTAACCCGTCGCCGCTTCCTCCCCAACATGGAGCTCAACCCCCATGAAGCAGATCATCCTGTCCGCGGCTGTCATTCTCGGCCTTTCCGGCGCGGTTTTCGCACAAGACGCCATGGCCCCCGACTTTGCCAGCCTCGACACTGACGGCAGCGGCGGCATTTCGCTGACCGAACTGCAGGTGGCCATGCCCGGCGTGACCGCCGAAGCCTTCGCCGCCGCCGATACCGACGGCAACGGCGAGTTGAGCGCCGAGGAATTTGCCGCGGCCACCGCCCCGGCGCCGGTTCCGGCCCCGGCTATGTAAAGCGCTCAGGGGGAACCCGGCCTGCCCCGGCAGGGTTTCCCCTGACTCTGTTGCCCAGATCGGGCATCCATTCAGGAGATAGATTCATGCGCAAAATCGTTCTTGGCTTTGCCATTCTCGGTCTTTCCGCCAGTGCCGTGTTGGCGCAGACCCCGACCAATTTCACCGATGTCGACACCGACGGCAATGGCGAGCTTTCGCTCAGCGAATTGCAGGTGGTTTGGCCCGACCTGACCGAGGCCGAATTCACCGGCGCCGATATTGACGCCAGCGGCGGCATTTCGTCCAGCGAACTGGCCGGCCTGCAACCCGCCGCCGTTCCGGCCGATCCCGCTTCTGCCCCGGCAGCGCCTGCAGCACCCGCCGACCCGGTCGAAACGCCCGATTCGCTGGTGCAGTAAGACCTTTATCGGCCGCCCTCCGGGGCGGCCTTTTTGTTGCGGCCCAGCCAGACCAGCACTCGCGGCCCCAGCACATTGAGCACCAGGCCCACAAAGATCAGCAGGCTGCCCAGCACTTCGGGCAGGGTGACCGCCTCGCCCAGAATGAGCATGGCCGCGGCAAAGCCCACGACCGGCACCAGCAGCGAGAATGGCGCGACGACGCTGGCCGGATAGCGCCCCAGCAGCACCGCCCAGAGCCCATAGCCGAAGAGCGTCGAGCCATAGGCGATGAACAGCACCGAGAAGATGCCGCGCGGCGTCATGGCGAGGAGCGCGCCATAGGCGCCCGGCCCCTCAAAGATCAGCGACAGGATCAGCATGGGAATGGGCGGCACCAGGCTCCCCCAGACCACAAAACCCAGCATATCGACCTGCCCGGCCCGCTTGGTGACGATATTGGACAGCGCCCAGAAGAAAGCCGCGATCAGCGTCGTCACCAGCGGCACCAGCACGGCCCCGCCCAGATGCTCGGCGCCGATCGTTCCCAGCCCCAGCAACGCCACCAGAGCGCCACCGAGCTGGAACAGGCCGGGCCGCTCGCCCAGGAACAGCACGGCCAGCGCCATGGTGAAAAACACCTGCATCTGCATGACCAGACTTGCCAGCCCCGCCGGCATGCCCAGCCGCATGGCCGTAAATAAGAAACTGAATTGCAGAACGCCGACGGTAAAGCCGTAGAGCACCAGCAGGCGCCAGCTGACCTTGGGGCGGCGGATGAAGAACACCGCCGGCAGCGCGCAGCCCAGATAGCGCAGGGCCGTCAGCATGAAGGGCGGCACCTCATCGACGCCCCATTTGATGGCGACGAAATTGAGCCCCCAGATGACGACGACGCCAAGGGCAAGGATGAGGTCACGCGGGGACATTTTTGGGCCTATCGAGTTTGCCCAGGGGCAATTCTTGCACGGTGTCACCCCGGCGCAGGCCGGGGCCCATCTTGAGATGGCTGTTTGAGACTATATCTCAGGATGGATCCCGGCCTGCGCCGGGATGACACCGAGTGTAGATGAGCTGAGGTGCTAAGCCGCCTTCTTGGCCAGCAGGCCCCGTTCGATCAGCGTTTCGGCGATCTGGATCGTGTTGAGCGCGGCGCCCTTGCGCAGATTGTCCGAGACGACCCAGATATTGAGCCCGTTTTCGACGGTGGTGTCTTCGCGGATGCGGCTGACATAGGTGTCGTATTCGCCCACCGCCTCGACCGGGGTCGCGTAGCCGCCCGGCTCGCGCTTGTCGAGCACGGCAATGCCCGGCGCTTCGCGCAGGATATCGCGGGCCTCGTCGGCCGAAATGGGGTTCTCGAATTCGATATTGACCGCTTCCGAATGCCCGACGAACACCGGCACGCGCACCGCGGTGCAGGTCACCTTGATCTTGGGATCGAGGATCTTCTTGGTTTCGGCCAAAACCTTCCACTCTTCCTTGGTGTAGCCGTCTTCCATGAACACATCGATATGGGGGATGACGTTGAAGGCGATCTGCTTGGGGAACTTGCCGGGCGTGGCGCTGTCGTTGACGAAAATGCCCTTGGTCTGGTTCCAGAGCTCGTCGACGCCTTCCTTGCCGGCGCCCGAGACCGACTGATAGGTCGAAACGACAATGCGCTTGATCTTGGCGAAGTCGTGCAGCGGCTTGAGCGCCACCACCAGCTGGGCCGTCGAGCAATTGGGATTGGCAATGATATTGGTGCGATTGGGATTGGCCATGAAGGCATCGAGCACATGCGCGTTGACTTCCGGCACCACCAGCGGCACGTCCGAATGGTAGCGCCAATAGCTCGAATTATCTATGACGATGGCGCCCTTGGCGGCAATGCGCGGCGCCCAGTCCTTGGAGATCGAACCGCCCGCCGACATGATGGCGAAATCGATACCGGTAAAGTCGAAATCCTCGAGATTCTTGGCCTTCAGAATCTTGTCGCCATAGGAGATTTCCCGGCCGATCGAGCGCGAGGAGGCCAGCGCCACCACTTCATCGGCGGGGAACTTGCGTTCGGCCAGAATATTGAGAACTTCCCGGCCCACATTGCCCGTGGCACCGACGACAGCGACGCGATAACCCATTTTTGGAACTCCAGTCCCTTACCAGTTTCCGCCCCCGCGCGATGATCTGCCATCGCGGCCAGTGCTTTTGAGCCTCTCCCCGTCGGGAGACGACCCGGGGAAAAGCGTCAGGCGGTTTTGGTGGTTTTGGTCATGAGGGCAGCGCTGCCGCCGGAATAAACCGGGGTCATTGGCATATCGGCCATGGCAAGGGCGCTGCGCATCTTCTGACTGCTTTGGTTGCAAGCAGGACTTCTCATACTCCCAAATAGGAAAGAGTCAATCTCTTGGTTTTTTGGTCACTTGAGACGGCACCGGCCCCGTTCTCCCGGTCAGAGCATGTGCGGAGCGATGGATCACCCGGACAGGCCGGGTGATGACGGTGGGGCGAGAACGGCGAAAGTGCCACAGGCACTCGCCCAACCCTTGCCTCCCGAGCCCCCATGGCTGTAACTGCCCCAAAGCCAAAGAGACCAAAAAAATGCATTATGACGTGATCGTCCTGGGCGCGGGAGCCGCTGGCATGATGGCCGCCATCGAGGCGGGCAAGCGTGGGCGCTCGGTGCTGGTGGTCGATCATGCCGACCATGCCGGCGACAAGATCCGCATTTCGGGCGGCGGGCGCTGCAATTTCACCAATATCAACGCCACGATCGAACGCGGCCGCGACCGGTTCCTGAGCAATAATCCACGTTTCGCGCTCTCGGCGCTGTCGCGCTATACGCCCGACATGTTCATCGCCCTGGTGCGCCGCCACGGCATAGCCTTTCACGAAAAGACGCTGGGGCAATTGTTCTGCGATGGCCCGGCCACCCAGATCAATACCATGCTGCTGGGCGAGATGCGGCAGGCCGGGGTGACGCTGTCGCTCAAGACGGCAATCGAGCAGGTGAGCAAGACCGAAGCCGGTTTCGAGCTGCTGCTGTCCAATAGCTCCGTCACCGCCGAGAGCCTCATCGTCGCCACCGGCGGCAAATCCATTCCCAAAATGGGCGCGACCAGTTTCGGCTATCAACTGGCGAGCCAATTCGGCCTGCGCCTGACCGAAACAAGGCCGGGCCTCGTGCCGCTGACCTTCGAGACCGGCGCGCTGGAAAAGCTCAAACCCCTCTCCGGCATCGCCACCGACGCCGTGGTCAAGCACGGCAAGACCGCCTTCGAGGAAGCGCTGCTCTTTACCCATCGCGGACTATCGGGCCCGGCCATCCTGCAGATTTCCTCCTATTGGCGCGAGGGTGACGCCATTGAAGTCGACCTGCTGCCCGGCGCCGATGCCGGCGAGCTGCTGCGGGCGGCCCGCAAGGAGACGCCCAAGCTGCAGGTGCAGACGGTCATCGGCAATATGCTGCCCAAAAAGCTGGCGCAATTGCTGGGCGAGGAACTCGACCTGCCCGGCATGATCGGGGATTTCTCGGACAAGAAACTGGCCCAGGTGGAGGCCCTGCTCAAGAACTGGAGCCTCAAGCCGGTGGGCTCGGAAGGCTATCGCACTGCCGAAGTGACCCTGGGCGGCGTCGATACGCGCGACCTCGACGCCAAGACCATGGCGGCCCGGGACGTGCCCGGCCTTTATTTCATCGGCGAAGTGGTCGATGTCACCGGCTGGCTGGGCGGCTACAATTTTCAATGGGCCTGGGCGTCCGGCTGGGCGGCGGGGCAAGTGGCCTAGGGCGAGCTATTCCTCAGCAGACCTCATCCTGAGCCCGTCGAAGGACGAGGTCGTGGCACCATCCCGGCACGACCTCGTGGTTCGACAAGCTCACCATGAGGTCTACTGGAGGGTCCGCCCCCCTAAAACCGTATCCCCGCCCGAACACCCACATTGGTCAAGGCGTCGCTGTCCCCGCACATGCCGCCATCGGTATAATGCTCGGCGGTCAGCATGAGGGAAGCTCCCGGCAAGACATCGACGCCGACACTGCCCGACGCCCGCAAGAGTGCCGCGCAGCCAAAACGCTGCGGCGTGCCCGCATCCAGCATGGAGCCATTCTGCAAGGCTCCGCCCAGGCTCGCCTCGGCAAAGATCGGCAGCACGGGCAGGCGGAAGGTAAGGCTGAGCCCGCCATAGAGCATGCTTTCCTTGCCATCGGTATTGAAGGTTGCCCCCAGATGCGGCCGGATTTCGGCGGGCACGAAAGCCGGGCTCAGCGCGGGCACGGCAAACAGCAATTCCACATTGGCATCTTCGATGCGGCCGGTATCGAACAGGCCCGAATGATCGGCATCACCCACGCCGCGAGAGAAGACACCGGCGCGGATTTCGGGCACGATATCGAACTGCGCCTGGGCGCTCCCGGCAGCGGCCAGCACCAGGCCCAAAGCCATCATCACCCGCCAGATCATCGCCCGCATCGCTCACTCCAATTCGCCTGCGGCGATTGGACGGCGCGGGGGCGGGATGCGCAATGTTTGATTCAAATTGTCTTTAACTGGGTGTTAACGGTGGGAGAGCTCCTCATCCGCCCACCCCCACGGTGTCATTCCCGCGAAAGCGGGAACCTCTGTTTTGGGATGCCAAGAAAGCAAACGGAGGTTCCCGCTTTCGCGGGAATGACACCGTTTGTTATTGCAGTTTCTGGTTGAAACTCACCCAGCCGTCAGAACTTCCAGCCAACGCGCAGGCCGAAATTGGACAACCCGTCATTGGCGTCGCACCAGCCATTGTTGGAGGTGTGCTCATAGGTCAGGGTCGCGGTCATGTTTTCGCTGACATTGGCGCCGACGCCGAAGCGTTCGTAGAAATTGACGCGGCAGCCGAAATTTTTGCGGCCTTCGGGCGCACCGGTCAGATAGCCGTCATTGATGGCGGCGCCGAACGTGCCTTCGAGATAGAAGGGCGTTTCGAACAGCGGCAATTGCCAGGTGAGGCCCAGATGGGCGATCGAATCGCCGTCGCCCAGATTGAGCGTGGCGCCGACTTCCGGACGCGGCGCGCCGACCCAGCGGAAGGCATCCAGATCGGGCGAGGTGAACAGCACGTCGAAGCTGACATCCTCGATATGGCTCAGATCCCAGTTCTGCACGCTGAAGGGCAGCATGGTGCTGTCCACATTGTGGGCATGGATACCGATGCGCAATTCATCGACCACCCCGGCCAGCGGATGGGGATCCATGAGATCCTGCGCGGCAACCGGCGCGGCGGCGGCCATGAGGCCCAGGGCGGAGAAAAGGAAAGAACGCAGTACCGACATTGCCGACCGATCGCTTGGAAAACGGGCTGCATTGAGCTTGCAAGCGCCAATGGAGTCAATGCCTTCGCGCCGATTTAGCCAGGCTGTGACCGGCCGGCAACGGGCAATGACATGGCTTTTACCCCGCCCCGGACCCTTGCAAGCCTAGCTTTCATCGCCATTTGACGATAGAACGCCTTGCTTATTTCACCAGAAATCGATTGCCCGCCATGACCAAGCCCCTTGCCCTCTCCATTCTCGATCTCGCCCCCATTGCCGAAGGCACTTCGACGCCCGAGGCACTGGCGGAAACGATTCGGCTGGCGCAATTGGGCGATGCCCTGGGCTATACCCGCCTCTGGTATGCCGAGCATCATGGCATGGCCTCCATCGCCTCCTCTTCGCCTGAAGTGCTGATCGCCAGCGCCGCGGCGCATACCAAAAGTATCCGGGTCGGCTCGGGCGGGGTCATGCTGCTCAATCATGCCCCGCTGCGCATTGCCGAGGCTTTTCGTACGCTTGAAGCGCTCCATCCCGGCCGGGTCGATCTCGGGCTGGGCCGGGCGCCCGGCGGCGACGGCTACGCCATGCGCGCCTTGCGCAGCGGTGGCGGCGAGGAATTTTCCGCCTATCTCGCGGAAATGATGGCCTTTGACGAGGACGGCTTTCCGCCCGATCACCCCTTTTCGCGCGTGCCGGTGGCGCCGGGCGGCATTACCCTGCCCCCGCTCTGGCTGCTGGGCTCGTCCGGGGCCAGCGCCCAGGCGGCCGGGCAATTGGGCATGGGCTATGCCTTTGCCGCCCATTTCAGCCATACCCCGCCCGGGCCGGCCTTCGAGGCCTATCGCTATGGGTTCAAGCCCAGCGCCGCCATGCCCGAGCCACGCACCATTCTGGGCGTCTCGGTGGTCTGCGCGCCGACCGACGAGGAAGCCCAATACCTCTCCTATTCCCAGGCCGTGCAATGGGCGCTCTTCACCACCGGCGAACAGCGCCGCCTGATGAGCCCGGAAGAGGCCCATGCCCGTGTGCTGACCAGCCAGCAGCAAAGCGTGATCGACCATCAATCGACACTCTGGATCGTCGGTTCGCCCCAGACCGTGCGCGATACCATTGCTGAGAAGGTGGAAAGCTCGGGGGCCGATGAGGTGATCATCACCACGACCGTGCACAGCTATGAATTGCGGCGGCGGTCGTATCAGCTGATCGCCGAGGCTTTCGGGCTGGTGCCGCGGGCATTGGCTTAGGGCACCATCGGCTTCGAGCGTTTTGAGGGCGCAGAACCCCCACCCTTCCCTCCCCACAAGGGGGAGGGTGACATCGAGTTTTGAGCACTATCCTGCCACACCCACCGGGTTCACCCTCCCCATGATGGGGAGGGAAGGGAGGGGTGATGAGAGCCCCGATAATCGGCCCCTCATCAGCCAGCCCCCGTTAACCTCTCGTTCTGCCCGCCGAGCTACGATCATCCCCGTAATCACTGAGGCCAATGGGCGGGGAGCGTTCATTGGTTCGCTTCGGCACATCGGTGCCGGTTCTGGGGCCAGAGTTGCGAATATGGGTGCCGCCGGTTTCGTCCTCGCCATCAATATTTTCGTCGCGGGATTGTTTGCGGCGGCCTTTGCCACCGTGGCCTGGCGCGGCACGGGTGCTGCCGGGGCTCGCTGGCTGGCGCTGGCCTATATATTGGGCGTCGTCAATGCCGTGCTCGAATATGTGCTGCCCGGCCAGAGCGATCCGCGCCTGCTGGGCATGGTGGTGTTCACCGTGCCGCTGGCCGCTTTCCTGATCTGCGTCATCGGATTGTCCCGCCATTACGAAGTGACCGTGCCATGGCTATGGTTGGCCATGCTGGGCGGCGGCGCGGTGCTGGCCAATGCCCTGCTGGCCGACCAACCCTCCAGCGCCTCGTTCGGCCGGGCGCTGGTCTACCAATTGCCGTATTTTTTCGCCCATGTGATAGGCGCCATAGTGGTGATGCAGGCTCGGCGACGGGGCGCACTCGACGTATTGCTGATCATTTTCCTGCTTGTCAGTAGCCTGCAATTCGTAGCCAAGCCCTTCCTGGCCATGACCCTGGGCGATGCCCAGCCCGAGAATTATCTGCACAGCCTCTATGGCGCCTATTCGCAGGTGCTGATCGCCTTCCTGCTCGTGGCCAATGGCGTGCTGATGCTGCTGATCATCGTGCGCGACGTGATGGCCGAAATCACCCTGCGCTCGGAAACCGACAAGCTGTCGGGCCTGCTCAATCGCCGGGGTTTTGAAGATCGGGCCGAGCGCGCCCTGCACCATGCCCATCGGGCCGGCATTCCCGCCGCCCTCGTGCTGGCCGATCTCGACCATTTCAAAGAGGTTAATGACAGCTTCGGCCATGATGCCGGCGACCGGGTGATTGCCGCCTTTGCGGCGCTACTGGCCGGCGGGGGCGACGGCAGAATGGTGTTGGGGCGGCATGGCGGGGAGGAATTCGCCATTTTCCTGCCCGGGGCCAATCTCGTTTCGGCCCGGCTCTATGCCGAAGGCGTGAGGCAGGCTTTTGCCGCGCTGCCGGGGAGTGACCTGGGGGTCGAACGGGCACTGAGCGCCAGTTTCGGGGTCACCCAATTGCAGGCGGGCGATGGGCTCAACGATCTGGTCCACCGCGCCGACGCCGCGCTCTATGCCGCCAAGAAAGCGGGCCGCGACCGGGTCCATACCGCCAATATGGAGCCGATCGAAGAGGCCAGCCCCCGCCAGAGCGGGCAGGCCGGCTAGGCGATCAAACGATCAATTGGTCTGGCGGCGATCCACCAGCTCGAAATCGTCAGCCGCCATATCGACCTTGAGGGCCAATTGCTGGCGATCGAGCTCGGCCAGCCACGCCGTCCAGGAACAGGGGCTGACCCCTTCGTTCGAGCCACCCTGCCAGGCCGGGCGCTGGAAGCTGAGGCTGAGCTGGGCGCGTTCCTCGCCGAAGCGGTTGCGCACCCGGGCAATCGCCGGAATGCCGTGCCTGTCGGTCACCCAGTTCTGGATGTCGCGATGGCGTGTGAGGGTATGAATGTGGGTCATGATGGCCTCCCGTCCGCTCATTTAAGCCCATATTCGCAACGACACCGGTCCTCCCCCGGTTCCGTTACGTCTCGTTAATTCTCCGCAAGGTTTGTGACGATCTTTAGTGCCGTCAGCTCTTCTGGAGAAAAATAGTACAGCTGGTCCGGCGGCGTCTGCAATGCGTGCAGCCACATAGCCGGGTCGACGCCGGATTGGGTCAGATGCGCGATGATCTCGGCGGTGGTCGATTGCGCATCGGCCATGGCAACGCCCGCCGCCCGCAAGGGGTCGCCGGACATGGCCGAGGCATAGATTTGATGGACGCCAATGGCCGCATCCGGGCTGGCAATCCGTTCGGCACCCGAAGCGAAAACAATGGGGCAGGATGAGGCGCAGAGCGATCCGGCCGCGACTTCGGTCGCCAGCCCCTTCTCATGGATCAGACTGCCTATCGCCAGCGCATCCACGACCGACCCTCCGGGCGAATCGAGAAGCACAGTCTGCACGTACTCGCCCCGCGCCGCAATCTCGGCGGCAAAACGCTCCGCCGCGCCCGGATCGATCGTGCCGGTCAGGTGCAATTGCCCGCCATTGCCCAGGGCGATGTCGAGCGGCTGGTCGAGTACTTCGGGCGCCGTGGTGACAATGGGCATGGGCCCCTGCGGCAGGGCCGGATTGGAGGGCGGCAGGATGGGATGGCCCGGCTGCGGGCCGGCGCTTTGCTCCGCCGTCAGCTCGCGGAAATCGACATAGAGCACCGAAGCCGTGCCCGCCAGGAGGGCAAAGAAGGCCACCCGCAGGATGGCGCCATCCTCGAGCCCGGCCAGCCAGCGGATCGCCCCACGATAGAAGGGGCCGTCATCGGTATCGGCGCGGGCATTGGCCTCGGTCTTCATGCCGGGCGCGGCCCGTCATTGCGCTTGCGCTGCGCGGTTTCGATCGGGGTGACCGTGCCATCATCCGCGGCCTGCGCCGCGACGGGCTCGTCGAGCGGCTCGGCCTCTGGCGGCTTTTCGCTCGGCACCGGCTCGGGCACGACGCCCGCGGCCTCCATGCGGCGATAGAGCGCCATGGCGCGCAGCATTTCGGCGGCGGTGATGTTTTCGGCTTCTTCGAGGGTTTCCGAATCCCGCCGCATGGCGTCATTGACGATCATGAGGACGAGGACCAGCACGACGGGCAGCAGGTCGATGGAGATCGCCCCGGCCCAGGACGGGATAAAGTCCTGCCAATAGCGGATCACCGCCTCGGCGCTGGAGAGCGGCACGAAACGGCGCTGCTCGACGGCGGGGGTCGCCAGGATTTCATCGGCCGCCGCGGTCAACGCCGCCGATTGCGCCGCGACCGAGACACGCACGGTTTCCATCACCTGATCCTGCCGATTGGCCAGATCGGCCGACTGCCCATTGGCCACCGGGGCGATGAAGCCGGCGGAGAGATCGGCCGAGGCGCGCTTGACCGAAGCGGCCACCCCGGTCTGCTGCAGGGAGGCGATAATGGCGGAAAGCTGCACCGCCTCGGTCTGGAAACTATCGGCGCGCGGTTCGATGGCGCCGGGGGTCGAGACCAGTTCGCGCATGGTGGCGAGCCGGGCCGAGCCCTGTTCGAAGAGACCGGCCACCTGATCGCGCGAGCCGGTAATGGTTGCCGCGAGCTGGTTCATCTGTGTGCCCATCTGGGTCAACAATTGCACCACGCTGCCCGAACCGGTCGTGCCGGTCAGCGCGCCCGATTCCCGCTCGTCGGCGGCGAGCCCTGAAAAGCGCTCGGCCGCCCGCTGCACGTCGGGCAGCAGCGATTGGGCGGCCAGGGCATTGGAATGGGCCTGGTCGAGATCTTCGGCATAGCCCTGCAAGGTCACCGCCATATGCTGCTCGGTGGCGGCCGAGCCGGCAAGCGCCGCCGCATTGAGCCAGCTCGACATGGCGATGATCATGGCGCAGCCAATGGCCATGGTGACGAAGAGCCCGATGCGCTGCACCCCATTGGTGACCAGCGGCACGAAGCGGAGCATGAAGCTCCAAAAGGCGTAGATGGCGACCGAGACGGCGGCCGAATAGATGATGGCGGCAAAGAACACGAAATTGGCCGAACCATCGAGAATGCCGCGCACCCCCAGATAAGTGTAGACGCCCGAGGCCAGCGCCAGCACGGCCAGCGCAAAGCGGGTCATCGTCTCGACGCCCTTGACGGTTTCGTTGAGGCGATAGGCGTTCGGCTTGAGCTGCATCTGGTGTCGGGCCCCTCACGGTCTTAAGCGGAGGTTAACACAGGGAAGCAGGCGGAACCTTGGCGGATTTCGCGAGGGTTAATGACGAGGGCGTGAAGGCGATAGATCGGGGCTCTCTCCACCCCACCCTTCCCTCCCCATTAAGGGGAGGGTGACATCGCGTTTTTGGCAGCATGTTGCCACTCCACCGAACTGGCACCTCCCCCTTGATGGGGGAGGCTGGGAGGGGGTGACGAGAGCCCCAATGCCCGTGCCTACCCGTTCAGCTTCGCCATTACCTTTTCCACCCGCTCGCGCTTGGACTTCTGTCCGATCCCACCAATCCGCTGCGCCAGCACCGCCAGAAAACCCGGCCTCTGTTCCGGCGTCATGACGCTGGCGGTTTCTTCGGCATAGGTGGGAAACTGGTTGGGCGCGGCAGTCTTGAGCCGTTCGACCAGGATGGGCACGGCCTTTTGCGCATAGCCGGCGCGGGCGAGCTTGACCAAGATCGAGGTGCAGCGGTCCTTGGCGATGACCGAGCCCTTGTCGGCCGCCGCGAGAATCCGCGGCAATTCGCTGACCAGCGTTTCGGCCCGCTGCTCGGCCACGCTATCGAGCGCGCTCATGGCACCCCAGACCTGGCGATTGTTCGGACTGCTGAGCGCTTCGAGAAAGACCGGGCAATAGCCACCCACCAGGTCCGGCCGCCGCGCGCCGATCTCGTAGAGCACTTTCATGGCGTCATTGCGCTGCCGGCTGGTGCCCGTGCGGACCAGCTCGACCACTTCGGCAATGCCGGCTTTGTCCGCGCGGGCCACAAGGTCTTCAGCCAATTCGACATTGGGCGCTTCGTCGCGCCGGTCCAATGCGCCTGCCAGCCGATCCGCTATGGTCATGATCAGGCTCCGATCGCCACGTCGAGCGCCAGCGTCACCATATCCTTCAAGGAGGTCTGCCGCTCATCGGCATTGATCTCTTCCTTGGTGATCAGGCAATCGGTCATGGTGCAGATGGTAAGCGCCTTGACGCCGAAGCGCGCCGCCAATGTGTAAAGCGCCGCCGCCTCCATCTCGACCCCGATCACGCCATGCGCCGGCAAGGCGCCATAACCGGCAAAGCCGTCGGCGTGATAGAAAATGTCGGAGCTCAGCATATTGCCGGCATGAAAGCGCATGCCCGCCGCCTCGGCCTTTTCCGCCGCCGCGCGCAACAGGCCGAAATCGGCAATGGGCGCGAAATTATAGGGGCCGAAGCGGTCCCTGACGATGGCGCTATCGGTGCTGGCGGCCTGCGCCAGGATCAGGTCGCGCACTTTTACCTTGGCATCGAGGCCCCCGCAGGTGCCCACGCGCAACAGGGTTTTGGCGCCATAGACATTGATCAGCTCATGCACATAGATCGAAAGCGAGGGCTGGCCCATGCCGGTGGCCTGTACCGAGACCGGCTTGCCCTTCCAAGTGCCGGTGTAGCCCAGGCAATTGCGGACCGAATTGACCAGTTTTGGCGCCTCGAAAAACGTCTCGGCAATCCATTTGGCCCGCAGCGGATCGCCCGGCAGCAGCACGGCTTCGGCATAGTCGCCAAGCTTAGCGTGATTATGTGGGGTCATTCTTCTGGCTCCCTTGGCTTTGGTCCAAGCATTGCCACCCGTGGGCACGAACGGCAACAGTCTTGACCCCGTCACCGTGCAGGTCCATTTACGGGGGCCAAAATATGGAGCGCTGCCATGGCCGCCAAGATTTTCATCGACGGGGAAGCCGGAACCACGGGTCTGCAGATCCGCGAGCGCCTGGCTGGCCGCAAGGATCTGGTGCTGCTGTCGATTTCCGCCGACAAGCGCAAGGATATCGAGGAGCGCAAGCGGCTGCTCAACGAGGCCGATGTCGCCATCCTCTGCCTGCCCGATGATGCGGCCAAAGAAAGCGTGAGCCTGATCGAAAACGGCACCACGCGGGTGATCGACGCTTCGACCGCCTATCGTGTCGATCCCGCTTGGGCCTATGGCTTTCCCGAAATGGACAAGGGCCAGAGCGACAGAATCGCCAATGCGCGCTTCGTGAGCAATCCGGGCTGCTATCCGCAAGGCCCCATCGCCACCATCCGCCCGCTGATCGAGGCGGGCATTCTGCCGGCCAATTTCCCGATCAGCGTCAACGCCATTTCCGGCTATTCCGGCGGCGGCAAGCCGATGATCGCCGAATATGAAGCGGCCGGCGCCGAGGCCAGCGAGTTCATGCCCTATGGGCTGACCTTCAATCACAAGCATGTGCCGGAGATGACCCAATATAGCAGGCTCGCCAATGCGCCGCTCTTCGTGCCGGCCGTGGGCGACTATGCGCAGGGCATGGTGACCTTCGTGCCGCTGCAATTGGGGCAATTGGATAAAGTGCCGACCGGCGCTGAGATTCACGCCGCCATTGCCGACCATTTCGCCGGGATCAAGGACAGTTTCGTTACCGTCGCCCCCTATGAGGCGCTGGCCAAGACGCCCGAACTCGATCCGCAAATCTACAACAATACCAACCAGATGAAGCTGCACGTCTTCGCCAACGACGCCCGTGCGCAAGTGCTGCTCGTCGCCGTCTATGACAATCTGGGCAAGGGCGCGTCCGGCGCGGCAGTGCAGAATCTGAACCTGATGCTGGGTGTGAACACCAAGGCCGTCGCGGCTTAACGCCGGCTTGTGGCTCTCCTCCACCCCCTCCCGGCCTCACCCATCAAGGGGGAGGTGCCAGTGCGGCGGATGTGGCACTAGTCTGCCCAATCACCGGGTTCACCCTCCCCTTGATGGGGAGGGCCAGGGTGGGGTGACGAGAGCCCCGATACCAGGCCATACCCCCAACCGAACGCTTTCCCCCAATCCCGACTTGACCAAATGCCCGCTTTTGCGCGATGAACCGCGCCAAAGCGAGGTTTTCCGTCATGGACAAGTTCACCACTCTGACCGGGGTCGCGGCGCCGCTGCCGATCATCAATATCGATACCGATATGATCATCCCCAAGCAGTACCTCAAAACCATCAAGCGCACCGGGCTGGGCACCGCCCTGTTCTCGGAAATGCGCTATAATGAGGACGGCACGGAAAACCCCGATTTCGTGCTCAACAAGCCCGGCTATCGCGGCGCCAGCATCATCGTGGCCGGCGACAATTTCGGCTGCGGCTCCAGCCGCGAGCATGCCCCCTGGGCGCTGCTCGATTACGGCATCCGCTGCGTCATCTCGACCAGCTTTGCCGATATTTTCTACAATAACTGCTTCAAGAACGGCATTCTGCCGCTGGTGGTCACCCCCGAGCAGCTCAAGCTTTTGCTCGATGACGCCGAGCGCGGTGCCAATGCCACGCTGAGCATCGACCTCGAAGCCCAGACCGTGCAGGGCCCCGACGGCGGCACGATCCATTTCGATATCGACCCCGCCCGCAAGCAGATCCTGCTCGAGGGCCTCGACGATATCGCCGGCACGCTCAAGTCGGACCCGTCCATCACCACATTCGAAAACAAGATGGCGTCCGACCGCCCCTGGCTCTGAAGGCAAAAACAATGGTTCAGCGCGTTTCCACCGGCTCGCCCTTCGAAGCCACCTTTGGCTATTCGCGTGCCGTGCGGCATGAGGATACTGTCTATGTCTCGGGCACGACGGGCTATGACTATGCCAGCATGACCATGCCCGACGATGTCGGCACCCAGGCGTCCAATGCGCTGGCCACCATCGACAAGGCATTGAAAGAGGCCGGTTCCTCGCTGGCGGACACGGTGCGCGTCGTCTACTATGTCGGCGACCGCAATGATGTGGATGCCGTGGTCAAGGCCGTGGGTCCGGTGTTCAAGGATATCCGCCCGGCGGCCTCCATGCTGATCGTGCAGATGATCGAAGCGGGCATGAAGATCGAGATCGAAGTGACCGCCCGGATCGGAGCGGCCAACAGCTAGGGACAGAGGACTGACATGGCGAGCGTATCGAACCCCCAGGGCGCCATACCTCGCACCATGTTGACCCGGTCCCAGCTTGCGCTGGTCCTGCATGCGCTGGCGCTGATCGCCATCCTCTTCGCACTGGTGCCAATCCTCACCAGCGCGCTGGGCACGACGGGTTATCTCGTGGTCTTTGCCCTTTACTGGATCGGCTTCTGCTCGCCTGTCATTGCCATCCATGCCCTGCCCGGCTGCAGCCCGCGCCTCTTTTCCGAAAAGCTGGCGCGGCGCGACTGGTTCGTGCCGCTGCTGCTGCTCGTTCAGGTCGTGCTCATTGCTGCTGTGGCGCTGGTGCCCAATACGTCGCTGCTGACCACGCCCGGCCTGCTGCTGGCGGCGCTTTTTGCCATTCTCAATGGCCCGCTGGAAGAAACCGCCTGGCGCGGCGGCTTCATGACGCGCTTTGCCGACCGGCCGGTGCTCGGCTTCTGGCTGGGCTGGCTGCTGTTTTCGGCCTGGCACATTCCCCTAAGCCTCAGCCATGGCGTGCTGTTCGATGGCGGGGCGATCGGCCTCGTCGCCAGCGCGGCTTTA
The DNA here is from genome assembly GCA_035565135.1 of Devosia sp. Classification (GTDB taxonomy): domain Bacteria; phylum Pseudomonadota; class Alphaproteobacteria; order Rhizobiales; family Devosiaceae; genus Devosia. The sequence goes on from DATMSY010000199.1 coordinate 25,938, forward strand.
TTGGGCCTCTTATGGAACTGGATCGCCTGGCGGACCGGCTCGGTGTTCTGGGTGGGGCTGGCCCATGCCCTCACCAATCTCAGCTCGGCCTGGATCCTCTTCGACCGCAGCGGCTTTGTGTGATCACCAGCGCGATTACCAACCGTAATCAAGTACGGTAAGCGTGCGCAGCCTGCCGCCATCGAGCCATTCGATACTGGAATTGCGCCGCATGCCGATCAGCGCGGCGCCCACCGCGCCCAGAATGGGCACATCGCCCTTGCGCGGCACCACATTGCGCGGATAGGTCAGCCGGCCCAGCCGCTGGAACGGCTCGTCATCCAGCGTGAAGCGCACCCGCTGGCCCATCGAAACCCCGGCCGGGTCCCAGGGCTGGCAGAGCTCGGCCCGGCTCAATTCCCGCTCCAGATAGGCCGAGACATAGGGCATTTGCACGCTGACCTGCTCGGCCAGCAGCCAGACGCGATTGTAATCGTCGGAATTGATCAGAATGTCGGGGAGGGATGCGGAGGGCAACACGGGGCTGGCTCGAAACAGAGTGGTGAGAGCACTCTATGCCGCACCAATGCCCCGTCAATAGGCATTACGAATAAAAACTACGCAATTTTGGTCAGCTTTATTGCCCTACCCGCCGGAGTGTGGCAGATATTTTGCCGCATTGTGCAGCATCATGCACAAATTTTGATCCAAAAGGGTATTTCCAATGACCGACGACAGCCTGCTTGATCGCGCCCTTGTCCGCCTCGAAGAGGCCGCCAGCCACCTCCAGATCGATCAGGACGTCATCGAAAAACTCAAATATCCGCGCGAAACCACCAAGACGCGCCTGTTGATCCGCATGGATGACGGCTCGCGCAAATCCTTCCTCGCCTGGCGCTGCCGCTATGACGATACCCGCGGCCCCACCAAGGGCGGCATTCGCTTCCACCCCGAATCCACCATCGAGGAGGTCGAGACCCTCGCCTTCTGGATGACCTTTAAATGCGCGGTGATGAACCTGCCCTATGGCGGGGGCAAGGGCGCGGTGCGGGTCGATCCGCACACCCTCTCCAAGACCGAACTCGAGCGCCTGTCGCGCGCCTATATGCAGGCCTTTGCCACCACGGTCGGCCCCGACCGCGATATTCCGGCCCCCGACGTCTATACCAATGCCATGATCATGGGCTGGATGGCCGACGAATATAACCAGATCACCGGCTCGGTTTCCCCCGCCGTCATCACCGGCAAGCCCATCGCCCTGGGTGGCTCGCTCGGCCGCAATGACGCCACCGCCCGCGGCGGCTTCTACCTGGTGCGGCACCTGGCGGAAGAACTGGGCCTCTCCGGCTCGCACACCATTGCCATCCAGGGCTTTGGCAATGCCGGCCAATTCTATGCCCAGCTCGCCGCCGCCGATGGCCACCGCGTCGTGGCCGTGTCGGATTCGGCCGGCGCCATCTACCGGCCTGGCGGGCTCGACGTCGCCCGGCTCATTGCCGGCAAGAATGCCGGGCGGCGGGTTGCCGATCTCGCCGCCGAACTGGGCGCCACCGTCATTCCCGCCGATGACCTGATCGGGGTCGAAGCTGATCTGCTCGTGCCCGCCGCGCTTGAGGAAATGATCACCGAGGCCAATGCCGCCGCCATCAAGGCGCGGGTCGTCCTCGAGCTAGCCAATGGCCCGGTCACCGCCGAGGCCGACAAGATTTTGAACGAGCGCGGCGTGATCGTGCTGCCCGATATCCTGGCCAATGCCGGGGGCGTCACCGTCTCTTATTTCGAATGGGTGCAGAACCGGCAGGGCTTTTACTGGGACCTCGAGGAAATCCACGCCCGGCTCAAGAAGATGATGGAGCGCGAAGGCCGCGCCGTCTGGGATATCGCAAGGGACCGCAATGTCTCGGTGCGGGCCGCAGCCTATATCCACGCGCTGGGGCGGCTGTCGACGGCCATCGAGGCGCATGGCACGCAGCCGTTCTTTGCGGGTTAATAGAGCCGGAGCCGCTCTGCCTCCCTCCCCCTTGAGGGGAGGGATTGAGGGTGGGGTGTCGAGCTATCCGCCAGCATAGAGTTTGTGGAGGCCACGACACCCCCACCCTGACCCTCCCCTCAAGGGGGAGGGGATTAGATCGGGGCTCTCAAGGGCCACCTTTTCCTTGCCCGCCGAACCGATCCACCCCTGCGCGCTCTTGCACAGGACCGCAAAATGCCTCTATGTGCGCCCGGGCGTAACCACCAGTACGGCGAGGAGCACATTTTGGCCACCCATTCCCTATTCCTGTTGCCCGGCGACGGCATCGGCACCGAGATCATGGTCGAGGTCGAAAAGCTGATCGCCTGGACCAATGCCGAACAGCTCACCGATTTTTCGACCGATAGCGGCCTTGCCGGCGGTTCGGCCTATGACAAGCATCAGGTGGCCATCACCGACGAGGATACGCAAAAGGCGCTCGCCGCCGATGCAGTGATCTTCGGCGCCGTGGGCGGGCCGAAATGGGACAATGTGCCCTATGAGCATCGCCCCGAGGCCGCCCTCCTGCGCCTGCGCAAGGAAATGGCCGTCTTCGCCAATCTGCGCCCCGCCATCTGCTATCCCGCGCTGGCCGACGCCTCCTCGCTCAAGCGCGAACTGGTCGAGGGCCTCGATATCCTCATCGTGCGCGAACTGACCGGCGGCGTCTATTTCGGCGAACCCAAGACCATTACCGATCTCGAAAACGGCCAGAAGCGCGCGATCGATACCCAGGTCTACGAGACCTATGAAATCGACCGCATCGCCCGCGTCGCCTTCGACCTCGCCCGCACCCGTTCGGGCAAGGTCCATTCGGCCGACAAGAAGAATGTGATGAAGTCGGGCGTCCTCTGGGACGAAGTGGTCAAGACTGTCGGCAAGGACTATGCCGATGTCGAGCTGCACCACATCCTGGCCGACAACGCCGCCATGCAGCTGGTGCGCAATCCCAAGCAATTCGACGTCATGGTCACCGACAATCTCTTCGGCGACATTCTCTCCGACGTCGCTGCCATGCTCACCGGCTCGCTCGGCATGCTGCCCTCGGCCTCGCTCGGCGCCCCCGATCCGGTCACCGGCAAGCGCAAGGCCTTTTATGAACCCGTGCACGGCTCGGCCCCCGACATTGCCGGCAAGGGCATTGCCAATCCCATCGCCATGATCGCTTCGGTGGCCATGGCCCTGCGCTACAGTTTTGGCATGATCGAACTGGCCACCAGGATCGAAAACGCCATCTCGGCGGTGCTCAGCGACGGGTTGCGCACGGGTGATATCGCCCAGGACAATCGCAAGACGGTTGGTACGGAAGAGATGGGCGCGGCGGTTCTGGCCAAGCTCAAGGCTTAAAAACCCAAAACTCTCAGTCGTCACCCTCCCCCTTGCGGGGAGGGATCAAGGGTGGGGGCGGTTGGCCCGGTCCATCGGGGCTCATGCACCCCCTCCCAACCTCCCCCGTCAAGGGGGAGGTGCCGGGCCGGTGGCTGTCGGCGATCTCGCTCAAAACAAAAACCCCGGCGCTCACGCACCGGGGCTTTTTCATTCAGAACCGACCAAAATTACTCGGCCGAAGCTTCCTCGGCGGGAGCATTGGCGGCAGCGGCCTTGGCGGCCTTTTCTTCGGCGCGCTCGGTAGCCTTGGCGCCGGGCTTGGCCTTGTTCGGGTTGTTGCGGGCGTCGCGCTTGGCAATGCCGGCAGCGTCGAGGAAACGCAGCACGCGGTCGGTCGGCTGGGCGCCAACGCCGACCCAGTGGGTGGCGCGTTCAGCGTTCAGCACGACGCGGTTTTCAGCGTCCTTGGCCAGCAGCGGATTGAAGGTGCCGATCTTTTCGATGAAACGGCCATCGCGGGGCGAACGGGCATCGGCAATCACGATGTGGTAGAAGGGGCGCTTCTTGGTGCCGCCACGGGCGAGACGAATCTTGAGGGACATTTTCGTTTTCCTTGAGGTTAGCTAAATCGATTATTTCTTCTTGCCCAGGCCGGGAAGGCCGGGGAAACGGGGAGCACCACCCAGGCCTGGCAGGCCGGGAGCGGATTTGAGCAGCGAGCCGACATCGCTGGGCAGTTTCTGGGCGATCTGCGGCTGGGCCTGGGGCAGGCCCTGCAGCTGCTTGGGATCGATACCGGCCTGGCGGGCCATCTGTTCGAGCTGGGCCGGGTCCATCTTGGAAATATCCGGCATGCCGCCGAGCATCCCGCCCATCTTGCCGCCGAACATGCCACCAAGCGCGCCCATGCCGCCCTTGGAGACCTTCTTCATCATATCGGCCATCTGGCGGTGCTGCTTGGCGAGCTTGTTGATCTCGCTGACCTCGACACCGGCGCCGGCGGCAATGCGCTTGCGGCGGGAGGCATTGAGCAGGTCGGGCTCGGCCCGTTCCTTCTTGGTCATCGAATTGATGATGGCGATCTGGCGATCGAACACCTTCTCGTCGATATTGGCGCCGGCCATGGCCTTTTTCATCTGGCCCATGCCCGGCATCAGGCCCATGAGCCCGCCCATGCCGCCCATCTTCTTCATCTGGATCAGCTGGTTGCGCAGGTCATCGAGGTCAAAGGAGCCCTTTTTGAGCTTCTTGGCCATGCGCTGGGCATCTTCGGCCGACACATGCTCGGCGGCCTTTTCGACCAGCGAGACGATGTCGCCCATGCCCAGAATGCGGTCGGCGATACGGGAGGGGTGGAAATCGTCCAGCCCGTCCATCTTTTCGCCCGTACCGATCAGCTTGATCGGCTTGCCGGTCGCCGCCCGCATCGAGAGCGCCGCGCCACCACGGCCATCGCCGTCGACGCGGGTGAGGACAATACCGGTTACATCGAGCCGGCTATCAAAGCTGCGCGCCACATTGATCGCGTCCTGGCCGGTGAGGGCATCGACGACCAGCAGGATTTCATGCGGCTTGGCGATGGCCTTGATCTCGGCCGTTTCGGCCATCAGCTCTTCATCGATATGGGTGCGACCCGCGGTATCGAGAATGAGCACGTCATAGCCGCCCAGCCGGCCCTCGCGCTCGGCGCGGCGGGCAATCTGGACCGGATTTTCGCCGGCAACGATCGGAAGCGTATCGACACCGACCTGCTCGCCGAGCACAGCCAGCTGCTCCATAGCCGCCGGACGGCGCGTGTCGAGCGAAGCCAGCAGCACCTTTTTCTTCTGGCGTTCCTTGAGGCGCTTGGCGATTTTTGCCGTGGTCGTGGTCTTGCCCGAACCCTGCAGGCCCACCATCAACAGGGTGACGGGCGCCGGCGCATTGAGGTCGATCGCGACGGCGGTCTCGCCCAGAACGGCGACCAGCTCGTCATGAACGATCTTGACCACCTGCTGGCCCGGTGTCACCGAACGGGTGACTTCGACGCCAACGGCACGGTCCTTGACCTGCTCGACAAAGGCGCGGACCACTTCGAGCGACACGTCGGCCTCGATCAGCGCGCGGCGGATTTCGCGCAGCGCCGCATCGACATCGGCCGCATTGAGCGCACCGCGGCCACGCAGTCCATCGAAGATTTTGCCAAGCCGGTCGGAAAGGCTCTCGAACATATTTTATTCCCTTTCGCTCACGGGCCGCACCGCTACGCCACCGACGCGCTAAATCCGCGCTGGCGGCTTCGCTGGCCCTCCGCGGGGGCGGCGAATGATCGCCGGGGTCCTCGCTTCGCTCGTCCAGTGAGCCATATGGTATCCATCAGTCCAAACGCCAAACCCACCCGCGGGCGCAACGCGCTGGCGGATGGTGGCCTCCGGGATCGCTTTATACCCTTGGGGTCCCGGTCGGCTGGTCAGGAACAAAGCCTGATGAATGGGGTGGCTTTAGGGGAAAGCGGCGCCGGAGTCAAGAAATGCGGACCGGAGCCACGACCTCGTGGTTCGACAAGCTCACCATGAGGTCTACTTTTAGATCACGGCATACCCAGTAGACCTCATCCTGAGCCTGTCGAAGGAAGAGGTCGTGGCACGGTATTACTCGCCCCGATTAATCAATTCGTGCCCTTTTGCCCCTATCGTGCCCCTGCGGCTAGTGACGAAGATGGAGTGCGCCCCTACGGATGAGCTTGCTTTCGGGGCAGATGCAATCGAGCCCGGCCGAGACGGCCGGACCGGACCTGGATTTTGTGCTGTTCGACACGCTCGAAGCGGCCAATGCCGCTTGGCGTGCGCTTGAGCAGCAAGCCATCCTCACGCCCTATCAGCGCTTCGACTGGGTTGCGGCGCTGATCGCTTCGGGCACCGAAACGGCGGACCGCATCGCCATCGCGCTCATTCGCCAGGGCGGCCAGCCCGTGGCGCTGCTGCCGCTGGCCATCGAGCGCCGCCTGGGC
>DATMSY010000200.1:0-13173 GCA_035565135.1 Devosia sp.
CTATCAGGGGGAGGCTAGGAGGGGGTAAGCCGGCCTCCGACCATTTGCAGCACTAAAAATACTGGAGACCTAACCTATGAAACTGCTTCGTGTTGGCGCCAAGGGTGCCGAAAAGCCGGCAATCCTGGCCGAAGATGGCTCGATCCGCGACCTCTCCGGCATTGTCGGCGATATCGGCGGAGAGACGCTAACGCCTGAAGGCCTGGCCCGCATCCGCGCCACCGATATCGGCGTCCTGCCCAAGCTCGATGCCGGTCAGCGCATCGGCCCTTGTGTCGCCAATGTCGGCAAGTTCATCTGCATCGGCCTCAACTATGCCGACCATGCCGCTGAAACCGGCGCCGCCATCCCGGCCGAGCCCATCATCTTCATGAAGGCCACCAGCGCCATTATCGGCCCCAATGACGATGTGATCATCCCCAAAAATTCGATCAAGCCGGATTGGGAAGTCGAACTGGGCGTCATCATCGGCAAGGAAGCCCGCTATATCGAGGAAAAGGACGCGCTCGATTACGTCGCCGGCTATTGCGTGGTCAACGACGTCAGCGAACGCCATTTCCAGACCGAACGCGGCGGCACCTGGGACAAGGGCAAGGGCAGCGACACATTCGGCCCCATCGGCCCCTGGCTCGTCACCAGGGACGAAGTCGCCGACCCGCAAAAGCTGGGCATGTGGCTCGATGTCGATGGCCACCGCTATCAGAACGGCTCGACCAAAACGATGATCTTCGGCGTCGCCAATGTGGTGGCCTATGTCAGCCAATTCATGAGCCTGCAGCCCGGCGACATCATCTCGACCGGCACGCCCCCCGGCGTCGGCATGGGCATCAAGCCAAACCCGGTCTGGCTCAAGCATGGCAACGTCATGCGCCTGGGCATCGAGGGCCTCGGCGAACAGCAGCAGAATGTGAAGGCGTACAGCGCCTGAGGCTAGTATCGGGCAAAATCCCGCCCCATCCACGATGTCATCCCGGCGCAGGCCGGGACCCATCTCGAGATGCGAAAACCGCCGCCAGGTCGCCTGATGACCGCCACCCACAAACCTTGCGGCTGGGGCAGCATCTCAGGATGGGCCCCGGCCTCCGCCGGGTGACACGGTGGGAGGGAGAGAAAGGAGACCTAATCTGGCCTTTTCGCCACCAGATCAATCTCCACCAGCGCTCCCACAGCCAGCGCGGTCACGCCTACCGTGGTCCGCGCCGGCAGCTTTCCCGGCTCGAAAAAGCTCGGCCACAGCGCATTGAGCCCGTCATAGTCGCGTTCAAATTCGGTGAGATAGATGCGCGCCATGGTCACATGTTCGAGCCCCAGCCCGATGCCCCCCAGCACTATTCGCAAATTCTCCACCACGCGCCGCGTCTGCGCCTCGATCCCCGCCGGCAGGGGCGCATCGGGCGCTTCCGGATCGGTGGGCATCTGCCCGGTCACGAACACCCAGCCATCGACCTCGACGGCATGGGAAAACGGGGCCACTGGCCGTGGCCCGGAAGCCACCATGTGATAAATCGGCGCGCTCATGCATAACTCCAGTGTGATGGTGCTTGAGCCTGGGTGCTTCACCCGCCATAAGTCAATCTCCGGCGGGCACTTCGCACCGCTTACCAGTCCTGCGGGGCATGCAGTTTAATGTTCGAGTTCTTCCATTCGGTCGCGCTCTATCTCGAGACTTTCCTCGACGCGATTTCCGGCAATTTCTGGCTGACCTTCTGGTTCATTTTCGCCGTCGCCATCGGCGAGGCCGTGTTCATCCTCGGGCTTTTCGTGCCCTCGACCCCGGTACTGCTGATGGCCGGCGGGATTATTGCCGAGGGCCGGCTGCCCTTCTGGGAAGTCTATTTTGCCGCCGTGATCGGCGCCATTATCGGCGACGCCATTTCCTACACGATCGGCCATTTCCTCAAGGACAAGATCAAGACCATCTGGCCCTTCCGCAACCACGTCGATCTGATCACGCGGGGCGAAGTGTTCTTCGCCCGCCATGGCGGCAAGGCCGTATTCATCGGCCGCTTCATTCCCGGCGTCAAAGCGGTCATCCCCGGCGTCGCTGGGATTATGGGCATGCGCTATGGTCATTTCACCATCATCAACGTGACCTCGGCCTTTGCCTGGGCCGCTGCTCACATCCTGCCCGGCATGCTGCTGACGGCGTGGCTCAAATCCATCGGCCTCTCGCTCGAACTGGTTATCGTGGTGGGCGCGCTGGTGCTGACCGTGCTGTTCCTCCTCCTGCACTACCACCGCCGCATCCTGCTGTTCTTCGCCCCCTGGCTGGGAGGCCTCGGCCGCTCGATCCAGGCCCGCTGGGGCAATTCGGACGCCGTCCATTGAGCTTGTGAATGCCAGCCCCCACATTGGGCTCAACAGGAGTGAGATCGATGAGTGAAACCGAACTGGTCGTGCAGCGCGAAGATGGCCCCACAAGGGGCCGCTACGTCATCCATCTGGCGCCCGGCTATGACGCAGAAATGACCTTCCGCAAGCAAGCCGATGGCACGATTATCATCGACCACACCGGCGTGCCGCCCGAATATGAAGGCCGCGGCATTGCCGCCAAATTGGTCAATCAGGCTATTGCCGATGCAAGGGAACAGGGGTTCAAGATCACCCCGGTCTGCTCCTATGTGGTCGCCCAGTTCCGCCGCCACCCCGAATGGGCGGATCTGCGCGCCTAATTGCCGTAGCGCACCTTGTCCTGATTGTCGGCCTTGATCGCCTCCAGATCGTCCCAGGAAATGGTGATCGTGGGCGCGCCATAGGCATAGGCAGCCACTTCATACTGGTTGAACTGGATCACCAGCCCATAATCGTCGTCAAAGCTCCACCGCGCCGGATCGGTGACGATCTTTTCGATGATCTCATCATTATCGGGCAGCTGCAGCCAATCGCCATGCTCCTGTTCGAGCCGGGCCAGCGCCAGGTTGAGCAGCGTCTTTTCCCAGCCCTCGCCGGCAAAGACATCGCTGGCCAGGAGCGCCCGGTTCTCGGGCACGAAATAATGCAGATACCGGATCGCGCCATTGCCATGCGCGGCGCCATGGCCGTACCAATAGCTATTGGTCTCGAGCGTAATGCGCGAATTGAGCACCTGCTTGACCACGGCGCTGTCCATGACATCGGCGCTGGCATCCTCGGCCGCATCGCCACCCGCCCCGGCAATCGCCGCCCAATTCTGCTTCATGAAGCCGTTGAAATTTTCCGCCAGCGGATCGTCGTGATCGAGCAGCGGATAGCTCATTTCGTGGCTGGACACTTTCCAGTAGGAATCCGGATTATCCGCCTCATTGGGGTCCGGCATGGCCCGATATTGCGAGACGATGTAGAAGCGGTGCCCGCCCATCATGCGGCTGGCTTCCAGCACCTGGCTGCGCGCCTTGAGCTTTTCGAGCAGGCACGAAGCCCCCTCGTCATCATAGCTGCCGCTAGTCAGCGGCGTCGCGTTATCGGTGCAGACCCGCTGCGCATAATCGAGCCAAACCCGCTGGCTGGCGCGCATGGCCTCGGTCCCTTCCTTGGTCAGCCCGCCAATGGCCGTGGCAAAGCTCTTGGCCAGCACGTCATCGGCCGCCGACAATTCGGGCCGCCCGCAAATGGCCTGCTCATAGGGGGTCGAAGCCTTGCTGCAATCAAAGCTCGCCGCCGCCGCTGGCACCACGACCGTTGCCGGGGCCGTCATTGCGCTCAGCATGGCCAGCGCGCTCATTACCTTGATCGACTTGCTCATCTTCGTTCTCCGCACATCGCCCGGCCGTTGTTGCAGCTTTTGTTTCCAAGATCACCCCCTTCCGGCAGGAATATGACCGCCTGCACAGGCAGTTGAACCCGATGGCTTCGGCTTGCGTTGTGCCAACGCAACGCAAGGAGAAAACGATGAGCCCGCTCGAAACCAAGGTGCGCCGCCTGTTCGACCGCTACGGCCAGCGCAGCGAAAATGCCCTGCAGAACCCGCCCATCGAGGATGCCGGCGGCCACGCCGCGGCCTTTGCCGACTATTTCGTCGGCTCCAGCCCCAGAGGCGTCATGGGCGGCCCCAATGACAATACCTTCCGCCAGCAGATCCCGAAGGGCTTCGCCCATTACCGCGAGGTCGGGGGCAAGCACATGACCGTCAAAGGCCTCATCGTGACCGCGCTCGACGATCTGCACGCCATCGCCGATGTCGATTGGGACTTTGCCTATACCAACAAGGCAGGCAAAAGCGGCCACGTCACCTTCACCAATTTCTACTTCGTCACCATCGCCAGCGGCGAACCCAAAATCTTCGCCTATGTCACCCCCGACGAGCAGAGCGCGATGGAAGAGCATGGGCTGGTTTGAGACGGCGATCCGACGCCATCTCGTCACCTCCACAGAGCGGCGCGCTAGCGAGTGCCCGCCAAAAATCCCTGCGCCGCCCGCAATTCCTCCTGCCGCAATTCATGCCCCCCGGTATGCCAGAATACTTCCGCCGCCGCTCCATGCGCCTTGAAATAATCGCCCAGCCCCTCGGTCATCGCCACGGACGCCATCGGATCGCGCTGCCCCGCCGTGATCAGCACCCGCCGCCCCCCAAAATCCACCTTCGGCGGCGTGAACGGGATCAGCGGATGCATCAGCACCGTCGCATCGAACAGCTCGGGCGCTGCAAACTGCACCGCGGCCAGAATATTGGCCCCGTTGGAATAACCCAACCCGATGACCCGAGCTGGCTGCCCCTCATCCCGCAGCGCCGTAACGAACTCGACCATCTGCCGCGTCCGCAGCGCCAGGTCGGCCATGTCATAGACACCTTCCCCCATGCGCTTGAAATAGCGCAGCGCGCCATGCTCGCTGACATCGCCCCGCGGCGTAATAATCCGCGCGCCGGGTAGCAATTGCCCGCCCAGCTCGAAAAACTGGTTCTCGTCCCCGCCCGTGCCATGCAGAAGCACAAAGAGCGGCGAAGCGGCATCGGCGCCCTTGCCTTCACGATAGTGGTAATCGGCCATGATCTGTCTCCTGCTGTATTGCCTCCGATATCGGGGAAGGCATGGCTCGACACAATCGCGCCTGGACGTCACGCACTGTTGCCCAATGGGAAACGATAGTCGCGTTGCGCCCCGCCGCGTTCCATGCACTATACGCCCATGTTCCTATCGATTTTCGACGTCTTCAAGATCGGCATCGGGCCATCGAGCTCCCACACAATGGGGCCGATGACCGCCGCCAGGCGCTTTCTCGATGAGCTCAAGCACAGCGATCGCCCCCGCCCCGCCAATGCCCGCGCCGCCGCGCTGACGGCGAGCCTGCATGGCTCGCTCGCCTATACCGGCCTCGGTCATGGCAGCGGCCGCGCCGTCATTCTGGGCCTTTGCGGCGAAGACCCCAAGACCGTCGATCCCGACCAGATGGACACTATCATCGCCCAGGTCGGGGCGACCGGCATGGTTCATCCGCCCGGCCATTCGCCCTATCGCTTCCGCCCGGCAATCGATCTGGTCTTCGATCGCAAGACGGCCCTGCCCGGCCACCCCAATGGGCTGCAATTTGCCGCCTATGACACCGATGGCCAATTGCTGCTGCGCCGGGCCTATTTCTCCATCGGTGGCGGCTTCGTCGTCAGCGCCGAGGAGCTCGAAGCCCTCAAGGGCGCCTCGCCCGCCCAGGCCGACGTGCCCTACCCGTTTGCCCATGCCCAGGACATGCTGGCCATGGCCGCCGCCTCGGGTCTCTCCATTGCCGCCATGAAGCGCGCCAACGAGGAAGCCACCCGCAACCGCCTTGCGCTCGATCGTGGGATCGATGAAATCTGGAGCGTGATGAGCGCCTGCATCGACCGGGGCCTGGCCCAGGACGGCGTCATGCCCGGCGGGCTCAATGTCAAGCGCCGCGCCCGCTCCATCTTTCTCCAGCTCGATGCCCAATGGCAGCGCAACGAGCTGACGCCCTTGATGGCCAATGACTGGCTCAGCCTTTACGCCATGGCGGTCAACGAGGAAAATGCCGCCGGCGGTCGCGTCGTCACCGCGCCCACCAATGGCGCGGCCGGGGTCATTCCCGCCGTGATGCGCTATTTCCTCAAATTCAACGCCGCTGCCGGCCCCCAGGCCGTGCGCGATTATCTGCTGACCGCCGCCGCCATTGGCGGCATCATCAAGCATAATGCCTCGATTTCCGGCGCCGAAGTGGGCTGCCAGGGTGAAGTCGGCTCCGCCTCGGCCATGGCAGCCGCCGGGCTTTGCGCCATTATGGGCGGCACGCCCGAACAGGTCGAAAACGCCGCCGAAATCGCGCTCGAACACCATCTAGGCATGACCTGCGACCCCGTTGCGGGCCTCGTGCAAATCCCCTGCATCGAACGCAACGCCTTCGGCGCCGTCAAAGCCGTCACCGCCGCCTCGCTCGCCCTCAAAGGCGACGGCACCCACGCCGTCCCCCTCGACGCCTGCATCGAAACCATGCGCCAGACGGGGCTCGACATGTCGGAACGCTACAAGGAAACCAGCCTCGCCGGCCTTGCGGTGAACGTCGTGGCCTGTTGAGCAGACCTAAGCCCGCCCGAACTCATCCTCGATCCGAATGATATCATCCTCGCCTAGATAGGACCCGGTCTGCACCTCGATCAGCTCCAGCTCGATCTTGCCCGGATTGGCCAAGCGGTGCGTGCAGCCCAGCGGCAGGTAGATCGACTGGTTTTCACTGAGCATGGTCACGACGCCATCCAGCGTCACTTCGGCCGTGCCCCGCACCACGACCCAATGCTCGGAGCGGTGATGGTGCTTTTGCAGGCTCAGCTTCTTGCCCGGCTTGACGAAAAGCCGCTTGACCTGAAACCGCTCGCCATTGAGCACCGAGGAATAGCCGCCCCAGGGCCGGTAGGCCGTGCGGTGAATTTCGGTGAGGCCGACAGTGTCCTTGCCCGCGCGCAAAAGCTTGACCAGCGGCCCCACTTTTTGCGCTTCGGAGAGCTTGCCGACATAGATCGCGTCTTCGCTGGCAATGACAGCGATATCATTGAGCCCCTCGACCGCCACATGGGCATGGTCGGTGACAACAAGCGAATTGGCGGTGTGGCTGAAGGTGACCGAGCCGCTGCCGGCATTGCCCGCTTCGTCATGCGCCTGCGCTTTCCACACCGCGTCCCAGCTGCCCAGGTCCGACCAGCCGAAACTGACCGCCACCACCGCCGCCCGGCCGGTTTTTTCAAAAATCGCGTAATCGACCGAAATATTGGGCGCCGTAGCGAATGCCGCTTCCTCGAGCCGCACAAAATCGAGATCGATCCGCGCCGCCTCGACCGCGCCACTGGCCGCCGCAAGCGTATCGGGCGACAGCGCCGCGCATTCGGCCAGGAACGCCTCTGCCCCGATCATGAACATGCCGGAATTCCAGAGATATCCACCTGTCGCCAGCATCTGCTCGGCCCGCGCCAGATCCGGCTTTTCGACAAACCGCTCGACCGCGCTGACGCCCTCGCCCAGCTCCGCACCGGCCTTGATATAGCCATAGCCCGTCTCGGGCGCCGTGGGCACAATGCCGAAGGTTACGAGCCGCCCCTCGGCCGCCGCTGCCGCCGCCTGCTGTACGGCCAGCAGGTACCCCGCATCCACCGCCACATCGTGGTCCGATGGCAGCACATGCAGCACCGCATCGGCCCCAAACGCGTTGCGCGCATAAACCGCCGCCGCCGCGATCGCCACGGCCGTATTGCGCGCCACCGGCTCGAGCAAGACCCCGGCCAGGGGCGCGCCCATTTCATTGGCCTGTTCGGCCACGATGAAGCGATAATCGGCATTGGTGATGATGATGGCGGGCGCATAGACCTCGCCATCACCCACTCGCGCCAGGGTCTGCTGGAACAGGCTTTGCGCCCCCGTCAGCGGCAAAAACTGCTTGGGCCGCGCCGCCCGCGACATCGGCCATAGCCGCGTTCCCTGGCCGCCGGCCAGGATGACGGGTACGATACGAGAACTCATAGGAGGCTCCAACTCAACCTTGCCGCCAGCTTAGGCGGTTTGCCGCCACAGCGCTATTGCGCCGTGAACCGGGCATGCGAACGCTCGATATGGGTCCGCATCGCCCGTTCGGCGCCATCGGGATCGCGCGCCTTGATGGCCGCCACCAGCGCTTCATGTTCGTCGAGCACCGTGCGCGTCACCTTGGCCTCGCGCACCAGCCGGAACAGATGGACATGGGAATGCAGCCCCGCCAGCGCCTGCAGCAGCAATTCATTATCCGCGCTCACCGCGATCTGGTCGTGAAACGCCATGTCGAGCTGCCCGAACTGGGCATAGGCATCCAGCCCCTCGGCATTGGCCAATTCGGCCATGTCGGCGCAGAGCGCTTCGAGCTGGGCAATCACCGCATCACTCATGATCTCGGCGCATTTGCGCGCCGCAAAGGGCTCGATCAAAAGCCGCATTTCATAGAGCGCCGCCAGCTGGCGCGGGCTCAATTGCGGAGCAACGCTATAGCCTACCAGATGGGTCTTGCTGACCAGACCCTCGGCCTCGAGCCGCCCTAGCGCCTCGCGGATGGGCGTCTGCGACACGCCCAATTGCCGCGCCAAGGCATCAACGCCGATCCGCCCGCCGGCCGGGATCTCGCCCGACATGATGCGCGCGAAAATGGCGCTATAAACCTCATCGCCCAGCCTGGCCGGACGCCGCAACAGGCCCGCAACAGCATTGGGAATGGCCATCAACGGCTCACCCGCGAAAAATCCACGCTCACGACATGCTCCCTAGGCGCCCCTCTGCCGTTCTCCTAGAGCGCCGGGCGGAAGTCAATCGGCCCTAGGGATAAGCGGTCGATCCATCCGGCTTGCGCGTCACCTTGCGCTCCCAGTGGATATAATCGTCCCGCTCCAGCACGGCCTCGTCGATCTCGATGCCGAAGCCGGGCCGGTCGGGCCGCAGCTCCATATGCCCATCCACCGGAATATAGGGGTCGATCGCCCAGGGCGCGTGGATATGCGGCTTGAATTCCAGCACCTTGAAATTGGGCTGGGCGGCGCAGAAATGGATATTGACCGCCGTCGCCAACGGCCCCATCGGATTGTGCGGCGCGACCGTCACATAATGCGCCTCGGCAATGGCAGCGATGCGGCGCATTTCGCTGATCCCACCCACGACGCAAATGTCGGGCTGGATAATGTCCGCCCCGCCCGCCGAGAGCAGCGACAGAAATTCGAAGCGGTTATAGAGCGATTCGCCCGTCGCCAGCGGCACATTGACCTTGGATTTGAGCTCCCGCCAGGCCGGGATATGTTCGGGCCGGATCGGTTCCTCGTAGAAATAGGGATCATAGGGCGCCAGCGCCTGGGCCAATTGAATAGCCTGATAGGGCTCGAAAATCTTGGCATGGGCATCGAAGGCGAATTCGAAATGGCTGGGCGTCAATTCGCGCACCCGCCCGAAATAATCGCCGGTTTCCCGGACCAGCTCGCCCCAGCGCCCTTCATGCAGATCGCGCCGATAGGGGCTGAGCTTGAAGGCGGTATAGCCGTATTTTTCGTTCAGTTCGGCCGTCTGGTCCTTCGCTGCTTCCGGATCGGGCGCCGTGTAGACGCCGCAATAGACCTTGACCCGGTCCCGCACATTGCCGCCCAACAGCATATAGACCGGCAGGCCCGCCGCCTTGCCCGCAATATCCCACAGCGCATGGTCGATCACCGATATGGCCGCCAGCCCCAGCGCCCCGGGCGGAAACCGGCATTGCTGGTTGAGTTTGAGAATGAGAAATTCCACCCGCCGCGGGTCCTCGCCCACGATCTGTCCGAAGAGATATTCAAGCAGCGGCGGCAGCGCCCAGTCGGGCCCATGATTATAGGCCTCGCCCCAGCCGGAAATGCCTTCATCCGTCTCGATCTTGACCAGCAGCCGCGGCCGGTCGTCGACCCGCTGCATATAGGTCTTGAGCGCCGTGATCTTCATGAACGCTCTGCCTTGGCCACGCTTTCAACGATCGCCCGCAAGGTCGCGCGCTCTTCATCATTGAGCGCCTCGAGCCCCGGCTTGCGCACCGGCCCCACAGCCTCGCCCAGAATGCCCAGCGCTTCCTTGACCACCGTCACATTGGCCCCATTGCCATATTTGGTCCGCATCGCCTCGAACCCGGCAATCCCGTCGATCAGTTGCCGCGCCTCGGCATAATTGCCGCCCTCAAGCGCCCGGTGAATGGCATGCGAGCGCTGCGGAAACACATTGACCAGGCCCGAGGTAAAGCCGCGTGCGCCCATGGCATAAAAGGCCGGTGCCCAACCCTCGGCCAGCCCGCACACCCAGATGGCCGGCGCATCCCTGGTGGCGCGGATCACCTCGGCCAGCAGCATCAGATTGGGCGAGGCGAATTTAATGCCGGCAATATTGCCGTGCCGCGCCAACAGCGCAAAATCGGCGACGGCCATGGTGTCGGACCGGACATAGGCGATCACCGGTACAGTGCTGGCATCGGCCAGTTCGAGGAAATACCGCGCCTGTGCCGCCGGCGCTGCAAAGGGGTCCATGGGATGATGCCCCATGATGGCGTCGGCGCCCGCCGCAATGGCGTCCCGCGCCAAAGCCTTGGCCTCGACCAGCGAGCGCCCCACCGCCGCGCTGACCAGGCTCTTGCCATCCGCCGCTTCCACGGTCAGCCGATGCACCAGCCGCACTTCCTCCAGCGACAGCGCGAAAAATTCGCCCGTATTGCCCGCCGCCATCAGATTATGCACGCCCGCCCCGGCCAGCCGGGAAATCAGCGCTGTCAGCCCCGGCCCATTGACCGATCCGTCTGCTGCATAGGGGGTAACGGGCACGCCGGAAATGCCGGTCAGGGCCTGGCGGATTTTGGTCATGGCAGCAGTCAACGGCGCGGTCCTTTGCAGAGATGACGTTGATTCATTGATATATCAGATTTCAATGGCTGTCGATATGGCTTGCGGCCACCCGCTCGACCAGAAAGTCGATGAATGCCCGCACCCGGGCCGCAAGATGCTGATGCGGCGCATAAAGCGCGTGGATCAGTTCATCATCCCCGGCATAAAAATCCTCCAGCACCGGCACGAGTCGTCCCGCATCGATATCGGCCTGCACATTGAACCGTCCCACCCGGCCCAGCCCGACCCCCGCCAGGCACAATTGCCGTAACGTTGGTCCGTTATTGGTCTGGAATGTCCCCGATACCGGCTGTTCCACGGCCTGCCCCGAGGGCAGGCGGAACGGCCAATGGTCGAAATTGCGCATCTGGCTCAGCGTCATGCAATTGTGAGCGTCCAGCTCTCCCGGATGGCGCGGAATTCCATGGGCCTCGAGATAGGCCGGAGCGCCCACGATAACGCGGTCGCATTGCAGGATTTTCCGGGCCTTGAGGCTTGAATCGTGCAGTGGCCCCGACCGCAAAGCAATGTCCACGCGCTCCTCCAGCAGATCGACTATCGTGTCGCTCAGCAGCAGGTCGAGCTCGATATCGGGATAACAGCGCAGGAATTCGGGCATCATCGGCACGATATAGGTGACGCCGAACCCCACCGAGACGCTGACCCGCAACTTGCCCCGTGGTCGGGCCGAAGCGCCATCGGCAATGCTGCGTTCGGCATCCTCGATCTCAGCCAGAATCAGCCGCGCCCGCGCCAGATAGGCCTCGCCTTCCGGCGACAATCGCAGCGCCCGTGTCGAGCGGAAGAAGAGCCGCGCTTGTAGCCGATCCTCGATCCGCGTCACCAGCTTGCTCACCGCCGATGGCGTCAGCCGCAGCCGCCGCGCAGCTTCGGAAAAACTGCCCTGTTCAGCCACGGTCACGAACACGTCCATCTCCCCGCTGCGACTATCGACCACGGCCCACCTTTGAATTTAGTTCACAGGTATTTGGACATCACGACCGATTGTTGCGCAAGTGGCGAAGGATCATTTTCCGGGTCAAGTCGCGGCCAGGAGCCGCCATGCCGTCATTTCCGGAAGGAAGTCCCAAGTGCCCATCGCCATTTTTGCCCTGACGATCGCCGCCTATGCGATCGGAACGACCGAATTCGTTATTGTCGGCCTCTTGCCCACCGTGGCCAACGATCTCGGCATCACCCTGCCGCTCGCCGGCCTCATCGTCAGCGTCTATGCCCTGGGCGTCACCTTCGGCGCCCCCATTCTCACCGCCCTTTCCGGCCGCGTCGAGCGCAAGCCCCTGCTGCTCGGCCTCATGGCGCTGTTCATTGCCGGCAACGCCGCCGCCGCGCTCAGCCCCGGCTATGAGGCCCTCCTCGTCGCCCGCGTTTTCTCCGCCTTCGCCCATGGCGTCTTCTTTTCGGTCGGCGCGACCATCGCCGCCGATCTGGTGCCGGAAAATCGCCGCGCCTCGGCCATCGCCATGATGTTTCTCGGCCTCACCGTGGCCATTGTCACCGGGGTCCCACTGGGCACCTTTATCGGCCAGACCTTTGGCTGGCGCGCCACCTTCTGGGCCGTTTCGAGCCTGGGCGCCGTCGCCTTTATCGGCATTGCCGCCCTGCTGCCCGCCAATCTCGCCAAGGCGCCGCCGGCCAGCCTCATCGACCAGCTGCGCGTGCTGGGCAGCGGCCGCCTGCTGCTGGCCTTTGCCATGACCGCCCTGGGCTATGGCGGCACCTTCGTCACCTTCACCTTCCTCGCGCCCATCCTGCAGCAGGTCACCGGCTTTTCCGAAGGCAATGTCAGCCTCACCCTGGTGCTCTACGGCCTCGCCATCGCGGCAGGCAATCTCGCCGGCGGCAGGATCGCCAATCGCGACCCGGTCAAGGCGCTGACCATTCTCTTTGCCCTCCAGGCCGCCGTGCTGGTGCTCTTCTCCTTCACCGCCATCTCGCCCGTCCTGGCCCTGATAACTCTCGCCGCGCTCGGCTTCCTGTCCTTTGCCAATGTGCCGGGCTTGCAGCTCTATGTGGTCCAGCTCGCAAAGCGGCACCGCCCCGGCGCGGTCGACGTCGCCTCTGCCCTCAATATCGCCGCCTTCAATCTCGGCATTGCCGTGGGCGCCTGGCTGGGTGGTCTCGTGGTGGATTCCCCGCTGGGCCTCATCGCCACCCCCTGGGTCGGCGCCATCCTGGTCGGCGCCGCCGTGCTGCTGACCCTCTGGAGCGGCCTCCTCGACAACCGCACCAGCCAACCTGCCGCACAAGCGGCGTAATCATCGGCGCGGCGGACCCACCGGGCCCAGTGCCCGGCTACCCGGCAAACTGCCGGAGCCGCCCGCCGCTCTCCCCGCTGCTCC
>DATMSY010000201.1:0-12293 GCA_035565135.1 Devosia sp.
CTTCTCGAACTTCCTGTCGGGCGCCCTGCGCAACCCGTCGGCTGCTCCGAGCCAGACCGGTAACCTGATTTTCGGTATGGCCATGACCGAAGCTCTGGGCATCTTCTCGTTCCTGGTTGCCCTGATCCTGCTGTTCGTCGCCTAATTCAGGCGCGTTCCGCATGCATTTCTGCAGCCGGGGCCAACCCGGCTGCATTCTATCGTCCGGCTTTGGCCGGCTGACCGGATTTAACGGGACCTCACCTGATGGTAACGCAAGCCTACGCCCAAGAGGCAGCAGCCCCGGCTGAAGAACATGTCGATGGCGCGGTCGATGCGACCCATGCCGATCCCTCTCATGCCGACCCGACCGCCGATACCCATGCCACCACCGAGGCGCATGGCGGCGATCACGGTTCGGGCGTCTTCCCGCCGTTCGACCCGGCGACTTTCCCCAGCCAATTGCTCTGGCTGGCGATTTCCTTCGCCGCGCTCTACCTGCTGATGAGCAAGGTGGCCCTGCCCCGCGTCGGCTCCATCCTCGCCGACCGCAAGGCCCGCATCGATGCCGATATCGAGGCAGCCGATGCCGACCGGCAGAAGACCGACGCTGCCATTGCCGCCTATGAGACGGCCCTGGCGGAAGCCAAGGCCAAGGCCCAGGGCATCGCCACCCAGACCAGCGACGCCATCAAGGCCGAGCTGGCCAGCAAGCGCCAGGCCGTGGAGGCCGATCTCTCGGCCAAGGTCAGCGCCGCCGAAACGCGGATTGCTGCAACCAAGGCGGAAGCCATGACCCATGTCGACGAAATCGCTGCCGCAACGGCGCAAACCGTCGTCACCCAGCTCGTCGGCGATATCCCCACCGATGGCGTCAAGGCGGCCGTCGCCAAGGCGAGCAAGGAGTAAGCACGATGGAATGGATGGACAATAGCTTCTGGGCCACTGTCGGGCTCGTCCTGTTCCTGGCGCTGGTCACCTATTTCGGCGTGCCGCGCGTTATCGGCCGGATGCTCGACAAGCGCATCCAGCAGATCGCGGACGAGCTGGAATCCGCCAAAAAGCTGCGCGAGGAAGCCGCCGCCCTGCTCGTCGAATATGAGCAGAAGCGCGTCGCCGCCGAATCGGAAGCCGAAGGCATCATCGCCGCCGCCAAGCAGGAGGCCGAACGCCTCACCGCCGAAGCCCAGGCCTCGCTGGCCGACCTGGTCGCCCGCCGCACCCGCGCCGTGGAAGACAAGATCGCCCAGGCCGAAGCCCAGGCCATCGCCGAAGTGCGCGGCCGCTCGGCCGACGTCGCCATCGAGGCGGCCCGCACCGTGCTCACCGATGAAATGGCCAAGAAGGGCGGCCAGATCATCGACCGCGCCATCGCCGATGTGGGCAGCCGCCTGAACTAAGGCCTTTGGCTGGATTGAATTTTGAGGGCGGGCCGCAGGGTCCGCCCTTTTTGTTTGCACCACCCCCTTTACCCTCGCCCCTTGAGGGAGAGGGACGACATTTCTGCGTTCAGCAGAAATGTCAGGGTGAGGGGTACTGCGCCATCCCATGCCAGAAGTGCAGAAAGAGGCCCCCTCATCCCAACCGAAATTCGCCTTCGCGAATTCGGTGTCCCTTCGGGCACCTTCTCCCTCAAGGGGAGAAGGAAGGCAGTGGCAAAACACCCCTTGGTGGTAAGCCCACGATTGACGCCCCCCAGAATCTCCACCATGGTGCGCCTGACTGCGGGAGAGATTGGATTTTCTCCAGCGCCGAAGGAGCAACCGCCCCGGAAACTCTCAGGCAAAAGGACCGCAGCACCGCTACAACTCTGGAAAGCGGACCCGCCTTGGCATGGGTCCCACCGAAGGAGCAACCGGCGCTCAGCCGGGAAATCTCTCAGGTGATGAGGACAGAGGGGGCACGGAATTCGCCGCAAGGCGAGTGTAGTCGTGTCGCCTTGTTCATTTCCGGGAAGCGTTGATGGCCGAAAGCTCCGCCGAAATTCTCAAAACCACGCCGCTCTTTGAGCGGCACGTCGCTGCTGGCGGCCGCATGGTGCCCTTTGGCGGCTATAATCTGCCGGTGCAATATGCCCCCGGCATCATGGCCGAGCACAAATGGACCCGCGAGCACGCCGGGCTCTTCGATGTCAGCCATATGGGGCCCTGCTTTCTCGAGCTGGCGCAGCGCAGCGGCGATGCCGATGCCGACCATGCCGCCATCGCCGCCATCATCGAGCCGCTGATCTCAGGCGACATTGCCGGCCTCAAGCCCGGCCAGATTCGCTATACGCTGCTGCTCAATCCCGAAGGCGGCACTATGGACGACCTCATGGTTGCCCGCTCGCCCCGCTATCCCGGCTCGCTCTATATCGTGGTCAATGCCGGGACCAAGGAAGCCGATTTCGCCCATATCGCCGAGGCTGCCGGCGACCGCGCCAAACTCACCCGCGCCGATGACGAGGCCCTCCTGGCGCTGCAGGGCCCGGAAGCCATTGACGTGCTGAGCGCCATGCTCCCCGGCGTAGTGGAGCTGGGCTTCATGCAATATGGCCCCTTCGACTGGGAAGGCCGCACGCTCATCGTCTCCCGGTCGGGCTATACCGGCGAGGATGGCTTTGAAATCCTGGCGCCAGCGAGCCTCGCCACCGCGCTCTGGGACAAGCTCCTGGCCGACGAACGCGTCAAACCGATCGGCCTTGGCGCCCGCGACAGCCTGCGCCTCGAGGCGGGCCTGCCGCTTTACGGCCACGACCTCAACGAAACCATTTCGCCCACCGAGGCGGCGCTCAATTTCGCCATCTCCAAGCGCCGCCGCGAAGCCGCCGATTTCCCCGGCGCCGCGCGTATTCTCAAGGAATTTTCCGGCGAGCTGAGCCGCGTCCGCGTCGGCATTCGCTTCGAGGGCCGCCTGCCGGTTCGCGAGGGCGCCGAGCTGGTCGATGAATCGGGCTGCGTCATGGGCCAGGTCACCTCGGGCGGCTTTGCGCCCAGCCTCGATGCCCCCATCGCCATGGGCTATCTGCCGCCCTCCGACGCCTATGAAGGCGCCCCCGTGATCGCCATGGTGCGCGGCAAGTCGGTGTCCGGCACCGTCGTCGCCATGCCCTTCGTGCCCCACCGCTATTTCCGCAAAACCAAATCCAGTTGAGGGATCTGCCATGACCACCAAGTTCACCCCTGACCACGAATATATCCGCGTCGAGGGCGCGACCGGCATTGTGGGGATCACGCCCTATGCGCAGGAGCAGCTCGGCGACATCGTCTTCGTCGAACTCCCCGCCGTCGGCAAGGCGTTCAAGAAGGGTGACGAGGCCGCCGTCGTCGAGTCGGTCAAAGCCGCCTCGGAAATCTACGCGCCAATCACCGGAACCGTCGTCGAAGTTAACAGTCTGCTAACCAATGAGCCCGGTTTGGTGAACACTGATCCCGAGAATGCCGGCTGGATGTTCAAGCTCGCCATTGCCGATGCCAGCGAGCTGGATGGCCTGCTCGACGCTGCCGGCTATGCCGAACTGACGCAGTAGGAAGCCTGAGAAACCCATGCGCTACCTCCCCCATTCCGACCACGAACGCGTTGAAATGCTTGGCGTTATCGGCGCGGCCGATATCGACGCCCTATTCAGCGCCGTACCCAAAAAGGCGCTCAAAAGCTTCGACCTCAGCCTGCCCGCCCATAGCCCGGAATTCCTGGTCGAAGCCCATATGCGGGCCCTGGCGGCCAAGAACCACGCCGGCGCCGATGGTCCGTTCTTCGTCGGCGCCGGGGCCTATCGCCACCATGTTCCGGCGACGGTCGACCACCTGATCCAGCGCTCGGAATGGCTCACGGCCTATACCCCCTACCAGCCGGAAATCTCGCAGGGCACCCTGCAAATGCTGTTCGAATTCCAGACCCAGGTGGCCAAGCTCACCGGCATGGATGTCGCGAACGCTTCGCTTTATGACGGCTCGACCGGCACGGCCGAGGCCGTGCTGATGGCCCGCCGCCTGACCCGCCGCAACAAGATCGTGCTGTCGGGAGGCCTCCACCCCCACTATCGCGACGTGGTCCGCGCCTATCTCAAGGACGATGCGGACCTCGAAATTCTCTCGGCCTCGCCCGAAGGCCAGGGCGATATTCTCGACCATATCGACGAGACCACCGCGGCCATCGTGGTGCAGACGCCCGACTTCTACGGCCACCTGCGCAACATCAAAACCGCCGCCGACGCCGCCCATGCCAAGGGTGCGCTGCTGATCGTGGTGATCACCGAGATCGTCTCGCTCGGCCTGCTCGAAGCCCCCGGCGCGCTCGGGGCCGATATCGTGGTGGCCGAGGGCCAGTCGATCGGCAATGCGCTCAATTTCGGCGGCCCCTATCTGGGCCTGATGGCCACGCGCAAGGAATTCATCCGCCAGATGCCCGGCCGGCTCTGCGGCGAGACCGTCGATGCCGACGGGCAGCGCGGCTTCGTGCTGACGCTTTCCGCCCGCGAGCAGCATATCCGCCGCGAAAAGGCGACGAGCAATATCTGCACCAATTCCGGCCTCTGTGCGCTGGCCTTCTCGATCCATATGGGCCTGCTGGGCGAAGCCGGCTTCACCCGCCTCGCCCGCCTCAACCACGCCAATGCGTGCAAGCTGGCCGATGCGCTGGCCGGCGTGCCGGGCGTCGAAGTGCTCAACAAGACCTTCTTCAACGAGATGACCATCCGCACCGCCCAGCCAGCCGTGGCGCTGGTCGAGCGCCTGGCGCAGCGCGGCATTCTCGCCGGCGTGCCGGTCAGCCGATTGGAGCCGGCCGATCCGAGCGTGACAAATCTCATCGTATTGGCCGCGACCGAACTCACCACCGACTCCGATATTGCGGCGCTGACGACCGCTCTGGCGGAGGAACTGGCATGAGCATGAACAATCAGGGCCGCCCCACCGGCGTGGGCACTTCCGGCTTTGCCTCCACTTCCGGCTCGGCCATGCTGCCCAATGAACCGTTGCTGTTCGAGATCGGCGACACCGAGCATTCCGGCGTCGACCTGCCCGACGTGACGATCTCGACCGCCCGCCTGGGCGGCTTCGAGCGCAAGACCCCGCTCGACCTGGCCGGCCTTACCGAGCCCGAGGCCATGCGCCATTATGTGCGCCTCAGCCGCCTCAACCACTCGATCGACAGCGGCATGTATCCGCTGGGTTCGTGCACCATGAAGCACAATCCGCGGCTGAACGAAAAAATGGCCCGGCTGCCCGGCTTCTCGGACATCCACCCGCTGCAGCCGGTCTCGACCGTTCAGGGCGCGCTGGAGCTGATGAACCAGCTTTCGCATTGGCTGATGACCCTCACCAACACCGCTGCCGTGGCCCTGACGCCCAAGGCCGGCGCTCATGGCGAGCTGCTGGGCATGATGGCGATCAAAGCCGCACAGGATGCTGCCGGGCAGGGCCATCGCAAGATCGTGCTGGTGCCCGAAAGCGCCCATGGCACCAATCCGGCCACCGCCGCTTTCCTCGGCTATTCCGTCAAGCCGATCCCGGCCCGTACCGACGGCACGGTGGATGTGCAGGCGGTCAAGGATGCGCTGTCGCCCGACGTGGCGGCGATCATGCTGACCAATCCGAACACCTGTGGCCTCTTCGAACCCCAGGTCATCGAGATTGCCGAAGCCGTGCATGCGGCCGGGGCGTTCTTCTACTGTGACGGCGCCAATTTCAACGCCATCATGGGCGTGGTGCGGCCGGGCGATCTCGGCATCGACGCCATGCATATCAACCTGCACAAAACCTTCTCGACGCCCCATGGCGGCGGCGGGCCGGGCGCGGGTCCGGTGGTGCTCTCGGCGGCGCTGGCGCCGTTTGCGCCCGTGCCTTTCGTGCGCAAGGGCGGCAATGGCCTGGAACTGGTCGAGCATGCGACAGGCGAAGCCCTGGGCCGCATCACTGCCTTCCAGGGCCAGATGGGCATGTATGTCCGGGCGCTGACCTATATGCTCAGCCATGGCGGCGATGGCCTCGCCCGGGCCGCGCAGGATGCGGTGCTCAATGCCAATTACATCAAGGCGCGGCTAGCCCATGCCTTCTCGGTGCCGTTCGGCGATTACCCCACCATGCATGAGGCGCTGTTCGACGACAGTTTCCTTGCCGGAACGGGCGTCACCACGCTCGATTTCGCCAAGGCGCTGATCGACGAGGGCTTCCACCCCATGACCATGTATTTCCCGCTGGTCGTGCATGGCGCAATGCTGATCGAACCCACCGAAAGCGAGAGCAAGCAGACGCTGGACCGCTTCTGCGCAGTGATGGAAGAGCTGGCGGCCGACGCCAAGGCGGGCAATGTCGAGCGGTTCACCACGGCGCCGATGAAGGCCCCACGGCGCCGGCTGGACGAGACCCGGGCGGCACGCAGCCCGATCTTGAAGTGGGAAAAGCCGGCGGAAACTTTGAAGGCGGCTGAGTAGCGGCATGAGAGTTCCCACCTAACCTCCCCTGATAATGGGGGAGGTCAGGAGGGGGTACCGCTCTCAAACAGTACCAATCAACCCTTGGTGTCGAAGCCGACCCAGATGGTGATTTCTTCGCCGCCCAGATAGGGGATGGCGACATTCTCGATCACCTTGGAGAATTCCGCGGACTCGGCCGGTGGCACGATGGAGACCGGTATCGTGTATTTTTCCGAGAATACCGCGGCGCCATTGCGCTCCACCGCAAAGCGGATGGGGGCGTTGACGCTGGTCTGCTTGCCGCCGGGGCCGAGCAGGATACGGCCCGCTACGCCCATATTGACGGTGATGAGGCCATTGGAAACCACGCAATTGCGCGAGCTTTCGTCGATCACGCCCTGATATTGCAGCGCCTTGGCATCACCCACGCGGCCGCCGCCATAATAATACATGGCTTCCGAACCCGCGCGCACCTTGATGGGCGGGCATTGGGTGGCGATGGCCGGCAGCGCATTGGTCTGGGCTTGTGCGATGGCGGCGGGGGTCGCGGTGGCGTTCTGCAGCGACTGGTTGGTCGCCGCGCTCTGGCCGCCACCGAACATGCCGCCCATCGAGCAGCCGGCGAGCAGAATGGCGAGGGGAGCGGCAGCGGAGAGGCGCAGCACGGGGAGGAAATTGGTCATCGAATTGGCTCCTTGCGCCTTGGGTCAGCCATTGGCCGTTTCGAGCGCCATCAGCATGGCGGGGGCACCGCTGGCATTGACGCCCGGGCCGTCTTCGAGAAAGACCGCATCGGCCTTGCCGTTGCGGAACAGGATCGAAGCGCGGGCAAAGCGCTTGCCCATGCCTGAACCCGAGAAATCCTTGGCGAGGCCCAGGGCCTCGGCCAGCTCGCCATTGCCATCGGCGATGAAGTCGATCTTGCCAAGGGCGCCCGAGGCTTCGGTCCAGGCCTTCATCACATGATGATCATTGACCGACGCGCAGACGACCTTGTCGACGCCGGCGGCCTGGAGCTTACCTAGATTGGCGAGATAGCCGGGGAGATGATTGACATGGCAGGTGGGCGTAAAGGCGCCCGGCACGGCGAAGAAGGCCACGGTGCCGCTGCCCAGAATCGCATCGCTGGTGGTGTCACTGGCGCCCTCTGCGCCAACAAGCTTGATCCGCACCGACGGAACCGGACTGCCACGTTCGATCATAAAAGGATATGCCCCATGCCTGAGCCGCCTGCGGCAGCCATTTCCCTTGATAGTCCCGTATCTCGGATAAGCGGCTTTTCTGCCGCATACAAGGCCTAATGGCCGATCCGATCCCGGTCCGGTCTCAGTCGCCCGAACCGGCTACGGTCCGCGTGACTTCAAAAGCTCCCATATCGGTCATGAATGTGAGCTGAACGTCCTGGCTTTCGAGGCCGATCGGGGCCTCCTTATCCAGGATCGGGATGAGGACTAGGTGCGGTTCCGGGCTTTTTTGCGGCGCCCCGAAGAGCGGCTCGCCGCTGGCCGTGGCCACGATCAGCGAAGAGGGATCGAGGCTGGAATCGGCGAGTTCGACGGCCAGCATCTGTTCGTCCGCAAGGTAGCGCACCGCGCCCAGCGGCGGCGTCGCACCATCCCAGGGCACGGGGGCCAGCGCCAGCGCCTGGCGGATGCGCAGCCCATTGGGCGCGTCGGGCTCGGCATCGGTCAGCGGCAGCGAAAAACGCGCCTGCGCCGGCACGCAGATTTCCGAGCAGACGCCCATGGTGGCAAAAATCTCGGCCTTGGGCGCATCGCCCGATACGGTCACGGCGACCGGCAGCACCAGGGAGCCATAATAGACATAGTCGAGATAGCCGTCCTTCTCGTCCCGCCTGGGATAGGGCCAGACGATCTGTCCATCGGCCACCCCGCTCGAGCCGGTGAAGTCGAGCACGGTGGGCAGGCCCGTCTCGCCCGGCACCCGCCAATAGGTCTTGGTGGTCTCGGGCATGGAGATTTCGAGGCCGAGCAGGGTCTGGCCATCGGGCTTGATCTGGCCCGAACTGATCAGCCGCAGCTTCACGCCGGGGGCAACTTCCTGCCACGGCGTTTCGCCCGCAAGGGCGGGTGTAAGCGTGGCGGCAAGAAGGGCAAGGGCGGAAAGAAACTGCATGAACACAGCCATTAACGCAGGAGGAAGTGAAGAAATAGCTGACGCGCAATCAGGCCTTCGTGATGGCCGCATGACCCCTTTGCAGGCCGCGCGCCTTGTCGCATCGGGCGAGTGCGCCTACAATTAACTTATGAATTCGCTTGAAGGCCAATTTCTGGTTGCCATGCCAGATATGGAAGATGAACGCTTCGCGCAAAGCGTCATCCTGGTTGTTGGCCATGGCAGCGAGGGGGCTATGGGCCTCGTGGTCAATCACGAATTGGCCAATCTGCGCTTTGCCGACATTATCGACGAGCTCGATCTGGGCGACCCCGATGCGGTGATCCGCCTGCCCGATTCGATCCGCCAGGGCGTCGTCATGCGCGGCGGGCCGGTGGAAAAGGGCCGCGGCTTCGTGCTGCATTCGGCCGATTACACCAGCGGCAATAGCTACAAGGTGGGCGAAGGCATCTATCTCACCGCCACGCTCGATATCCTCAAGGCCATAGCCTTCGGCCCACGGCCCAAGGCGAGCCTCTTCGCGCTGGGCTGCTGCGGCTGGGGGCCGGGGCAGCTGGAAGGCGAAATCAGCGATAATGGCTGGCTGACCATTCCCTATTCGCGTGACCTGGTGTTCGAAACCCCGATCGAGGACCGCTACAAGGCCGCCCTGGCGAGCCTGCATATCACCAGGGCAAGCTTCAGCCCCGATGCGGGACACGCCTAGTTTAGGCGCTCCGAACTGCACTATTGTCCAACAGCCACCGGGTCATTCCGGCGCAGGCCGGAATCCATGCTGAAGACCAGCCACGCCATCCAGCGCGGGAGAGAACACAGCATGGATCCCGGCCTGCGCCGGGATGACATCGTGGTTGGATCAGTTCTCGTAACCTACCGGGCCAATTGCGCCGCCAGCTTCTTGCCGAATTCCGCGCCTGTCATCGCCGCACCAAAGGCAAAGCCCTGGGCGTAACGGCAGTTGAGCTGGCGCAGACGTTCGATCTCGTCCAGCGTTTCGACGCCCTCGGCAATGACCATCAGGTCGAGATCGGTCGCCAGCCCTACCACCGCCTTGATGATCGGCGCCTGGGTATGGGCGATGCCGTTGTCGTCGCTCATCTTGACGAATGGCGCCGGGATTTTGATCGTGTCGAAGGGGAAACGGTGCAGATAGCTCAGCGATGAATGGCCGGTGCCGAAATCGTCGAGCGCCAGGCCCAGCCCCAGATTGCGCAGCGCCTGCAGCATATAGGCGGAGTGCTCGGGATTGGTCATCACCTGGCTTTCGGTGATTTCGAGCTTGAGGTGGCGCGCCAATTCCTTGTCCTGGCTGACGAGGCTCCGCATGTCGTTGAGCAGGGTTTCGGTGGCCAATTGGCTGGGCGAGAGATTGACCGAGATGAAGAATTCCTCGGGCAGGCCGAGCGAAGTCATCCAGTCCTTGGCCTGGGCTGCCGATTGCTCGAAGGCCAGGCGGCCGAGCTTTTCGATCTGGCCGGAGCGTTCGGCCAGCGGCACGAATTCATCGGGATTGACCACGCCACGCGTCGGATGCACCCAGCGCATCAGCGCTTCGGCGCCAGCCAGCTGGCCGGTCTGGATATCCATGACCGGCTGGAACTGCACATGCAGCTCGCCCTGTTTCATGCCGCGCTCAAGGTCTTCCTCGCTGGCGCGGTTATAGGCCGAGATCGAGCGCGCCGAGGCGCGATAGGCTTCGATGCGATCGCCACCGAGGCGCTTGGCGTAATACATGGCGAGCTCTGCATCGCGCAGCACGTCGGGCGCCGAGGCGGGGGCGCTGTCATAGATGGTGACGCCGATCGAAGCGGTCAGCGTCAGGTCGCGGTCACCGAAATTGAACGGGGCCTTGAGCGCCTTGCGGATCTGCTCGGCGGTCTCGGCGATCTTTCCAGCCGCCTGTTCGGAGGCCAAAATGACCGCGAACTGGTCGCCGGTCACGCGGGCGACGGTATCGAGCGGGCGCATGATGCGGGCGATGCGGCGCGAAATGGCCAGCAGCACGGAATCGGCGGCGGAATGGCCGATGCGCTCCTCCAGCTCCATGAAACGGTCGATATCGATGAGGAACACGGCCGGCTTAGTGCCGCCGGGCGTTCTGGCGCGCACCAAGGCGCGCTCCAGCCGATCAAGGAAAAGCTGGCGATTGGGAAGGCCGGTGAGGCTGTCATGCACGGCATCATGCAGCAGGCGTTCGCGGGCGGCGCGGTCTTCGGTCACGTCCTGCAGGGTGCCGACGATACGGTTGACCTGCCCGTCACCACCCAAAACCGGCTTCACCCGCATGCGGAAACTGCGATAGCTGCCATCGTGCCCGGCAATGCGCATATCGGCGCTCACTTTGCCGCGGCGCAGTTCGACCAGCGTATCGAAGGCGGTGCGGAAGCGGTCGCGATCGTCGGGATGAACGCGATCGAGCCAGCGTTTGATAGCGCCGCGCAGGGCCCCGCGCTTCTCGCCCAGGCGGGTCGCCAATTCGTCTGACACCGAGACCCGGTCGCGCTCGATATTCCAGTCGAAGACGAAATCGCCCGAGCCGGTCAACGCCAAAGCGCGGCGCTCGACTTCCGAAAGCGTGCCGACAGATACCTGTCCTTCCGAGAAGGCGTGCTGCACCGCGGTAAAGCCCAGCAGCATGACAATGAGCACGAGCCCCCCGCCCACGGCAGGCTGGGCCACATCGTTGGAAACCTGTCCCGAAATCACCAGCCAGGAATAGAACAGCCACGAGATGAGGATAATCCAGGTGGGCACCAGCAACACGGCGCGGTCATAGCCGCGCAGGGCCAGCAGCAGGATGAGGAAGAAGCCGGAAAAGCCCAGCATGGCCAGCACGAGCCGCGCAATGGTGGCGGCGATGGCGGGCTGGAAGAAGGCAAAGGCAAAGAGCGCCAGGAACAGCGCGGCAAGGCCCAGCGCCAGATGGACGAAACGCAGATGCCAGCGATGCAGGTTCAGATATATGAACAGGAACCCGGCTAATGTGGTGGCTATGCCCGCCTCCGAGGCCGCGCGCAAAGGCTGCATGCCGCCGGCAGGAATGCCGAGCAGGCGTCCCAGCACACCGAAATCGATGAGCAGATAGACCAGCACCGCCCAGGCGAAAGCCGCCGTCGCGGGGAAGACGCCGCGCCCCTTCACGACAAACATGATGGTGAGGAACACGGCGGCCAGCGAGGCCACGCCCAGCACCACGCCGCGGAACAGGGTGAAAGAGTTCACATAGTCGCGGTAGGGATTGGGCTGCCAGAGATAGAGTTCGGGCAATTCGGCCGAGGACAATTCAGCCACGAAAGTGACCGTGGCGCCGGGATCGAGCGTGATTTCGAAGACGTCGGCTTCGCTATCGGTCAGCTTGACCGGGCGGATACCGGCGCTGGGGGTGAGCGCCTTGAGGCGGTCATTGCCCAGATCGGGGTTGAACACGCCGGAATTGGGCAGGCGAAAAAACGGCGCCACCAGCAGGCGCTCGATCTGCTGGTCGCTTTCATTGCGCAGCGCGAAGAGCGCGAAAATCGGGTTGGTCCCCTGCTCGCTCGCCAGCACTTCGATGCGGCGGATAATGCCGTCTTCGCCCGGCGCGGTCGAGAGTTGCACACGGCCATCCGTGCCCGGGACGATTTCGACCACGGCGGACAGGTTGACGGCATTGACGTCTTCGGGGACCGAGATGACTTCAAAGGCGGCGGATGGCGCGATGGTGAGAAGCGCGAACGCAAGCCACATCGCGAGTGCAAAGAGAGGACGCATCAGGGCCGACTATATCCTGTGGTAGGCTTCATTA
>DATMSY010000202.1:0-7872 GCA_035565135.1 Devosia sp.
GAGGGAACTGCATCGGGGCTTCCATCATGCAGTGGTCCGAGCGACTATTCCCCCGCCAGCGCCTCCAACACCGCATGCGTCGCCGTAATCCGCGCCGGAATCGGAAAATTCCTATTGGCCAGCATCACCACACCGATCTTCGCATCCGGAACAAAAGCCACATAGGCGCCAAAGCCGTTCGTCGAGCCGGTCTTGTTGTAAAGCGTCGGCTCCGCGGGGTTGACCGGCGGGGTCAGTTCGGTTGCCGGATTGGGCTCCATGGCCATGGTGGCGGCATTGCCGGCCAGGAGCTGGTCGAGCGACACCGGGAAGGGATATTGCTCCCAGCCCAGCCCCTGCACCATTTCGCCCACCCGGAAATAGCCGATATGGGTGCCCTCGACGGCCTGTTGCAGCGCGGGCTCCAGGCGTTCGGGCGCGATATTGGCGTCGATGAAGCGCAGCATGTCAGCGGTGGAGGATTTTACGCCATAGGCCTCGGCGGCCAACCAGCCCGGATTGACCCGCGTGGGTTTCCCGTCCCGGTTATAGCCCCAGGCGTAGTTCTCCATCGCCGCCTCGGGGACGCGGATATAGGTGCTGGTGAGACCAAGGCCCGGAATAATGGATTTTTCCATCAGGTCGGTGAAGTCGCCATCGAGGGCCCGGGCTGCGAGGTAGCCGAAGAGGCCAATGCTGGGATTGGAATAGCGTCGCTGCGCGCCCGGCGCGGCGTCGGGCGTCCATTGCTGGAAATAGGCTTCCATCGACGAAGCGTCGGGAAACTGCAATGGCAGGCCGCCGGCAGTATAGGTCGCCAGATTGAGCATGCTCGCCTTGTCGAGCCCGGCCCCCTCCAGCTCCGGCATATATTTGGACGGATGATCGTCGAGCGACATCCTCCCGCTGGCAGCGGCAGAGGCGCCCAGGGTAGCCGTAAAGGTCTTGCTGACCGAACCCAGCTCGAACAGCGTATTCTCGCTCACCGGCGCCTTGGTATCCTTGGCCGCAACGCCGTAATTGAAGAAATAATGCTGGCCATCAATTGTCACGCCGACCGCCAGGCCGGGCACGCCATGTTCTGCCAGCAGCGGCTGGAAAGCGGCATCCACGGCAGCCGCAACAGCCTCGGGCGCTTCAGCGGCCAGCACCCCGGACGAAAGGCAGGTGGTGGCGGCAGCCAGCGCGAGGGACGCGGCTATCTTGTTGGTAATAAACAATTTACTTTCTCCCGGACAGGCAAACTAGAGCGCCTGGGAGGAAGCGGGGGCAATGTGGCGGCAGTGGGACTTCGGCCAGTGTGCCCGCTAAACATGGCTATCCACCGAACGCGACTTCTCCGCATTCTCCTAAGCCAAGTTCCATCGTCATTGCCCGGCCTGTCCGGGCAATCCATGCTTCAGAGCGCGCGGAAAGATGGATCACCCGGACAGGCCGGGTGATGACGATGAATGGAGAGAATCGCGAAGCGACGTCCCGACGGTACCGGTTCTCACTCCGCCCGGATCAGCAGCGACGAATCCCCATACGAATAAAACCGATACCCCTCGGCAATGGCGTGCTCATAGGCCCCGCGCATCGTGTCCATGCCGGCAAAGGCGCTGACCAGCATGAAGAGCGTCGACTTGGGCAGGTGGAAATTGGTCATCAGCACGTCCACGGCGCGGAAGCGGAAGCCGGGGGTGATGAAGATGTCGGTGTCGCCGATAAAGGGCTGCAGCGTGCCGGTGGCGCGGGCCGCCGTCTCAAGCAGGCGCAGGCTGGTGGTGCCCACGGCGATCACACGGCCGCCCAGCGCCTTCTTGGCCCGGATGCGTTCGACGGTGGCCTGGTCGATCTCGCCCCATTCGGCATGCATGACATGGTCGTCGGTGTCGTCGACCTTCATCGGCAGGAAGGTCCCTGCCCCCACATGCAGCGTGACCCGCTCGATGGTGACGCCCCGCTCGGTCAGTTGCTGGAGCAGCGACTCGGTAAAATGCAGCCCCGCCGTGGGCGCGGCGACGGCGCCATCCTCGGCGGCATAGACCGTCTGGTAGTCGACCTTGTCGCGCTCCTCGATGCCGCGCTTGGCGCCGATATAGGGCGGCAATGGCATGGCGCCGTGCGATTTGATCGCCTCATCGAGCGCCGCGCCACCGAGATCGAATTCCAGCGTTATCTCGCCGGTATCGCCCTTGCCGGCCACGCGGGCGGTCAGCGCATCGGCCTCGCCATTGCCCAGTTCGAGCCGGTCGAGGATGGAAAGGCGCTTGGCCGGGCGGGCGAAGGCCCGCCAGGTATGGGCATCGACCCGCTTATGCAGGTTGAACGACACCGAAGCGCGGTTTTCCCCGCGAATCCGGCTGCCGCGCAATTCGGCGGGCAGCACGCGGGTGTCGTTGACGACGAGGACATCGCCGGGCTGCAGCAGCGTCAGCAGATCGGGAATGTGCCGGTCGCTGAGACCCTTGGCCGGATCGACCACCAGCAATCGCGCGCTATCGCGCGGCTCGGCGGGATGAAGGGCGATGAGCTTTTCGGGCAGGTCGAAGTCGAAATCGGAAACACGCATGCGGGCTCACTAGCATGAGTGGGCGCGTCGGGGAACTTGGGTGTTGCCTGCTTAAAACGCCCGGATCATCACCGCACCGGCCACCAGCATAATGGCCCCCGCCACGCGGCCGAGCGAGATTTCGCGCACCGCCATGCCCATGAAGCCGACCTTGTCAAGCGCCAGGCCCGCCAGCAATTGCCCCGTGACCGACAGCGCCATCACGGCCGCGGCGCCGATCATGGGTGTCAGCATGATATTGCAAAAGACGTAGAACGCGCCCAGCACGCCACCGGCCACGAAGGTCCAGGGCGCGGGCGCGCCGAAATTGATGCTGGCGCCCTTGGTCTGCACGAAGATCAGCGCAATGGCCCAGAGCACGATGGCGCCCGCCACGAAGGACACGCCGGCCGCGGCGATCGGCAGGCCGAGGCCCTTGCCGAGCTGGGCATTGATAGGCGCCTGCGTGGCAATGCAGGCGCCGGCGACGACGCCCATCAGCGCCCAAAGGAGAGTGTCCATTTTCATCTATCGGATCGTGGTTTGGGAGGGCGAAACGCGCGGGGGCAGCGTACGCAAGCTGGAGCCCATTGAAAATACGGTGTCATTCCCGCGAAAGCGGGAACCTCTGTTTCATAATGCAGGAAAGAAAACGGAGGTCCCCGCTTTCGCGGGGATGACATTGTGGAGGGGCTAGCATTGAAGCACGGGAGGGCGCGAAGCCCCCTCATCTGCCCTTCGGGCACCTTCTCCCACGAGGGGAGAAGGCACATTCAGTGGCTTGAACTTAACTTAGGCGGCGATGTCAGCGGCGACCTTCACCGAGATCATCTTGTCGGGATTGATCACGGGCTCGCCGCGCTTGATCTGGTCGACGAATTCCATGCCTTCGATGACCTTGCCCCAAACGGTATACTGCTTGTTGAGGAAGGGCGCATCGCCGAAGCAGATGAAGAACTGCGAATTGGCGCTGTCCGGGCTCTGCGCACGGGCCATCGACGCGGTGCCGCGCACATGGGGCTCGGCGTTGAATTCCTGCTTGAGGTCCGGATACTTCGAGCCGCCGGTGCCGCGACCCTGCGGGCAGCCGGTCTGGGCCATGAAGCCGTCGATCACGCGGTGGAACACGATGCCATCGTAAAAGCCTTCGCGGGCCAGCTTCTTGATGTGGGCGACGTGGTTGGGCGCCAGATCAGGGCGCATGGCGATGACAACCTTGCCCTTGGTGGTTTCGATGACGAGGGTGTTTTCGGGATCGGTGATCTCGGCCATGTTTCTGCACTTTCGTGTTGGGGGAATTTGTGCCCCCGCATGTAAGGAATGTTGGCGTTTGGCGCAACCCGAGCCAACCGGGGCACGACCTCGTGGTTCGACAGGCTCACCATGAGGTCTACTTGAAGTTCGCGCCTCAGTAGACCTCGTCCTGAGCTTGTCGAAGGACGAGGTCGTGGCACTCAGCTACTTATATTCGATCTTGGCCGAGACGATCTTGCTGGGGTTCTGCACCATGCCGGACTGATCGGTGCCCTTGGGCAGCGCATCGACATATTCCATGCCGGAAATCACCTTGCCGAAGATGGTATATTGGCCATCGAGGAAGCTGGCGTCGGCATAGGTGATGAAGAATTGCGAATTGGCCGAGTTCGGGTCCTGCGCGCGGGCCATGCCGAGCACGCCGCGCTGGAAGCTCTCCTTGTCGGTGAATTCGGCCTGCAGATCGGGAAGCTCCGAGCCGCCCATGCCGGTGCCGGTCGGGTCACCCGTCTGGGCCATGAAGCCGTCGATGACGCGGTGGAACACCACGCCATTGTAGAAGCCCTCATTGGTCAGCGTCACGATGCGCTCGACATGCTTGGGGGCCAGCGCGGGCAACAGTTCGATATCGACGTCGCCACCTTCAAGCGTCAGAATCAGGTGCGGCGTGCCCGTCTGGGCGAAGGCGGGAGCGGCGAAGGTCGCGGCCAGGATGGCGGTGGCGACCAGGGCAAAGCGGCGGGTAAAGGCGATCATTTCGATTTCAGGGCCTTGAGTACGATTTGCGGGACAAAGGCGGAAATATCGCCGCCCATCTCGGCGATCTGGCGCACCAATGTGGCCGAGATATGCCGCACGGGCGGGCTGGAGGGGAGAAACACGGTCTGCAGATCGGGCGCCATCTGGGCGTTCATCCCCACCATCTGCATTTCGTAATTGTAGTCGGTGGTGTCGCGCAGGCCCCGAATGATCAGCTTGGCGCCGTGCTCGCGCGCCGCATTGACCATGAGGCCGGAGAAGTCGACGATCTGGAATTCGGTATCGGTGCGCTTGCCCACCGGGGCCAGCACCTGCTGGAGAATTTTCAACCGGTCGGAATGGGCGAAAAGCGGCGTTTTCTTGCTGGAATTGATGCCGACCGCCACCACCAGCGTATCAACCAGCTTGCAGGCCCGCTCGATGACATCGAGATGCCCATTGGTCAAAGGATCGAACGAGCCGGGATAAAATCCGACGAGCTTGGTCATTGGGCCCTCCCCCTGTTTGGCGCGGTTTGTGTCATGGGTTGGTGCGTGAATGCAAGGGCGGAACCGCATGGCGCGCAAAGACGTCGAGGTCGTCAGGGCCAACATGCTGCTCAATCAGGCTCCAGCCGAGGCGCTGGTAGAAGGCGCGCATAGGCGGCTTGGCACAGAGATAGATGGGCGACATCCCCTGCTCGAAGAGCTTTGCCGCAGCGGCAGCGACCAGGGCCGCGGCTGTCCCCTCCCCGCGCCTATCGGGCTCGACCCAGAGCGCCGCGATCCAGGGCGAGAGCTGCGGGCGGGCGGCGAGGTCGGACACTATTGCCGTCACAGTGCCGGTGAACTGATCGCCATCGGTCGCGACGAGGCTGAACGGGAAAGCGCCGCCCGCCAGAACGTCGTCCAGGGCGGTTTCGACATCCGACAGCACGGCGCCATATGGGCGCCAAAATGCCTGCCAGATCCTGTCGGCCACGACAGGCTTGAGTTCGAGCGCGTCGTTCAGGTCCACAATCTTCATCTTATGGCGCCGGCCCGCTGCACGATGAAGGCCACCATCGCCAGCACCAGCAACAAAATTCCACCCGCCAAAAACGCCATGCCGGTGCCGTAGGCGGTGGCGATGACACTGCCGATGAAGGGGGCCGAGAGCATTACGGCCATGGTGACCGCTTCGCCCGCAGCAAAGACGCGGGCGATGCGATCGGGCGGGGCTTCGGCCTGGACGATGGTGCGATAGGGCACCAGCATGAAGGTGGTGGATCCAGCCGCGATGGCCATGGCGATGAAAAAGAGCAGCACGGGCGGCTTGAAGCCCAGTATGGCCGTAACCGCGATGACGCTGGCAATGGCGCCCGCGACGACGGCGCCCATGATCATGCCGCCCACCGGATTTTTTGCCGTGAACCGGCCCGCCAGCACCGCGCCCAAAAGGCCGCCCGCGCCGGAGGCGGCGATGGAAAAGCCGAAGGCGGTGGCGCCATAGCCGAATTCGTCGGCAAGCAGGGCAATCAGCGTGTCGTAGAGGAAGAAGGCGAAATAGGCGATGGCCGAGAAGACCAGCGCGGCCAGCAGCAGGCGGCTGCGGCGGAATTCGGCGGCGCCGGCCAGCAATTCGGTGCGGAAATCCTCCTGCGGCGCTGACGGCTGTCGCGCCGGCAGATTGAGTCGCAGGACAATGGCGGCGGCAATGAGGGAGAGAACTGCATTGACGCCAAACACCCCCTGGGCGGGCATGAAAGCCAGCAACAAGCCGCCCAGCGCCGGCCCCGCGATCTTGGAAGTCTGGTTGATGGCCTGGTGCAGGCCATTGGCGGCCGAGAGCATGTCCGGCGGCGTGGTGGCCTGGATGGCGGCCTGGCGGGCCGGGTTGAAGGCGGAATCGACGCAGCCGCGCACGAAGACCAGGATCAGCACCATGGCCGTATTGGGCGCAAAGAGCAGCGCCAGCGTGACCAGGCCCCGGCCCAGATTGCTGAGAAAAAGCACGCGCCCCAGCGGCGAGCGGTCGACCAGCATCGACAGCAGCGGCCCCGCCGTCACATAGGGCAGCGTCAGCGCCAGGGCGAACAGCGCCATGACGAAAGGTCCCTCGCCCCAGGCAAAGACGAGCAGCGCTACGATCGCGGCATAGTCGAGCCAATCGGCGAAATCGGCAGGCAGGCTCGCTGCAGCCAGCCGGCGCGGCGCCGGCAGCGCCAGCAGCGAGCCGTAACCCGCCGGTTTCGAATCCGGCATCAGGCGCGTTTCTGCAGAGCCAGCCACACGCCGCCAATCATCAGGATGACGCCGGACACCCGGTTGACCAGCCGCACGCGGGCCGCGGTCAGCAGGTGCCGCGCCCGCCCGGCCGCCACCGCATAGATGCAGTCGCTGGCGGTGGCGACGGCCATGACAATGAGGCCCAGGATGACGATCTGGCTAAAGGCGGGCCGGCTCACATCGACAAATTGCGGCAGGAAGGCGCTGAGGAACAGCAGTGTCTTGGGATTGGACCAATTGGTCAGCGCCCCCTGCCAGAGATAGCGGCCGATCGGCAGGCGCGCGCCATCGGCGAAATTGAGCTGGCCGGAGGAGCGGAACATCTTCCAGCCGATCCAGATCAGATAGGCGGCGCCCAAGAGCTTGATGATCTCGAAGGCGCCCGAAACCACATTCATCACCGCCTCAAGGCCAACGGCGACGATGAGGACCATGCTGAGCATGCCCAATTCCGTGCCGAGAATAGTGAAGAGCCCTGCCCGCGTGCCACCCGCCAGCGAATTGGCGATGACGATGGAAACCGACGGCCCCGGAATGATGGAAAACAGCAGGCAGGCCAAAACGTAAGGCAGAATGATTGCAGGATCGATCATGACAGCTCCTCACAGGAGCCGGCGGACTCCTACCGCAGGTGAGCAAGCCATTATGCGGGGGAAAGTGCAAGGGGGAACGGGCCACGGAGGATGGAACATAGCGCCAAGGCGCCCCCACCCACCGTTCTCCCTCGGGCCTGACCCGAGGGCCTCCCTCAAACTCGGCACACGTGACGAGTGGCCCCCGGTCGAGCCCGAGGGAGAACGGTGGGCGGGTAATATTGCGCCACGACCCCGTGGTTCTACGGGCTCTACCGGCTACCACGGTGTCATTCCGGCGGAGGCCGGAATCCAGGTCCGTGGTCATCCACTCGCATCCAGCGTCAGGATGGTCTTCAGCATGGAATGACATCGTGGGTGTTGGGCAAACGGTGGGACGATCCCAATCGCCCATTCCACCAAATCGCCGAGAATACCCCAATCCCATCTCCCCACCGCATCTCCCTCGGGCTCGACCCAGAACCAGCGCACGCGGTGCGCGCTGCGGTGAAACGCATAATAGGCGAGG
>DATMSY010000203.1:0-7262 GCA_035565135.1 Devosia sp.
CTCTCTCAACACGGCACCAGCGGCGAGCGGCCCTCGGGTCGAGCCCGAGGGAGAGCGGTGGGTGGGGAGGCATGGTGGATGGTTGTCGCGGTCCACAGCCCTGCCCGCCAACGCTTTCCTTGGACCGAACCCTGGAGCCAATTCCTTGGACCAAGCCCCAGAGCCAAACAAAAAGGGCGCCGAAGCGCCCTTTTCTTATTCCGTGGTCGGTGCCTCCGGAGCCTCGGGGGCTTCCGGTGCCTCGGGCACCTCCCCGTCTTCCTCCGGCTCGCTGATATGCTCGACCGAGACCACCTTTTCGTCTTCGGCGGTGTCGAACACGATGACGCCCTGGCTGCCGCGGGAGACGATGCGGATGGGCTTGTCGCCGCCCACCGGCAGGCGGATGGTCTGGCCGCCGTCGCTGATCAGCATGATCTGGTCGTCATCGGCCACCGGGAAGCTGGCGACGAGATTGCCATTGCGCTTGTTGACCGCCATGGCGACGATGCCCTTACCGCCACGACCGGTGATCCGGTATTCGTGGCTGGAGGTGCGCTTGCCATAGCCGTTTTCGGAGATGGTGAGGATGAATTGCTCGACGGCGCTCATCTGGGCGTAGCGTTCCTGGCTGAGTTCGCCGGCAACCACATCGCCCTCGTCCGAGCCGTTCTCTTCGCTCTCGCCCTCGCCACGCACGGCGCGGCTCATCTTGAGATAGGCGGCCCGTTCCTCGGCGCTGGCGTCGGAATGGTTGATCACCGCCATGGAGATCACCGTATCGCCCTCGGCCAGGGAGATGCCGCGCACGCCCATGGAATCGCGGCCCTTGAACACACGGACATCATCCACCTGGAAGCGGATGGCCTGGCCCAGCGCGGTGGTCAGCAACACGTCATTATTGGAGGTTGCCGTTTCCACGCCCACGATCGCATCGCCCTCGTC
This sequence comes from Devosia sp., assembly GCA_035565135.1. Taxonomy (GTDB): domain Bacteria; phylum Pseudomonadota; class Alphaproteobacteria; order Rhizobiales; family Devosiaceae; genus Devosia. The sequence continues at coordinate 925 of DATMSY010000203.1, forward strand.
GAGCTTCATGGCGATCTTGCCGTTCTGGCGCACCTCGACAAAGTCGGCCAGCGAATTGCGGCGCACCGTGCCGCGGGTCGTGGCAAACATGATGTCGAGATTGGCCCAGCTGGTTTCGTCCTCGGGCAGCGGCATGATGGTGGTCAGCCGTTCGCCCTGCTCCAGCGGCAGGATATTGATCAGCGCCTTGCCGCGCGCATTGGCGGCCGCCAGCGGCAGGCGCCAGACCTTGAGCTTATAGGCAATGCCCCGATTGGTGAAGAACAGCACCGGGGTATGGGTATTGGCGACGAAGAGACGCGAAACGAAATCTTCCTCGCGGGTCGCCATGCCCGAGCGGCCCTTGCCGCCGCGGTTCTGCGCCCGATAGGTCGAGAGCGGCACGCGCTTGATATAGCCCTCGTGGGAAATGGTCACCACCATGTCCTCGCGGGCGATGAGGTCTTCATCGTCGAAATCGCCGACCACGTCGGAAATTTCGGTGCGGCGGGGCGTGGCGAACTGTTCCTTGATTTCGTTGAGCTCGTCCCGGATGATGCCGATCACGCGCTCGCGCGACCGCAGGATCTCGAGATAATCCTCGATTTCCGCGCCCAGGCCATTGAGTTCGTCGCCGATTTCATCGCGGCCAAGAGCCGTGAGACGCGCCAGGCGCAATTCGAGAATGGCGCGGGCCTGTTCCTCGGAGAGATTGAACGAGCCATCGTCATTGATGCGGTGGCGGGGATCGTCGATCAGCTTGATCAGCGGGGCGACATCGACCGCCGGCCAGCGGCGGGTCATCAGCTGCTCGCGGGCCGTCGCCGGATCGGGCGCGGTGCGGATCAGCGCGATGACTTCGTCGATATTGGCTACGGCCACGGCCAGGCCCACCAGGATATGGGCGCGGTCACGAGCCTTGTTGAGCAGGAAGCGGGCGCGACGGGTAACCACCTCGTGACGGAAATCGATGAAGGCGCTGAGGATTTCCTTGAGGTTCATCAGCTGCGGCTTGCCGCCATTGAGGGCGACGAAATTGCAGCCAAACGAGGATTGCAGCGCCGTGAATCGGTAGAGCTGGTTGAGCACCACATCGGCCAGCGCGTCGCGCTTGATTTCGACGACGACGCGCATGCCCTCGCGCGAGGATTCGTCGCGCATGTCGGCAATGCCCTCGATGCGCTTGTCGCGCACCAGTTCGGCGATCTTTTCGACCAGAGCGGCCTTGTTCACCTGGTAGGGCAGCTCGGTGATGATGAGCGCCTCGCGCTCCTTGCGCACTTCCTCGACCGCGACGCGCCCGCGCACCAGCACCGAACCACGCCCCGTCTCATAGGCCGAGCGGATGCCGGCACGGCCCAGAATGATGCCGCCGGTGGGGAAATCGGGACCGGGCAGAACTTCGAGCAGCTCTTCGGTCGTGGCGCTTTCATTGTCGAGCAGCAGCAGCGCCGCATCGATGGTTTCGCCCAGATTATGCGTGGGAATATTGGTGGCCATGCCCACGGCAATGCCGCCGCCGCCATTGACCAGCATATTGGGGAAGCGCGCCGGCAGCACGGTCGGCTCTTTTTCCGAGCCGTCGTAGTTTTCCTTGAAGTCCACCGTGTCCTTGTCGAGGTCATCGAGCAGGGAATTGGTGATCTTTTGCATGCGCACTTCGGTATAGCGCATGGCGGCGGGCATATCGCCGTCGACCGAGCCGAAATTGCCCTGCCCTTCCACCAGCATTTCGCCCATGGAGAAATCCTGGGCCATGCGGACCAGCGCCATGTAGACCGCGCTGTCGCCATGGGGATGGTATTTACCGATGACGTCGCCGACCACGCGGGCCGATTTGCGATAGGGCTTGTTATATTCGTAGCCGTTCTCGCTCATCGAGAACAGGATGCGCCTGTGCACGGGCTTGAGGCCGTCGCGCACATCGGGCAGCGCCCGGCTCACGATCACGCTCATGGCGTAATCGAGATAGGATTTGCGCATCTCGTCGGTGATCGAGATCATGGAAATGTCGGACGGCAGCGGCGCGCCGGTTCCGTTGTCAGGCGTATCGGTCACTGGGTGATTCTTGCTTGTTCGAACTAGCCAATATGTAAGCCATTTCCCCCGAAATTGCTAATTTTTGCCGGGGGAAGCTGTGGAGAGCACCACGCGCCGCCCGGATAGGGGAACTTGACTAGGCGCGACACACCTCGTATTTACACATTAACGTAATTACATATATGCGCAATCATGCAAGATCAGCTCACCACCACTTTCGCTGCCTTGGCCGATCCGACCCGGCGGGCCATCCTTGCCCGGCTGACGGAAGGGCCGGCCACCGTCAATGAACTGGCGGCGCCCTTCGCGACCACCCTCCCCACGATTTCCCGCCATCTCAAGGTGCTCGAGGAAGCCGGGCTGGTGGTCAAGGAGCGCTCCGCGCAATACCGCCCCTGCCGGCTCGAAACCGCCCCGCTCGAAGCCGCCGACCAGTGGATCGGCCAATACAGGGCCTTTTTCGGCGAGCGGTTCGACCGGCTCGGGGAGCAATTGAACACCATGCTCAAGCCCAAAGGAGATCAGCCATGAAAGATCACAAGCAAAAGCGCGGATTCACCCTCACCCGCATCTATCCCGTGCCGCCCCAGGCGGTCTTTGCCGCCTGGACCGAGCCCGATCTGCTGGGCTGGTTCTTCAATCCGGACATGCCGGTCGAACAGGCGCCCGAGGTCGACCTGCGGGTCGGCGGCGCCTGGCGGCAGCTCATGATCGAGCGGCCCGGCAAGTCCTACATGACGGGGGGCATCTATCGCGAGATCGATCCGCCGCGAAAACTGGTGTTCAATTTCGGCGCCGTCGGCGGCTGGCCCGATCTGACCAACGGCCTCGACGACGCACTGCTCGTGACATTGCTGTTTAACGCCGCGCCCGGCGGCGGCACGGAAATGGTCTGCCGCCTCGAGCTTCCACCCCATGTCAGCGATGAAAAAGCCCGCGAATGGTTCGCCCTGGGCATCGAGGCCGGTTGGACGCAGACCGTGGACCGGCTAAAGCTTGGATAGCTGCAAGGCTCTGGAGAGGATATCGATGGCGCTACAAAAACCCAAAATGCTGGCCTCCGGAGACCGGATCGCGACGGTGTCCCCCTCCTGGGGCGGGCCGGGCACGTTTCCGCAGCGTTATGCGGCCGGCAAGCGGCAGCTTGAGGCGGAGTTTGGCCTCACCGTGGTCGAGATGGCCCATACGCTGGCGGATGCGGGCTGGATTGCGGCCAATCCACAGGCCCGGGCGCAGGATCTTATGGCGGCCTTTGCCGATCCGTCCATTGCCGGGATTTTCTGCACGATCGGTGGCGAAGATTCCATCCGGCTGCTGCCTTATCTCGATCTCGAGGTGATCCGGGCCAATCCCAAGGTCTTCCTGGGCTTTTCCGACACGACCAGCCTGCATCTGGCCTGCTACGCGGCCGGGCTGACCTCGTTCTACGGCCCCAGCATCATGGCCGGCTTTGCCGAGAATGGCAGCATGCACCATTATAGCGTGGACGGCGTACGGCGGGTTCTCTTCAACACTGAGCCGCCAGGCCTCGTGCCACTCAACACCGAGGGCTGGACGGTCGAGCGGCTGGAATGGAGCGATCCGGCCTTGCAGGATCAGCGCCGGCAGATGCAGCCCGCCGATGCACCGCGCGTATTGCAAGGCACGGGTATTGCCGAGGGGCATTTGCTGGGTGGTTGCGCCGAGGTGCTGGAAATGGTCAAGGGCACGGCCTGGTGGCCCGGGCTGGATGCATGGCGCGGCGCGATCCTGTTTCTCGAAACCTCCGAAGAAGCACCGCCGCCCGGCTTTTTCCGCTATTGGCTGCGCAATTATGCGGCGCAGGGCATTTTGGGCGTGCTGAGCGGCATCATCCTGGCGCGGCCCGATCCCAAGGGCGACCCGCACTATCGGGCCAAGCTGGAACGGATGCTCACCACAATTCTTGCCGAGACCGGTCTTTCCGGCCTGCCTGTGCTGTCGGGCCTCGATTTCGGCCACACCCAGCCTATGCTCACCCTGCCCTATGGCGCGCGGGCACGGATCGATTGCGCCACGGGGCGGTTTAGCATTCTGGAAGCGGGCGTGACCTGAACTCTGGCCCGCGCATTTACGGGGAGCAATGATGAACGTCTCGAACCTTCAGTTGCAGGGGCTCTATCTGGCCGTTGCATCCATCAACAATGCGCTGGCGGCCAAGGGCCTGCTCACCCGCCAGGAGATCGACATCGCCCTGCGGCGGGCCGAGCAGATCGCCCTGGGCGACGAGCGGCTGACCGAGGAGATGAACCCGGCCGGCCGCGACGCCGTGGCCTTCCCTGCCCGCCTGCTGCAGCTGGCCAATAGCGGGGGCAGCGACATGGCCTCGTTTTCCGAGCTGGCCAAGAAGGTCGGCCAGACCAAGGGGCACTACCCCGACGAAGTCTAGGTGTTGGGCTGCGCCAGTTCCCAGGCATGGCCGGCGGGGTCGGCGAAGGTGGCGGTGCGGCGGCCCCATGGGCGATTGATGGGCCCGTTGAGGAATGTCACGCCCTTGCCCCGCAGCTCGACATAGGCCGCATCGACATCGTCGACCCGCACGGTGAACAGCATGCGCGGCCCCGAATCCGCCGCGCCGACGGGCGATGGCGTGACCAGCTCGGGCGCTTGACTGGCCCGCAGCAGGTTGATCATGGCGCCCGAAAATTTGAGCAGCGCCGAGCCTTCGTCCTCGCCGAGGACTTCCGGGTTGAAAACCTTTTGGTAAAAGGCCTTGGCGGCGTCGATATCCTCGACGAATAGCGTAACGACTTCGATGGCATCCAAACGCATGGATTTGCTCCTTGTTGCTGAGTGACCGGCATCCGGTCATCTCCGCGACGCTTGGCTGCACAAGGCTTCGACTATTTCGCCAAAGAAAAATCAGGCCGCCTGGTCGAAGTCGCTGCGCGAGCGGTCGATCTGGCCGAAATTCTCGTCGGCCCAGCGGATGAGATGTCCCAGCGGGTCGATAAGAGAGTCGCCCAAAGCCGTCAGCCGATACTCGACCGAGGGTGGCTTGGTGTCGAAGACATGGCGCGAAATCAGCCCGTCCCGCTGCAATTCGCGCAGGGTCTGGGTCAGCATTTTCTGGGAAATATCGGGAATTTCGCGGCGTAGCTGGTTGAACCGCTTCGGGCCACCCGCCAAAGTCAGCACCAGCAGCATGCTCCACTTGTCGCCGATCTTGTCGAGCACGCCGCGCACCGGACAATTGCCGATCGGCTGGCCGGCATTGCCGCTCCATCTCTCGACAAAGACCGTGGCTTGTTCAAGCGCTGCACGCATGTGAGTTACCTCCAGGTGACGTTGTCCCGAGAAAGTGCCTCCTTTCGCGGCCCGAACGGACACACTAGATAGGCACTCTCTAATCGATACCTACTCTCTCAGCGCATCCGCTGCAAGGGAGCGGTTGCCAACCAAGGAGAGACAAATGGCCGATTTCAAGAACAGCACCCTGCTGGTCACCGGCGCTTCGGGCAATTTCGGGCGTCTTGCAGTGGAAACCCTGCTGGCGCGCGGCGCCACCAAGATCATCGCCGGCACGCGCGATCCGTCCAAGCTGGCCGATCTGGCCGCCAGGGGCGTCGAAGTGCGCAAGCTCGATTTCAACGACAAGGCGAGCCTTGAAGCCGGCTTTGCCGGAGCCGACCGCGTGCTCCTGATCAGCACCGATGCCGTGGGTAGCCGCATCGAGCAGCAGCGCAATGCCGTGGCCGCCGCAAAGGCCGCCGGGGTCAAGCACATCGTCTATACCTCGGCCCCCAATCCCCGGCCCAATCCGGGCACCGGCGTTTCCCCCGAGCATTACTGGACCGAGATCGCCATTGCCGCCTCCGGTCTCGATTTCACCTTCCTGCGCAACCACATCTATGCCGAAATCACCCTGCTGGGCGCCGGTTCGGCCATTGGTTCGGGCCAGCTCTATGACGCCACCAATGGCGGCGGCCGGTCCTATGTCACCCGCCAGGACGCCGCCGACACCGCCGCTGGCGCCCTGCTGACCGCCGAAGGCCAGCTCATCCTCGACGTTACCGGCCCCGCCGCCGTGACCCAGGCAGAACTCGCCGCCCAATTCGCCAAGCTGAGCGGCAAGCCCGTCGCCCGTATCGGCCTTACCGCCGACCAGCTGCGCGGGGGCCTCGTCGCCGCCGGCCTTCCCGCCGGCATGGCCGACGTCATGGTCGCCTTCGATGTCGACGCCACCGGCGGCTACCACGCCATCGTCACCGACACCGTGGAACAGTTCACCGGCCGCAAGCCGGAGGCGCTGGACACGTTCCTCGCGGCCAATAGCGGTGCGTTGAAGGGGTAATATGGCA
>DATMSY010000204.1:0-7948 GCA_035565135.1 Devosia sp.
CGCCGCCGCACCAGCGCCTTCGGCTGGGCCGCTGCTGCCGTGGTCCTGGTGGGTCTCGGCCTGGCCGCCGGCTGGTTCGCCCGCCCCCTTTTCGATGCCGAGCCCGCCAGCCAATATCTCATCGCCGACGCGGTCAACGCCCACAGTGTCTTCGTCGCCGAAAACCGCCACGCCGTCGAAGTCCCCGGCAGCGATAGCGAGCACCTCTCCACCTGGCTCTCCAACCGCCTCGACACCAATCTGGGCATGCCCGACCTCACCGCCGAAGGTTTTACCCTGGTCGGCGGCCGCCTGCTCCCCGGCGAACCCAGCCGCGGCGGCCGCGCCGCCCAGCTGATGTACGAAAACACCGCCAAGCAGCGCATCACCGTCTACGTCACCGCCGCCCTCCCCGACCGCGCCCCCGCCTACCAATTCGCCAGCCAAAACGGCGCCGAAGCCTTCTACTGGGCCAATGCCCGCATCACCTGCACCGTCGTCGGCACCCTCCCCGAAGCCGAAATGAAAACCGTCTCCCGCGCGGTGTACCAGCAGCTGACCGAGGGCGACGTGGCACGGGCGAACTGGGGCTAACCCCACCACCGAGCCCTCCCCACCCACAATGTCATTCCGGCGAAGGCCGGAATCCATGTCCGTGGCGACCCGCACACATCCAGCGCCGGGATGGTCTTCAGCGTGGTTTCCGGCAGCCTCCCGGAAGCCGGAATGACCCCATGATTGATTGGGCGGTCGCAACCTGCCCCAATCTCCCCTCCCCACCGCTCTCCCTCGGGTCGAGCCCGAGGGAGACGCGGTGATATTGGGCGCAATGGTGGCATACACCAACTCAACTCGCATGCACCAGTTGACGCCACCCTTGAGGGTAGGGGCGCCGAACTCCTGCACAAATGCCCTCCCCACCTCGGTGTCACCCCGGCGCAGACCGGGGCCCATCCCGAGATATTTCCCCAGCCGCAAGGTGTGTGAATCGACCGCCCCGCCATCCAATCTCCCAGTCGTCACCCTCCCCCTGGCGGGGAGGTGCCGCCCGGTGGTTGTGACAGGATCAAAAAAATCTCCCACTACCCACAATGTCATTCCGGCGGAAAGCCGGAATCCATGCTGTGCCCTCTCCCCACCCTGGATCGTACCGATGGCCTTCAGCCTGGATCCCGGCCTCCGCCGGGATGACACCGAGTACGTGGCACTCCCACCCACCAGCCTCAGATAGGTTGCAATGTATCGGCTCCATCCTCCCCTCGCCCCTCAGGGGAGAGGGTAGCGGCGCCGGGAGCGAAGCGACCTGGCAGAGCTGGGGTGAGGGGTGCCATGCTGGTGCATCACGCCATGCTGCAGCGTCGCACCCCTCACCAGCCGGCTCCGCCGTCCCCCCTCTCGGGGAGGTGCCGCCCGGGTGGTTGTGACAAGATCGAATCTCAAACCACCCACAATGTCATTCCGGCGAAGGCCGGAATCCATGCTGTGCCCTCTCCCCACACTGGATGGTGCTGATGGCCTTCAGCCTGGATCCCGGCCTCCGCCGGGATGACACCGTGCGTAGAACGCGCCCAGGGCCCCCCAAAAACTTATCCCCCACCCCCTCCACCTCCCCCATACTCCCCCCATCTTCCGGAATACGGGCGGCGCTGCAGCGACGAGCGTCCGGAGGCCAGCCGGGGGAGTGGGGGTCGCGCTCCGCTCCGGGTCGAGCGGACAAGGCAATCGGGCGGGCGCTACGGCAAACGCTGGGGCCTGTGATCGCGCCGTCCGATAAAGTCCCGGCGCCCCGAGGCGACATCCGTCTCATACTAAAACTCTCACGGGGCGAATGCCGTCTCGGGGTCCGTCCGTCTTTTCGAAAACCGCGCCGGGCGGCGCTTCGTCATGCCCGATTGACGACTAACATGTTAGTTGCTAGGCCAGCGCCAAGACCATTCCCCGGAGCCCGCCATGCCGTCCCTCGACAAGATTCTCACCATCGAAGAAATGATGGCCGCGGCGAAGCGCAAGGTGCCCAAGCAGTTCTTCGACTATGCCGATAGCGGCGCATGGACCGAGAGCACCTATCGCGCCAATTCCGAGGACTTTCAGAAGATCAAGCTGCGCCAGCGCGTCGCCGTCAATATGGAAGGTCGCAACCTTGCCACCACCATGACCGGCGAAAAAGCCGCCATGCCCGTCGCCATCGCCCCCACCGGCCTCACCGGCATGCAAAGCGCCGATGGCGAGATCAAGGCCGCCCGCGCCGCCGAGAAATTCGGCGTGCCCTTCACCCTCTCCACCATGGCCATCTGTTCCATCGAGGACGTGGCCGAGAACACGACAAAGCCCTTCTGGTTCCAGCTCTATGTGATGCGCGACCGCGCCTTTATCGAGCACCTGATCGATCGCGCCAAGGCCGCCAAATGCTCGGCCCTCGTCCTCACCATGGACCTGCAGATCCTGGGTCAGCGCCACAAGGACCTGCGCAATGGCATGTCCGCCCCGCCCAAATTCACGCCTCGCTTTGTCTTCGAAATGGCCCGCAAGCCCGCCTGGGCCCTGGGCATGCTCGGCACCAGGCGCCACAGCTTCCGCAATATTGTCGGCCATGTCGAAAATGCCGGCGACCTCTCAAAACTCTCGGTCTGGACGGCCAATCAGTTCGACCCGGCCCTGAGCTGGAAGGATGTCGCCTGGGTCAAGGAGCGCTTCGGCGGCCCCGTCATCGTCAAGGGGATTCTCGACGCCGATGACGCCAAGGCCGCCGTCGCCCATGGCGCCGACGCCATTATCGTGTCCAACCATGGCGGCCGCCAGCTCGATGGCGCCCCATCCTCCATCCGCGTGCTGCCCGAAATCGTCGATGCTGTCGGCAACACCACCACCGTCTATCTCGATGGCGGCATTCGCTCCGGCCAGGACGTGCTCAAGGCCATGGCCCTGGGCGCCAAGGGTACCTTTATCGGCCGCGCCTTCCTCTGGGGCCTGGGCGCCGGTGGGGAAGCCGGCGTCACCCGTACCCTCGAAATCATCCAGCGCGAGCTCGATATCACCATGGCCCTTTGCGGCGAGCGCGATATCCACGATGTGGGCCTGCACAATATCTATTCCATCGACCTGCCGCCGCGGAATTCTCCCCTCGGCGCCAACGGCTAGCCCTTGCCAGCGCCCCGGCCGTCCCTTCAAATGCAACCCAAAACGGGAGGATAAAATGGCCGGGGTACTCGAGCGCATCGACAGCAAATTCAACGACCTGACCATCGGCAGCGCCGCCCTGGAAGTGCTCTACGACCAATGCCGCTGGGCCGAAGGCCCGGTCTGGTTCGGCGACGCCAATGCCCTGGTCTGGAGCGATATTCCCAATAATCGCATGCTGCGCTGGGTGCCCGATGGCGGCGTCAGCCCCTTCCGCACGCCCGCCAATTACGTCAACGGCAATACCCGCGACCGGCAAGGGCGCCTCATCTCCTGCTCCCACGGCGCCCGCGCCGTCCTCCGCACCGAGATCGACGGCACCATCACCACCCTGGTCGATAGCTACCAGGGCAAGCGCCTCAATTCGCCCAATGACGTCGTCGTCAAATCCGACGGCACGATCTGGTTCACCGACCCACCCTACGGCATTCTCTCCGATTACGAAGGCCATAAATCGGACCAGGAACAGCCCGGCTGCTACGTCTACCGCTTCGATCCTGCCACTGGCGCGCTCAGCGTCGTCGCCGACGATTTCGCCAAGCCCAATGGCCTGGCCTTTTCGCCCGATGAAAGAGAACTCTACGTCTCCGATACCGGCCGCAGCCATAATCCCGACTGGCCCGCCCATATCCGCAAATTCACCGTCAATGGCGCAAAACTGACCAATCCGGGTGTCTTTGCCGATATCGATTCCGGCCTGCCCGATGGCTTCCGCCTCGACACCTCCGGCAATATCTGGACCAGCGCCGGCCCCGGCGTAAATGTCTACAATCCCGCCGGCGCCCTGCTCGGCCGCATCCATACGGGCCAAGCCACCTCCAACGTCGCCTTTGGCGGCCCCGCCCGCAACCGGCTCTTCATCACCTCGAGCCAGTACCTGATGTCGATCTACGTCACCGCCACGGGCCTGCAGCGCCCTTGATCGACCGCGCCGCCGCCATCGCCCGATCCCTGCGGCTCGAACCGGTCCCGACCCTGCCGGAGATAAAGCTCTACACCGCCCATCCCGGCAGCCGCCTCTCGCAATTTGCTGGAGATGCAGACGACCCACCCGCCCCCTATTGGGCCTATCAATGGGCCGGCGGCCTGGCCCTGGCCCACCACTTCCGCGCCCATCCCGAGCTGGTGCAAGGCCAACGCATCCTCGACCTCGGCGCCGGCTCAGGCCTCGTCGGCATCACCGCCGCCAGGCTCGGCGCCCATGCCAAAGCCGCCGAAATCGACCCCAATGGCTGCGCCGCCATCGCGCTGAACGCCGCCGCCAATGGCGTCGCCTTGCCCCTGATCGATATCGACCTCGGCACACCGCCCCAAAATATCGACCTGATCGCCACCGGCGACGTCTTCTACAATGCCGAAGTGGCCGCCCTTATGCTGCCCTATCTCACAACCTGCGCCGCCGCCGGCATAAAAGTCCTCATCGGCGACCCCAACCGCCGCGACCTGCCCCTCAACCAGCTAAAGCAGCTGGCCTCCTACGCCGTAGGCGACGTCGGCGATATCAGAAACAGCACGGACCGCCGAGGGTCAGTCTATGCGCTTAGATAAAGCCCCATGCCCCACCAACCACAGTGTCATTCCCGCGAAAGCGGGAACCTCTGTTTTATTCTCCTGGCCCCCCGAAACGGAGGTTCCCGCTTTCGCGGGAATGATTCCGTGGGACTGGAAAATGAGTCACATTCCCTCACATCGTGGCCCCGACCTGCCAGGGCACGAATTCATTGTCGCCATAGCCCAGGGCTTCCGACTTGGTCTTTTCGCCCGAAGCCACGCGCAGCAGCAGGTCGAAAATTTCCTGCCCCTTGGCTTCGATGGACACGCCCTCGACGATATCGCCGCAATTGATGTCCATGTCGTCGGTCATGCGGCCATACATGTCCGAATTGGTCGCGAGCTTGATCGAAGGCACCGGCTTGCAGCCATAGGCCGAACCACGCCCGGTGGTGAAGGCCAGAATATTGGCCCCACCCGCCACCTGCCCCGTTGCCGACACGGGATCGAAACCGGGCGTATCCATGAACACGAACCCCTTCTCGGTCACCGGTTCGGCATATTCGTAAACCGCCGTCAGCGGCGTCGTGCCGCCCTTGGCCGCCGCGCCCAGCGACTTTTCGAGAATGGTCGTCAGCCCACCCAGCTTGTTGCCCGGCGAGGGATTATTGTTCATCTCGCCATGATTGCGCTGGGTATAATCCTCCCACCAATGAATGCGGCTGATCAGCTTCTCGCCCACTTCCCGGCTCACCGCACGCCGCGTCAACAGATGCTCGGCGCCATAAATTTCCGGCGTTTCGCTCAGGATCGCCGTGCCGCCATTGCGCACCAGGATATCGGCGGCATAGCCCAGCGCGGGATTGGCGGTAATGCCCGAATAGCCATCCGACCCACCGCATTGCAACGCCAGCGTCAATTCGGATGCGTCGATGGTTTCCCGCCTGGCGCGCGCTGCCACCGGCAGCATTTCCTTCATGCGCTCAATGCCCCATTCGATGATCTTCCTGGTGCCGCCGCTTTCCTGGATGGTCATGGTCTGGAACGTGTCGCTTTCGACAATCCCGTACATTTCCTTCATCCGGCCGATCTGGAACACTTCGCAGCCCAGCCCCACCAGCATGGCGGCGCCCAGATTGGGATTGGACGTATAGCCCCATTGCGTGCGCTTGAGGATATCGAACCCCTCGCCCCGGCTTTCCATGCCGCAGCCCGTGCCATGCACGAACGGCACAACCCCATCGATCTCGGGATAATCGTCGAGAATCCCCGAGCGGTTGATCCCCTCGGCAATGAATTTGGCGACGGTGGCCGAGCAATTGACCGAGGTCAGGATGCCCACATAATTGCGCGTACCCACCTTGCCATTGGCGCGGCGATAGCCCTCGAAAGTGGCCCGCTGCCCCAGCGGGATCATCTCGGGCGCAATCGCCCCCTCGGCAAAAGCATAGTCATGCTTGAGGCTGCCATCGGCGCCACCCATGCCGCAATTATGCTCATGCACCCAGTCGCCGGCCAGGATCGCCTCCTTGGCAAAGCCGATGATCTGCCCGAATTTGACGATGGCCTCGCCCGCCCGCACCGGCCTAGTGGCGAACTTATGCCCCTTGGGCACGCGGCGCTTTATAGTGACGCCTTGTGGCGTATCGCTGCCAACTTCCAGATTGGCCAGCGCTACGGCGATATTGTCAGCCGCGTTCAGCACCAGCGTGCGGCTTTGGGGACGGGTCAGGGTTTCGGACATGAAAGGGCTTTCGGGGAGGTCGGATCTCAACTGCGCTTTACCCGCGTCCGCTTTGCCGCCAGATTGCCTGCGCATTGTCGGCATGGACGATTGTAAAACATCACTTCTCTAACTAACATGTTAGCATGATACCGGCAGAAAGTCCCTACCATTTTCTCGCACGCCCCACTGCCCTGACGCGGGGCAGCGTCACGTTGGACGTGACCAATGTGCTGCGCCACGCCATTGTCACCCTGGCCCTGGCGCCGGGACAAACCATCGACAAGTCGGCCATTTGCGAGCAATTGGGCGTTTCCCGCTTCCCGGTCAGCGAGGCCCTGGCGCGGCTCTCCACCGAGGGCCTGGTCGAGATCGCCCCGCAACGCGGCTCGACCGTTTCGCTGGTCAAGATCGCCGATGTCCGCGAATATATGCTGATCCGCAAGGCGCTCGAAAGCGAGGCGCTGCGCGTGCTGATCGGCAATATCGACAAGGACGTGATCGCCGCGCTGCACGCCAATATGGCCGCCCAGCGCGAAGCCGCCTCGCGCGACGATGCCGAAGGCTTTCATCAGATCGATATCGATTTCCACGACATCATCTTCCGCTCGATGCGCTTCACCAAGATCAAGGGCATCATCGATTCCGCCCGCGCCAATCTCGACCGCGCCCGGCGGCTCATCATCACGCCCCGGCGCCTCGCGCATACCATTGCCGAGCACCAGGCGATCTTCGACGGCATCCTGGCCGAAAACCAGGACCAGGCCACCGCCGCCATCCGCGCCCATATCGACGCGGTCATGGTCGAACTCTTCGCCTTCGCGCGCGAAAATCCCGAGCCCTTTGCCGATGGCAGGACGCTTGAGGAGCAAAGCTTTCCATTCGGCTGATTCAACGAGGGGTGTTGGGATTCATGTCAGGGCGCGCCGAAAGTGGCGGTTTTCGAGAACCGGCGCGCAGCGTACGTTTTGTACGTGAGCACCGGAAGCGCAGAAAACTGCCATTTGCAGGCCGCCATCACATGAATCCCAACACCCCCATGTCCTGGGAGGAGGACATCTATGCTCAAAAACATTCCGCCGCTGCTCGGCCCCGATCTGCTGGGCATTTTGCGGGCCATGGGCCATGGCGACGAAATCGCCATCGTCGACGCCAATTATCCCGCCGACTCGGCCGGTCCGGTCCTGGTGCGGCTCGACGGCATTTCGGCCACCGATGTGCTCGAGGCCGTGCTCACCCTCATGCCGCTCGACGACTTCGTCGACCAGGCCGCCATATGCATGCAGGTGGTGGGCGACGCCAATAAGCGCGAGCCGGTCATGGACGCCTTCGAGACCATCGTCAAAAAGCACGAACCGGCCATGGGCATTTCCACTTTGGAACGCTTTGCCTTCTACGACCGCGTCAAGACCGGCTACGCCATCGTCCAGACCGGCGAAACCCGGCTTTACGGCAATATCCTGCTCAAAAAGGGCATTATCCGCCCCAAGGGGTAAAGGATCGGGGCTTCCATACCCCCTCCTAGCCTCCCCCTGAGGGGGAGGGATCTCTCCACTCCTGGGGCAAAATCGAGTCCCA
>DATMSY010000205.1:0-35017 GCA_035565135.1 Devosia sp.
GTTTGTGCGGGGACGACGCAAGGAGCAGCTTATGGCGGGTATTGGACGCCTGACGACGCACGTATTGGATACGATGCATGGCAAGCCGGCCAAGGGGATGCGGCTTGAGCTGCTCTATGTGCATGGCGATCATACGCACCATATCGCCGATAGCTATACCAATGCCGACGGCCGGGTGGATCAGCCGCTGCTCGACGAGCAGCAGTTCCAGCATGGCGAATTCGAAATCCATTTCCATGTCGGGCAATATTTCGAGCGGCTGGGTGTAGAGCTCGAGGCGCAATTCCTCGATGTCGTGCCGATCCGCTTCACAATTTCCGAGGACAAGCATTATCACGTGCCGCTGCTGGTGAGCCCGTTTGCTTATTCAACCTATCGGGGGAGCTGAGGATGGTTGTGTGGTTGGTTGAGGCAACCCCCTCCCTAGCCCTCCCCACAAGGGGGAGGGTGACATCGCGTTCTTTGCACCATCGTGCCGCATCCACCGCGGTCACCTCCCCCCTTGTGGGGGAGGCCAGGAGGGGGAATTGCGATGTTTGAAGTGTCCAACGCCATCCGCTTCATCCTCAATGATGAGGAAATCGCGCTGACCGATGTGGCGGCCGATACGACGCTGCTCGATTTCCTGCGGCTGAAAAAGCGCCTGCGCGGTTCCAAGGAGGGCTGTGCCGAGGGCGATTGCGGGGCCTGTACCGTGCTGGTCGGGCGGCTCCATGGCGATGAGATGATCTATGACTCGGTCACCGCCTGCATCCGGTTTGTGGGGAGCCTGCACGGCACTCATGTGGTGACGGTCGAGCATTTGCGGGCCAAGGATGGCACGCTCCATCCCGTGCAGCAGGCCATGGTCGATCAGCATGGCAGCCAATGCGGTTTCTGCACGCCGGGCTTTGTGATGAGCCTTTATGGGTTGTGGATGCGCGATCCCAATCCGAGCCAGCATGCCATTGAAAAAGCATTGCAGGGCAATCTCTGCCGCTGCACCGGCTATGCCCCGATCATCCGCGCGGCAAAGGCGATTTCATCCTATGGCGCACCGGAAGCCGATCCGCTGCGGGCCGAGCGCATTGCGCTCAAATCCAAGATCAAGGCGATCCATGATGGGCGCCGGGTCGAGATTGCCGACCAGATCATCGTGCCGGCGAGCCTTGACGATTTCGCTGCGGTTTACGAGGCCAATCCGGGTGCGACCATTGTTGCCGGCTCGACCGATGTGGGGCTGTGGGTCACCAAATTCATGCGCCGGATTGGGCCGGTGATTTTCATTGGCCATCTGCAGGAACTGAAACGCATCGCCGAGAACGATAGCGAATTGCGGCTCTATGCCGGGGTGAGCTATTCGGAAGCCCTGCCGTCCATCGCAGCCAATTTCCCGCAATTGGGCGAATTGTGGGACCGCATTGCGGGCGAGCAGATCCGCAATATGGGGACGATTGGCGGCAATATCGCCAATGGTTCGCCCATCGGCGACACGCCACCGCCGCTGATCGCGCTGGGGGCCAAGCTGCATTTGCGCCGGGGCGAGCACCGGCGCGAGATCAAGCTCGAGGATTATTTCCTCGCCTATGGCAAGCAGGACCGCCAGCCGGGCGAGTTCGTCGAAAGCGTCACCATTCCCTATCTGCCGGCGGGCGAGCATTTCGCCACCTACAAGATTTCCAAGCGCCGCGAGGAAGATATTTCGGCGCTGTGCGGGGCGTTTCGCGTGTTCGTGAGTGACGCCGGGGTGGTCGGCATGGCCCGCATCGCCTTTGGCGGCATGGCGGCGACGCCCAAGCGCGCCAAGGCGGTGGAGGCTGGGCTGGTGGGCAAGCCCTGGACGATCGAAACGGTGGAGGCGGCCATTGCGGCTTTTGCTGAGGATTATCAGCCGATTTCCGATATGCGCGCTTCGGCGGAGTATCGCCTGCTGACGGCGCAGAACCTGCTGCGGCGGTTCTTCCTTGAGACGAGCGGCGAGGGACAAAGACTGCGGCGGGAGGTGGCGTGATGAACAAGCACCCCACCATTTCCCGCTCGACGCTGCATGAATCCACCCGCCACGATAGCGGGCCCAAGCATGTCTCCGGCGCGGCCGAATATATCGATGACATGATCGAGCCGGCCGGCACGATGCATGCTTATCTCGCGCTTTCGACCAAGCCGCATGCCGAGATCGTTGCTATCGACTATGCCGCGGTCAAAGCCTCGCCGGGGGTGATCGGCGTGCTCACGGCCGAGGATATTCCCGGCGAGAATGATGTTTCGCCCAGCCACAAGCATGACGAGCCGATCTTTGCCGAAGGCAAGGTGCATTTCTGGGGGCAGCCGCTCTTTGCCGTGATCGCGGAGACCCGCGACCAGGCGCGGCGGGCGGCGCATCTGGCCAAGGTTGAATACAAAGACCTGCCCTTCGCGCTCGATGTGCGTGCCGCGCAGGCGGCGGGTGGGCAGTTGGTCACCGAGCCGCTCAAGCTGGAGCGGGGCGATGTGCTGGGCGGACTGGCGGAATCGCCCCGCCGGGTCAAGGGCAGCGTCGCCATTGGCGGGCAGGATCACTTCTATCTTGAAGGCCAGATCGCCATGGCAGTGCCGGGGGAAGACGAGGACGTGACTGTCTTTTCCTCCACCCAGCATCCCAGCGAAGTGCAGCTGATGGTGGCCCATGTGCTCAATATTCAGCAGCATGCGGTGACGGTGAATGTGCGCCGCATGGGTGGTGGCTTCGGCGGCAAGGAAACGCAGGGGAACCTGTTCGCGGCGGTCGCGGCCATCGCGGCCAAGAAATGGAACCGCGCCTGCAAAATCCGCCCCGACCGCGACGACGACATGACGGCCACCGGCAAGCGGCACGATTTCGTTGTTGATTACGAGGTCGGCTATGACGAGACCGGCAAGATCCAGGCGGTCGATGCGGTCTATGGTGCGCGCGCGGGTTTTTCCTCGGACTTGAGCGGGCCGGTCACCGACCGGGCGTTGTTCCATTGCGACAATGCCTATTGGTATCCCGCCGTGCGGGCACGCTCGGAGCCGCTTTATACCAATACCGTGTCCAACACGGCCTTTCGGGGCTTCGGCGGGCCGCAGGGCATGATGGCCTGCGAGCGCTGGATCGAGGATATTGCCTATGACCTGGGCCGCGATCCGCTCGAGATCCGCAAGGCCAATTTCTACGGCACCGAGACCAATAATGTGACGCCCTATCACCAGGTGGTGGAGGACAATGTCATCCACCGTGTGGTGGATGAGCTGGAGCAATCCTCGGACTATCAGGCGCGGCGCAAGGCGATCCTCGATTACAATGCGGGCAGCGTCGTGCTCAAGAAGGGCATTGCGCTGACGCCGGTCAAATTCGGCATTTCCTTCACCGCCACCTGGTATAATCAGGCCGGCGCCTTGGTGCATGTCTATAAGGATGGCTCGATCCATCTCAGCCATGGCGGCACCGAAATGGGGCAGGGGCTCTATATCAAGGTGGCGCAGGTTCTGGCCGATGCCTTCTGCGTGGGGCTTGATGCCATCAAGATCATGGCGACATCGACCGGCAAGGTGCCGAACACCTCGGCCACGGCCGCCTCGTCCGGCTCCGATCTCAACGGCATGGCCGCCTGGGATGCGGCGCGGCAGATCAAGGCGCGGCTGGTGACCCATGCGGCCAAGCTTTACCAATGCGATGAAGCGGCGGTTGAATTCGTGCCCGGCGGCATCCAGGCGGGCGAGCAATTCGTTGAATTTTCCGAACTGATCGCTTCAGCCTATCTCAATCGCGTTCAGCTTTCCGCGGCTGGTTTCTACCAGACGCCGAAAATCCATTGGGACCGGGCAACCGGGCGCGGGCATCCGTTCTATTATTTCGCCTATGGCGCTTCGGTCAGCGAGGTGACGATCGATACGCTGACGGGCGAATATACTGTCGATCGCGTTGATATCCTCCACGATGTCGGGCGCTCGCTCAATCCGGCCATTGATATCGGGCAGGTCGAGGGCGGGTTCATCCAGGGCATGGGGTGGCTCACCACCGAGGAACTGGTCTGGGACGACAAGGGGCAACTGCGCACCAAGGCGCCGTCGACCTATAAGATTCCGGTGGCGAGCGATGTGCCGCCGATTTTCAACGTGCGGTTGGCCGAATGGTCGGTCAATAAGGAGCCCACTATCGGGCGCTCCAAGGCCGTGGGCGAGCCGCCGCTGATGCTGGCGATGAGCGTGGTTGAGGCGCTGAGCATGGCGGTGGCCAGCGTGGCGGATTACAAAATCGCGCCGCGGCTGGACACGCCAGTGACGCCCGAGCGGGTGCTGATGGGGTGTGAGCGGCTGAAGCGGGAGGCGCGGGGGTGACAGTGGTGGTCATGCAAACCGCAGCACCCCCACCCTGTCCCTCCCCTCAAGGGGGAGGGGACCCTCTCGATCACCACGCCTCATTCAACCTCCATATTGGCGGTTCCATCGCCTCCCTCCCCCTTGAGGGGAGGGAACGAGGGTGGGGGTGCTGCGCGGCGGTTAATCTCGATCTTGGGGAGATGGCACCATGACCCGCTCTTCCGAGCTCGCCGATTTCCTCGCCACGCACCACCCTATCATCGCCTGCGAACTCACCTCCGTGCGCGGATCCTCCCCGCGCGAGCAGGGCACGTTCATGCTGGTCAGCATGGGTTCGATTTTCGGCACCATTGGCGGCGGCGCGCTCGAATATATGGTCATCGAGCATGCGCGGCGCTTGATTGCCGAGGGGCGGGCGGAAGAGGCGATGGAAGTGCCGCTGGGGCCGGAAATCGGCCAATGCTGCGGTGGCCGGGTCGGGGTCAGCCTGCGCCATGCCGATGCAGGCGTACGGGCAAGCCTGGTCGAGTGCATTGCCGCCGAAGAGGCCAAGGAACCGCAGATCTATATTTTCGGCGCCGGGCATGTCGGGCGGGCGCTGGCGCAGATATTGGCGCTGCTGCCGGTGCGGTCCGAGGTGATCGATACGCGCCAGGAAGAATTGAGCACTTTGCCGCCCGGCGTGGCGTGGCGGCGGGTGGCTATGCCCGAGGCCGTGGTGCGGTCGGCGCCGGAGGGCAGCAGCTATGTGGTGCTCACCCATGACCATGCGCTGGATTTCCTGATCGTGGCCGAAGCGCTCAAGCGCAGTGACAGCCCCTATGTCGGCATGGTGGGCTCGCAGACCAAGCGGGCGAAGTTCTCCAGCTGGTTTCGTGCTGAAGGGGGCGATCCGGCATTGCTTGAGCGGCTGATTTCTCCTATTGGCCGCCAAGGGCTTGGGGATAAAAGGCCGGCGATTATTGCGGCACTGGCGGCGGCGGAAATTATGGTCCACATTGGTCGGCGGGAAGCTGAGATTGTGCGTGGGCGGGGCGCCAGGAAACTGGGGGCCGTGAATGGACGCTAGTATGCCGTTTCGGCTCGAATTGACCGGTATCACCAAAAGCTTTCCCGGCGTGCGCGCCAATGACAGTGTCAGCTTTGCGGTCAAGCCCGGCGAAATCCATGCGCTGCTGGGCGAGAACGGCGCGGGCAAATCCACCCTGGTCAAGATGATCTATGGGATCATGCAGCCCGATGCCGGCGAAATCGCCTGGAACGGGCAGGTGGTTACCATCGCCAATCCCAAGGCGGCGCGTAAACTCGGCATCGGCATGGTGTTCCAGCATTTCTCGCTGTTCGAGGCGCTGACGGTGCTCGAAAATATCGCGCTGGGCATGGATGGCAAGATTCCGGCCCGTGAGCTGGAAGCGCGTATCCGGGAAGTGATGAACACTTACGGTCTGCTGCTCGATCCGCATCGGACTGTGGCGACCCTATCGGTGGGTGAGCGCCAGCGCATCGAAATCGTGCGGGCGCTGCTGCTCGATCCGAAATTGCTGATCATGGACGAGCCCACTTCGGTGCTGACGCCGCAGGAGGTCGAGCAATTGTTCGACGTGCTGCGCAAGCTCGCGGCGCAGGGCTGTTCCATTCTCTACATTTCCCACAAGCTGCACGAAATCAAAGCGCTATGCGATACGGCCACGATCCTGCGCGGCGGCAAGCTGGTCGATACCTGCGATCCCAAGCAGGAAACATCGCGCTCCATGGCCGAAAAAATGATCGGCGCAGGGCTCAAGGATATTGTGCGCCAGCCGGGCCGGAGCATGGGCCTGCCCAAACTGGTGGTGTCGCGGCTCTCCACCAAAAAGACCGGCCATTTCGATGTGCCGGTCGATGATGTGAGTTTTACCGTCCGGGCCGGGGAGATTTTCGGCATTGCGGGTGTCGCCGGCAATGGGCAGAACGCGCTGCTTGATGCGCTGAGTGGCGAGATCCTTGGCCATGACAAGGATGCCGTGACCATTGATGGCTATCCGCTCGGCTTGCTCGACACGACCGGGCGGCGCAAGCGGGGGCTGTGCGCCGTGCCCGAGGAGCGCAATGGTCATGCCGCGATCGGCGATTTTACACTGAGCGACAATTCGGTGCTGACGGCGCGCGACCGGCTGGGCATGGTCATGCTGGGGCTGATCAATTCGGGCGCCGCCAAGACCTATACCGGCAAGGTGATTGCCGATTTCGCCGTCAAGGCGCTGGGGCCGGGATCGACGGCGGGCTCGCTGTCCGGTGGGAACCTGCAAAAGTATATTATGGGCCGTGAAATCCTGCAAAAGCCCAGCGTGCTGGTGGTGAGCCAGCCGACCTGGGGCGTCGATGCGGGCGCGGCGGCGGCGATCCATCAGGCACTGGTTGATCTCGCGGCGGCGGGATCGGCTATCGTGGTCATCAGCCAGGATCTCGATGAGCTGCTGGCGCTGTGCGACACGCTGGCGGTGATCAATCTGGGGCATTTGTCCGATGCCCAGCCGGTGGGCGAGGTGTCGGTGGAAGAAATCGGCCTGCTGATGGGCGGGGTGCATGGCACGACGGAGGCAGACGATGCAATTCCGGCTTGAAAAGCGCCCCGAGCCCAGCCGGCTCATGCTCTATGTCACCCCGATTGCAGCCGTGTTGCTGACCATGGTCATCGGCGCCATCATCTTTTCGCTGATCGGCTATGATGGCATCGGGGCGGTGCGCGAGATTTTCCTCACGCCGCTGACCAATGCCTATAAGTGGCAGGACCTGGGCGTCAAAGCCGCGCCGCTGATCATTATCGGGGTCGGGCTTTCGGTCGCTTATCGGGCCAATGTCTGGAATATCGGCGCCGAGGGGCAATATATCATCGGCGGGCTGGCCGGCACATGGGTGGCGCTGGCCACTTACGGCATGACCGGCCCATGGATACTGCCGCTGATGATCCTGGCTGGCGTCGTGGGGGGCATGCTTTATGCTGCCATTCCGGCGCTGTTGCGGACGCGGCTCAACGTCAATGAAATCCTCACCTCGCTGATGCTGACCTATGCCTCCGTGCAGCTGATCTATTATCTGATCCGCGCCCCTTGGAAGGACCCGATGGGCATGGGCTTTCCGCAGACGCGGCTGTTCTCCGAGGCCGCGCGCCTGCCCAATATTATTCCCGGTACCATCGTCCATCTGGGCGTGCCCATCGCTATCGTCGTGGCGCTGGTGGCCTGGTTTATCATGTCGCGCTCGGTGTTTGGCTATCAGATGCGGGTGGTCGGCGCTGCGCCCCATGCCGCGCGCTATGGCGGGTTTTCCGAGAACAAGACGATCTGGCTGGCCATGCTGGTCAGCGGCGCGCTGGCGGGCCTCGCTGGCGTGCTCGAAGTTGCCGGGCCGTTTCAGCGCATGGTGCCGGGCTTTCCCACCAATTACGGGTTCACCGCCATCATTGTGGCCTTTCTCGGTCGGCTCAATCCGCTGGGCGTGATCTTTGCCGGTATTGTCATGGCCATCACCTTTGTCGGTGGCGAAGTGGCGCAGACGACGATCGGTCTACCCAATGCCGCGACGGGCATTTTCCAGGCCATGGTGCTGTTCTTCCTGCTCGCAGGCGACATTCTGGTGCGCTACCGCCTGAAACGCGTGGTCAATCAACCGGCGGCGGGGGCGGCATAGATGGATATCACAATCGCCATCATCGTCACCCTGGTTGGCGCCGCTACCCCGATCCTGATCGCGGCTTTGGGCGAATTGGTCGTCGAAAAGAGCGGCGTGCTCAATCTGGGCGTCGAAGGCATGATGCTGGTCGGCGCCATTGCTGGCTTTGCCGGGCAGTTCTATACGGGCAATCCCTATTTCGCATTGCTGTGCGGGGCCTTTGCCGGGGCGGCCGCTTCGCTGATCTTCGGGTTTTTGACGCTCAGCCTGTCGGCCAACCAGACGGCGACGGGGCTGGCGCTGACGATTTTCGGCACCGGGTTTTCGGCGCTGGCAGGCGCGCCGTTTTCGGCCAAGCCGGTGCAATTGATGCGGCCGCTCTTTCCGGCGGAGCTCGCCACCCATCCGGTCTGGCGGGTGTTGTTCGGCTATTCCTTCCCCGTCTATTTTTCGTTCTTCATGGTGGTGGCCATCTGGTGGTTCCTCCACCGCACCCGCTCGGGGCTCATCCTGCGGGCCGTGGGGGAGAATGATCTATCGGCCCATTCCATCGGCTATTCGGTCAAGGGTGTGCGCTATGCCGCGGTGATGTTCGGCGGGGCCATGGCGGGGATTGGCGGGGCCTGTTTCCCGCTGCTGCTGACCCCGCAATGGGCCGAACGCATGACGGCGGGCCGTGGCTGGATCGCGGTGGCGCTGGTGGTTTTCGCCTCGTGGAAGCCGTTCCGCCTATTGGCGGGCGCTTATCTCTTCGGGCTGGTTATGACCATGGAACTCTATGCCAAGGCCGGCGGCGGGCCGCTTTCGGTCATTCCATCCGAGCTGTGGGCGGCTCTGCCCTATCTCGCTACCATTATCGTGCTGGTCCTGATCTCGATCCGGCGCGATGCGACCAGCAATGCACCGGCCTGCCTCGGCAAGCCGTTTCTGCCCAGCAATTGAGCCGGCGCCAATGACCGGTTCAATCGAATATCAAAACGTCAATCAGGAGAGAACCATGACCACCCTATCACGGCGCAATATTCTGAAGATCGGCGGGGCGGCAGCGGCCCTGCCACTGCTCGGCTCCAAGGCTTTCGCCCAGACCGAGCCGCTCAAGATCGGCTTCATCTATGTCGGCACCATCAACGACAATGGCTACAACTACGCCCACAATCAGGGCCGCCTCTTTGTCGAGGAGCATCTGGGCGACGCGGTCGAGACCACCTATGTCGAGAACGTGCCGGAAGGTCCGGACTGCGAGCGCGTGCTGCGTGAGCTGGCCCAGCAGGGCAATAAGCTGATTTTCGCCACCAGCTTCGGCTTTGGCGACTCGGTAATCAAGGTCGCGCCGCAATTCCCCGATGTGAAGTTCGAGCATGCCACCGGCTATATGAAGGCCGACAATGTGGGTCTCTACAATGCCCGCTTCTACGAAGGTCGCGCCGTTTGCGGCACCATTGCCGGCCACATGTCCAAGACCGGCAAGGCGGGCTATATCGGCTCCTTCCCGATCCCCGAAGTGGTGATGGGCATCAATGCGCTGGCGCTGAGCGGCCGCCGCATCAACCCGAACTTCACCGTCAAGCCGGTCTATATCTCGACCTGGAACGACCCGGCCAAGGAAGCCGACGCGGCCCGCGCCATGATCGACCAGGGTATCGATATCATCGCTCAGCATACCGATGGTCCGGCAGCGCTGCAGGTTGCCCAGGAGCGCGGCATTATCGGCGGCTTCGGCCAGGGCGCCGACATGAGCGCCTTTGCGCCGGAAACCCAGCTGACCGCCATTATCGACCATTGGGGTCCGCATTATCTCGCGTCTGCTCAGGCCGTAATCGACGGCACCTGGGTGGCCGGCGACACTTGGGAAGGCCTCAAGGAAGACGTGGTCCAGATGGGCCCCTACAATGCGAAGGTGCCGGCCGATGTCGTCGCCGACGCGGAGAAGGTGCGCACCGGCCAGATCGATGGCTCGTTCCACATTTTCACCGGCCCGATCAAGGACAATACCGGCACCGAACGCGTTGCTGCCGGCGTCACCATGACCGATGCGGAACTGCTCAGCATGGACTGGTATGTCGAAGGCGTTGAGCAGCCGGCCTAAGGGCTAGGGTCTGATATAAGTTGAGGGGCGGGTTTCGGCCCGCCCTTTTTCACGAACACCGCCAATGCTCGGGCTTTGCCTTCTCCCCTTGCGGGAGAAGGTGCCCGAAGGGCGGATGAGGGGTTGGCAGCAGCAGCTTGCATGGTGCTCGCGGTTGGGCGGAACCCCTCACCCTGATCATTCTTCTGGACGAAGAATGAGCTGTCCCTCTCCCGCAAGGGGCGAGGGGAAGAAGGAATAGGGCGATGGGCGATTTTGCAATTTTTTATGAATGGCTGATGTTCGCGGTCCGGTGGCTGCATGTCATTACCGCCATCGCCTGGATCGGCTCGTCGTTTTATTTCATCGCGCTCGACCTTGGCCTGCGCAAGACGCCCAGCCTGCCCCCGCTCGCCCATGGTGAGGAATGGCAGGTGCATGGCGGCGGCTTTTATCACATCCAGAAATATCTGGTGGCGCCTGAGTTTTTGCCCGAGCACCTGACCTGGTTCAAATGGGAAAGTTATTGGACTTGGTTTTCCGGCTTCATGCTGCTGGTGCTGGTCTATTATGTCGGCGCCGATATCTATCTCATCGACCGCAACGTGCTCGACCTGCCGCAATGGGGCGGGATTGCGCTCTCCATCGGCTCGATCGTTTTGGGCTGGGTGCTCTATGACAGTCTCTGCAAATCGCCAATCGGGCAATCGACCACCGGGCTGATGCTGGTGCTATTCGCCATTCTGGTGGCGATGAGCTGGGGCTATACGCAGCTCTTCACCGGCCGCGCGGCCATGCTGCATATGGGCGCGTTCACCGCGACCATCATGGCGGCCAATGTGGCCATGATCATCATTCCCAACCAGAAGATCGTGGTGGCCGATCTCAAGGCGGGAAGGGTGCCCGATGCCAAATATGGCAAAATCGCCAAGCAGCGGAGCCTGCATAACAACTACCTGACGCTGCCCGTCATTTTCTTCATGCTGTCGTCCCACTATCCGCTGGCCTTTGCCACGCAGTGGAACTGGATCATCGCTTCGCTGGTCTTTCTGGTCGGCGTGGTCATCCGGCACTATTTCAACACGCGCCATGCGCGGAAAGGCAATCCGCACTGGACCTGGGCGGTGGCGGTAGTGCTGTTCCTGATCATTGCGTGGCTTTCCACCGCGCCGAAGCTGCCGGGCTCGGCGGGAGAGGAGGTGGCGTCTCGGGCGGCCGAACCCTTTCTCGCAGCAACTCATTTCAAGGACGCTAGCCTGACCGTGCAGACCCGCTGCGCCATGTGCCACACGGCGGAGCCGGCCTGGCCGGGCATTTATGAAGCGCCCAAAAATGTCATTCTCGACAATGACATCGCGGTGGCCAACCATGCCAAGGATATCGCCATGCAGGCGGGCTATTCCCATGCCATGCCGCCGGGTAATGCCACCGAAATGACACCGGAAGAGCGGGCCTTGCTGGTCGAGTGGTTCCGCGAGGGCTCGGGCCAATGAGCCGGACCGTTCTGCGCGGGCGGGTGCTGAGCTTTGTCAGCGAGCCGCAGGGCATTGATGACGTGGCGAGCTATCGCTATTTCGCCGATGGCATGGTGGTGATTGCCGATGGCAGGATCGCCAGTGTTGGCGATTTCGATGCTGGGCTGGCGGGCGATGCCGAGATCATCGATCATCGGTCCCATCTGATCCTGCCCGGCTTTATCGATTTGCATCTGCATTATGTGCAGAGCCAGATGATCGCCTCCTATGCCGGCTCGCTGCTCGAATGGCTCAATACCTACACTTTTGTGGAAGAGCAGAAATTCAGCCAGCAGGGCCATGCTGGCGCCGTGGCTTCAGCGTTTTATGACGAGCTGATCCGCAATGGCACGACGACCGCCGTGGCCTATTGCTCCAGCCATCCGCGTTCGGTCGATGCCTATTTCGCCGAGGCCGAGAAGCGCAATATGCTGATGGTGGGCGGCAAGGTGATGATGGATCGCAATGCGCCCGAAGCGCTGCGCGACAGTGCCCAATCCGGCTATGACGACACCAAGGCTTTGATCGAGCGTTGGCATGGCCGGGGCAGGGGGCTCTATGCCATCTCGCCGCGCTTTGCCATTACCTCGACCCCGGCGCAGCTGGAGGCGTCGCGGGCGCTCGTGGGTGAGCATCCCGAGTGCTATGTGCAGACGCATCTGAGCGAGAATGCCGCCGAAATCAGCTTCTCGATGGAGCTTTATCCGGATTCCCCGGACTATACCGGCATCTATGAGGATTATGGTCTGCTCGGCCCCAAGACGCTGCTGGGGCACTCCATCCACCTCAATCACCGCGAGACGCGCGTGCTGGCCGAAAAGCAATCGGTGGCTGTGTTCTGCCCGACATCGAACCTGTTCCTGGGCTCTGGCCTGTTTGATCGCGAGCGGCTGGCCAAGGCCGGGGTACGGATCGGGATTGCCACTGATATTGGCGGGGGCACCAATTACGGCATGCTGGCGACGCTGGACGAGGGCTACAAGGTGCTGCAATTGCGCGGCCAGCGACTGACCCCGCTGAACTCGTTCTATATGGCGACTTTGGGCAATGCGCGGGCGTTGTCGCTCGAGGGCACGATCGGTTCGATTGAACCGGGTTGCGCGGCGGACCTGGTGGTGCTCGACGCCAGCGCCACACCGGCCATGCGGTTGCGCATGGAGACCGTCGAGAGCCTGGTCGAGGAACTGTTCCTGCTGCAGACGCTCGGCGATGACCGGTCCATTGCCGAAGTCTATATTGCTGGCGCAAAGGCCAAGTCGACTTTAGGCGGGTTGTGAGCTTGGATACCTTCGCCTAGGTTGCCTGTGGTTATTGCGCTGCTGCCAGATTGTGTTTGGCCGGCCAGGCGAACGAGAATTTGGAAAGAAGATTTATGAGCCACTATCTGATGAAATCGACCCTTTCAGTTCATCCCTTGCTGGTCGATTTTGTTGAGAAAGAAGCGCTTCCCGGGCTTTCCGTATCGGCTGAGCAATTCTGGAGCGGGTTTGCGGCGCTGGTGGCCGAGCATGGTCCGACCAATGCGAAATTGCTCGCCAAGCGCGAGGATTTGCAGGGCCGGATCGATGATTGGCATCGCCGCTATGGGCCGGTGGTCAACAATCCGCAGGGCTACGAATTCTTCCTTAAAGATATCGGCTATGTGGTGCCCGAGCCGGCCGATTTCACCATCGAAACCACGGGGCTCGATCCCGAAATCACGACGCTGTGCGGGCCGCAGCTGGTGGTGCCGGTCAGCAATGCGCGCTATGCGCTCAACGCCGCCAATGCGCGCTGGGGCAGCCTTTACGACGCGCTTTATGGCACGGATGTTATCGAGCGCAGCGGCGATCTCGAACCGGGCCGTGGCTATAATGCCGCGCGAGGCGCCGCCGTGGTTGATAAGGCTGCGAGCTTTCTCGACGAAACCTTCCCGCTCGAAAGCGGCAGCCATCGCGATGTCACTGGCTATCATGTGATCAAGGAGGGCGAGGTTCGCCGCCTGGTCGTGGATACCGCATCGGGCCGCAAGGCGCTTAGGGATGCAGCGGCCTTTGTCGGCTATGGCGGCACCGAAACCAAGGGCGAACTGGTGCTGCGCCATCATGGGCTGCATGTCATTCTGGTCATCGAGCCGGGCAGCGTTATCGGGGGCGCGCATAAGGCGGGGCTGAGCGACATCATCGTGGAAGCTGCGCTGACCACGATTCAGGATTGCGAGGACTCGGTCGCGGCGGTCGATGCCGAAGACAAGGTCGGGGTCTATCGCAATTGGCTGGGCCTGATGAATGGCACGCTGGAAGACACGTTCGAAAAGGGCGGGCGGCAGGTGACGCGCAAGCTCAATGCCGACCGCATCTACAAGGGTGTCAATGGCAGCCCACTGGTGCTCAAGGGCCGCTCGCTGCTGCTGGTGCGCAATGTCGGGCATCTGATGACGACAGATGCCGTGCTGTTCGATGGCAAGCCGATTGGCGAAGGCCTGATGGACGCCGCTGTCACCGCGCTCTGCGCCATGCAGGACAAGGTCAACAGCACGACGGGCGCGGTCTATATCGTCAAGCCAAAGATGCATGGGCCTGAGGAAGTCGCCTTTGCCTGCGCGATTTTCGCTTCGGTCGAAAAGATGCTGGGTCTCAAGCCGCTCACCGTCAAGATCGGCATCATGGACGAAGAGCGCCGCACTTCGGCTAATCTCAAGGCGGCGATCCATGCGGCGCGCGAGCGGGTGTTTTTCATCAATACGGGGTTCCTCGATCGCACCGGCGACGAGATTCACACCTCGATGGAAGCCGGCCCTGTCTTGCGCAAGGACGAGATCAAGGCCGAGCGCTGGATTGCCTCCTATGAGGACCGCAATGTGCTGATCGGGCTGGCTTGCGGGCTCTCGGGCAAGGCGCAGATTGGCAAGGGCATGTGGGCGCGGCCTGACGATATGGCGGCGATGATGAGCGCAAAGTCCGGCCATCCCAATGCCGGCGCCAATACCGCCTGGGTGCCCTCGCCAACGGCGGCGACGCTGCACGCCTTGCACTATCACCAGATCGACGTGTTCGAGGCGCAGCAGCGCCGCCATAACCAGCCGGTGCCGCCGCTTTCGGAGCTGTTCTCCATGCCGGTGCAGGTGCCTTATTCGCTCAGCCGCGAGGAGATTATCCGCGAGCTGGAGAATAATGCGCAGGGCATTCTGGGCTATGTCGTGCGCTGGGTGCAGCAGGGCGTGGGGTGCTCGAAAGTGCCGGACATCAACAATGTGGGGCTGATGGAAGATCGCGCCACCTGCCGGATTTCCTCGCAGGCGGTGGCCAATTGGCTGCGCCATGGGCTGGTGTCCAAGGACGAAGTGACCTCGGTGTTCGAGCGCATGGCCGGGGTGGTCGATCAGCAGAATGCGGGCGATCCGATCTATCGGCCCATGGCGGAGAATTTTCAGTCGGTCGCCTTCCAGGCGGCGCTCGATCTGGCGCTGCATGGGGCCGATCAGCCAAGCGGCTATACCGAGCCGCTGCTGCATGCTGCGCGGCGGAAGGTCAAGGCGCGCGAGGCGCATTGAGGTTGGGAGGGCAGCGCGTGTTAATGGTGCTTACCCCTCACCCTAACCCTCTCCCCGAAGGGGCGAGGGGACTGCCTCGGGGATGCGGCAATATCTACGAAAGCCACCAGCCCAATCCCCTCGCCCCTTTGGGGAGAGGGTTAGGGTGAGGGGGCGATCCCTCCGCTTGATCAATCCACGAAATCGAACTTATCGACGTCGAACAGGCCCCGGTCGGTCATCTTGAGATGGGGGATGACCGGCAGCGCGAGGAACGCGACCTGGAGGAACGGTTCAGGCAGCACGCAGCCCAAAGCGAGGGCCGCGTCGCGCAGGTGATGGAGGTCCCGCGCGACGGTTTCGAAGGGATTGAGGCTCATCAGCCCGGCAATGGGCAGGGCCAGCTCGGCGGTAATTTTGCCCCCGTCGGCAACGGCGAAACCGCCTTGCAGCTCGATCAGCCGGTTGACGGCCAAAGCCATGTCCTCGTCATTGGCGCCGATGACGGTGATGTTGTGGCTATCGTGCCCGACCGAGGAGGCGATGGCGCCGCGTTGCAGGCCAAAGCCCCTGACGAAGCTGCGGCCGATATTGCCGTTGCGGCCATGGCGCTCGATGACGGCGCATTTTAGCACGTCCTGGCCAATGTCGACCTGCGTGCCCCGCTCGCCGACCGCCAGTGCCGCGGATTCGCGGAAGGTGAGGATGAGGCCAGGCTTGACGCCAATGATCGGGGTTTCGTTGCGGTCCGGGCGGGCGGCAATGATGAAGTCGTCGGCGACGATTTTGCGGGATTTGACCGAGGTGAGGCCCACCGGCGCCACGGGCTGGCGCGTGGCAAAGAGTTCGGGACGCACCAGGCGGCCAGCGGTCAGCACGTCGGACACGCGGCAATCTTCGAGGCTATCGAGCAGGGCGATATCGGCGCGCCAGCCGGGGGCGAGCAGGCCGCGATCGCGCAGGCCAAAAATCCGGGCGGCGGAGTGGCTGGCGGCGCGATAGACGTGGTGCAATGGCCGGCCCATGGCGATGAGCCGGCGGATGGAACTATCGAGATGCCCTTCTTCGGCAATGTCGAGCGGGTTGCGATCATCGGTGCAGAGGGCGACGAAGCTTGAGGTGTTTTCGTCCAGGATTTCGGCCAGGGCATCGAGGTCCTTGGAGACCGACCCCTCGCGGATCAGGATGGCCATGCCCTTGGCGAGTTTTTCGCGCGCCTCGGCGGCGCTGGTGGCCTCATGGTCGGTGCGGATGCCGGCGGCGAGATAGCCATTGAGGCCCTGGCCGAGCAGCAGCGGGGCGTGGCCATCAATGTGGCCGGTCTGGAAGGCGACGAGCTTGGCGATGATACCCGGATCGGCTGAGAGCACGCCGGGAAAGTTCATCATTTCGGCCAAGCCAATGACCTTGGGATGGCTGCGGAAGGGCTCAAGATCTTCGATTTCGAGCGCCGCGCCATTGGTCTCGAAACCAGTGGCGGGGACGCAGGAGGAGAGGTTTACCCGCACATCCATGATGGTTTGGTCAGCGCTATCGAGGAAATAGCGGATACCTTCAGCGCCCAGCACATTGGCGATTTCATGCGGATCGCAGATGGCCGTTGTAACGCCATGGGGCAGCACGCAGCGGTCGAATTCGAAGGGGGTAACCAGGGAGGATTCGATATGCAGATGGGTATCGATAAAGCCGGGCACGGCAAAGCGGCCCGCGCCGTCGATGATTGTCTCGCCCTCGTAACTGGCATGGGTGCCCACGATGCGGTCGGCGACGATGGCAATATCGGTGAGGGTGAGCGCCCCGGTGATGACGTCGAGCAATTGCACATTCTTGATGACGAGATCGGCTGGTGCCTTGCCCTGTCCGGCCATGATCATGCGGGTGAGAAGTGCGGCTGAGGTCATCGACATATCCTGATGGGCGATATGGGAAAGTCGGCTGGTGGCGTGGTGGCGTCAAGTGCCCGACGGGTCTTGATCGGAACTTGGGCAGGCGGCGCACGTTTGGCTCATAGGCGCCAATAGGAGAATTGCTTTGGAAACCTATGATCCGCACAAGAGCAAGACCGAGGTCCGGCAGGCCAGCCCGCGCAGAATGAACATGCGGGTGCTGGTCATTTCGCTGATCGGCATCATCGTGCTGTTCGCCATCATCTATCTGGCCTTTACCATGAGTCAGCCGAACCCGACCTGACCATGGCGCGGCTGATCAGAGTGGAACGCGAAGACCTGACCATCGTCCGCCAAAGACGGGGTCGGGGTTTCAGCTTTGCCGATGCGGATGGTGCTGTCATCCGCGACGTGGCGACCAGGGCGCGCATCATGGCGCTGGGTATTCCACCGGCCTGGCAGAATGTGCGGATCGCCAGCGAGCCGCGGGCGCATATCCAGGCGCTGGGCGAGGATGAGGCCGGGCGAGATCAATATATCTACCACCCCGATTGGGAATTGAAGCGCGATGGCCGCAAGCTCAAGCGGCTTGCGGCCCTGACCGGGGTTCTACCCAAACTGCGCCGCAAGGTGCGTGCGGGCCTTGGTGCCGAGGCGGGAAGCCGTGAGTTGGCTTTGGCTATTGCCGTGGCGCTGATCGACCGGACGGCCATGCGGGTGGGGCGGGAAAAATATCTCGAAAGCAGCGGTACGCGCGGGGCGGGCACGCTCTTTTCACGCGATGTCAAAATCGAGGGCGACGAGATTTGCATGAGCTTTGCGGCCAAGGGCGGCAAGCGGGCGGACTATTGCATCACCGACAAGGAATTGGCCGCCGCATTGATCCGCATATTGGACCTGCCGGGCAAGCGCCTGCTGGTTTATCGCGATGAGGCCGGCAAGACGCGACCGATCAAGACCGGCGCCATCAATGACTATCTGCGCGAGCTGGCGGGCGTCGATATCTCAGCCAAGGATTTCCGCACGCTGCATGCCAGCGCCATGGCGGGCGAGGCGCTGGCGCGCATGGAGAGCGGCAGCTCGCTCTCGGCGCGGCGGCGGCAAATGGCGCAGGTTGCCCGCGAGGTGGCGCAGCAATTGCGCAATACGCCGGCGATCTGCCGCAAATCCTATATCGCGCCGTGCCTGTTCAAGCTGTTCGACCAGGGCAAGCTGCAGGCGCTCTGGGCGGTTGCCGGTCGCGGGCGCCCCGGGCTTTCGGCCCGGGAGAAGCGGCTGGGGGTTGTGCTGGCGGCAGCCGGCTGAAGTTAGGCGGCGTGGGTGCGCAAGCGGCGGCGGCGTTCGGGCGCATTGGCCGGGTCGGCGAAGATGGCGGTGATCTTGGCGGGCAGGACCGCGCCGGAGAACAGGAAGCCCTGCAGCGTATTGCAGCCCAGCTTGCCCAGGATGGTGGCCTGTTTTTCCGATTCCACGCCTTCGGCCGTTACCTCGATATCCATGGCATGGGCGAGGGTAACGATGGCCTGGGTGATGGCGACCGAAACATGACCCTCGGCCAATTGGCTGACGAAGGAGCGGTCGATCTTGATGCGGTCGACCGGGTAGCGCTTGAGATAGCTCAGCGATGAATAGCCGGTGCCGAAATCGTCCAGCGCGATCTGGATGCCCGCGGCGCGGAAGGTGCGCAGGTTCTGGCCCGAAATATTCTCGTCATCGAGCAGGATGGATTCAGTGATTTCGAGTTCCAGATCGACCGGGCGCATGCCCGTCTGGTGCAGGATGTCGAAGACCTGGTTGGAGAAATAGGGATTGCGCAGCTGGGTGGGCGAAATATTGACCGCGATGGTGCGGCCGGGGGCGCTGGCGCCCAATTCGCAGGCGCGGCGCAGCACGAATTCGCCCAGATATTCGATGAGGCCGGTATTTTCCGCCACCGGGATGAAGCGGCCGGGGGAAATCTGCCCATATTTGGGATGATACCAGCGCGCCAGCGCCTCGGCGCCGATGACCTTGCGCGACTTCTGGTCGACCAGCGGCTGGAAGGCGACCGACAGTTGGTCGTTGCGATTGAGCGCGGCGCGCAGCTCGCCTTCGATGGTGTGCTGCAGTTGCAGCAGCTCGTTCATATGCTCTTCGTAGACCATGGCGCGGTTGCGGCCGCTGGCCTTGGCCTCGTAGAGCGCAATATCGGCCTTGCGCACCAGTTCGCGCGGTTCGGCCGAGGCGGCGTTGTCTTCGACAATACCGATGCTGACCCCGACATGGGCCTTGAAATGGCCGAGATCGAACGGGCGGCCAATGGTCTCGATGATGCGGTCGGAGACAGCCATTGCATCGAAGGGACGGTTGTGGGTGACGGCGAGGATGGCGAATTCGTCGCCGCCGAGGCGCGCCACCATGACATCGGTGCCCACGACCAGCCGGATGCGTTCGCCGACGCTGCGGATGAGATCGTCGCCGGCCTGGTGGCCCAGCGTGTCATTGACCTGCTTGAAGCGGTCGAGATCGAGCATCAGCAGGGCAATATTGGTGCCCGAGGCCTTCTGCTCGCGCAGGATGCGGGCCAGATGTGCATCGAAATTGGTGCGGTTGGGCAGGCCCGTCAGCTTGTCATGGGCTGCTTCATGCTCGGCCAGCCGGCGCCCTTCCTGAAGCGCGGAGGACGAGCTGCGCAGCTTGCGCAGCAGCAGCAGGAACAGCACGGCGCCGGCCAGGATGACGGCCACCAGAACCGGCACGGTATGGCCCAGCATGAGCCGACCCGGACGATCGCCGGTCCATTCGAAGAAGGCCACGAATCGCCCGGCCTCGTTGATCACGGGATAGGAAACGCGGTCGGGATCGGCCGATGGCGTGCGAACGAAGGCGGCATCCTCGATCAGATATTGCCGCATCATCGTGCTCACCATGTCGGCGCCCAGAAAGCGCACCGATACCATGAGGTTTTCAGGACCCGGCCCATGCGGCAGGCGCCTCGTATTGCTGACGACGGGGCTGATGCCGACAATGGCGGGCTGGCCATCGACCAGTGCGAAATCGCAGATGGTGGGCGGCGCCTCGGTGCGGCCGGCGAGGAAATCGTCGAGTTGCCCGGCAGCGATCAGAATGCGCAACTGTTGCACCAGGGGCATGACGCCGCTGGCCATGTCCTGGAACCGGCTGACAGGAACGGCTTCGCCCTCGTTCATCAGGTAGAGCGGGCGGTTCTGCCCATCAAGCAGGACGGAGCGGTCATGGCCGAAAAAGCTATGCATCCACTGGCCCATATTGGCATGGACCCAGTCGCGATCGAAGCCGTGCGCTGTGTGGAGCACGGCTTCGTCCCATATGGCTATGCCGCCCATATCCTTGAGCACGAGATCGCGCTTGGCCTGCAACACCTGGGTGACCATGCTGGTCTGCCGCTCGATGGCGCGCTGGTCGATATTATTGGTCGACCAGAAGACAAAGCCGATAACGGCGGCCGCCGTCGCGACCAATGCCAGCACGACCGGCAATAGAACAGCCGTTATGAACTGCCAACGCTCAGTCGTTGAAGTTTGCGTCTGCATCAAATGAAAACCGGGCCAAAAGCGGCCTTAACCTAGACCGGGTAAACTTGCAGACTGGTTACCGGCCTTGGCATAATTCCGCAGTCTCGCCTTAATCAGCCATTTTCCTTGAACAGAACCTCGCGGTCTTGCGTGAAATTGGCCAGAAGCGGCAGACAGGCGCCGCCAACCTCGCGCGCGCCGAAGCCGATCGTGCCTTCGGCGATGTCGAATGGGGCCAGGCCCTGGCGATCGAATTGCTCGAATGCGATGCGCGTGGCCTCGACCAGGCGTTTGCGTATGGCTGGCGGAAATGCGCCATCGATGACGATGGTCCGGAAGTCGATGATCGACACGGCCGAGATGCAGGCAAGCGCCAGACTTTGAGCGGCCTCGGCGATCCAGTCGTCGAGCGGAGCGCCGAGCGAGCCCCAATCGCTGGGATCGAGCCACAATATCTGCGGGTCGAGGCCCGCGGCCTTGAGCCGGTCGGCCAGCACATAGATGGATGCGCTGCGCAGGATTTGCTGGAAGCCTCCCGGAATGGGGACGGGCAGGGGGGCAATGGCGCCGGCATAGCCGCTGCGGCCAGGAAACAGATGCCCGTTGAGCACGACGCCGCCGCCCAGGAACGAGCCGAGGAAAATATAGAGAAAATCCTCGCCATGCTGGCCATTGCCCAGCACCAGTTCGGCGGCGCAGGCGGCCGTGCCGTCATTGTGCAGATAGACTGGCCAGGGGCTGATGGCGGCGATGTCGCGGCGGATATCGGCAATGCGCCAGGCCTCGAGCACTTCGGGCGGCGCGCCGAGCTGGGAGGCCCAGTTCCAGAGCTCGAAGGGGGAGGCAATGCCGAAGCCGGCAATGCGGCTGCGTTCGGCAGGTGTGAGCTGTGCGGTCAATTCGGCTATGCCGCGGCGCGCCAGGGCCTGCACGATTTCAGGCGTGGGATAGGGGTGCGGCTCGTGAATGCGGCCGAGTACCGCGCCGGCAAAATCGAGCAACACGATATCGGAGCTGCGCCGCCCGATCTTGAGTCCGAGGAAAAACGCGCCGCGCGGATTGAGCGCATAGGGCACGAGGGGCTGGCCGACCTTGCCGCGCAGTGGCGATTGCCGCACGATCAGTCCATCGCGCTCCAGCGCATTGGCAATGGTCGAAATGGTCTGGGGCGACAGGCCCGTGCGGCGGGCGATATCGGCCTTGGGCAGGGCGCCATGGCGGCGGATCAGTGAGAGCAGCAGCCGCTCATTGTAGAGGCGGACGCCGCTCTGGTTGGTGCCGCGGCTCAGATCGTCCGAACGAGTCCGAGCGCCGCTTGCCTCATCCATCCTTCCGCCCCTGTTTTCTTAACCAGGCCAATAATTTGCCATGGCGCAGCTAGCCCAAAAGGGCGCGAATTCGCAATCGTTTTCATTGGCTTGCAGTTCCTCCCGCCAATTAGGTGCCGCGGATGGAGCCGGCCTGTCAATTAATAAATCAGTTGGATTAATTTATTGACAGCGGTGAAATTGGCGGCTGATATGGCGGCAAGGACGGGTGGCCGGAGGAGAGCGCCACGCGGACTTTCGACCCGCCGCGCCCATCAGGGCGAGGGCAATTCTCGGGAGGAGATATGATGGGTAGGTTTATCAAAATCGCGGCCGCAGGGGCCGTGATGCTGGGGCTGATGGGCACTTCGGCCATGGCGCAGGAGGCCATTGTCGGGCTGATCACCAAGACGGAGGGCAATCCCTTCTTCGTCAAGATGCGCGAAGGCGCGCAGGCCAAGGCTGACGAGCTGGGCATCGAATTGCGCACCTTTGCCGGCAAGTTCGATGGCGACAATGACAGCCAGATCGCGGCCATCGAAAACCTGATCGCCTCGGGCGCCAAGGGCTTTGCCATCGTGCCCTCGGATTCGAGTGCCATCGTGCCGACCATCCAGCAGGCGCGCGATGCCGGCCTTTTGGTGATCGTGCTCGATACCCCGCTCGATCCGATCGACGCGGCTGACGCGACCTTTGCCACCGACAACCGCAAGGCCGGTGAGCTGATCGGTTCCTGGGCCAAGGGCACGCTGGGCGAAGGGGCGGCCAATGCCAAGGTGGCTTTCCTCGATCTCGCGGTGAACCAGCCGACGGTCGACTATCTGCGCGACCAGGGCTTCATGGCCGGGTTCGGGATCGAGGTCAAAGACCCCAATAAATATGGCGACGAAGACGATGCGCGCATTTGCGGGCATGAAATGACCGGCGGCGCTGAAGATGGCGGCCGTACCGCCATGGAAACGCTGCTGCAGAAATGCCCTGATATCAATGTGGTCTATACCATCAATGAACCGGCCGCGGCGGGCGCTTTCGAAGCGCTCAAGGCGATCGGTCGGGATGATGGTTCGGTGCTGATCGTTTCGGTCGATGGCGGCTGCCCGGGCGTTGCTAACGTCAAGGCCGGCGTGATCGGCGCCACCAGCCAGCAATATCCGCTCAAGATGGCGGCCATGGCCATGGAAGCGATCAAGAAGTTCGCTGACACGGGCGAAAAACCGGCCGTAACCGAAGGGCTCGACTTCTTCGATACCGGCGCTGCGCTGGTGACCGACAAGCCGGTGGCGGGCGTTGAATCCATCGACACCACCAAGGGCATGGAACTCTGCTGGGGCTAATCGGCCCGAGAGCCACGATCTACCTCCCTCCCCCT
Source organism: Devosia sp. (assembly GCA_035565135.1). GTDB lineage: Bacteria > Pseudomonadota > Alphaproteobacteria > Rhizobiales > Devosiaceae > Devosia. The sequence continues at coordinate 23,136 of DATMSY010000205.1, forward strand.
TGAGGGGAGGGATCGAGGGTGGGGGTGTCGAGCTTTCCACCAATATCGAGTGCCGTGCTGGCCGCGACACCCCCACCCTAGCCCTCCCCTCAAGGGGGAGGGAACCGGATCGGGGGCTCGCTGGCACTATTGTCCAAACAACCCTGGGGAGGGGTGTTGATGAGTGATGACGCAAGCGGCTCGGCCGTAGCGGAGAAGGGATTGGCCGGGGCCGCGCAGGCGGTGGCGAGCTTTGACGAGGATTCGCCCAGCCTGATCCGGCGGCTGCAGGCTTTCCTTCATGCCAATCCGACCGCTATTCCGTTCATCGTGCTGATCGTGGCTATCGCCATCTTCTCGGTGGCGGCGGGCAGCAAGTTCTTCGCGCCGTTCAACCTGTCCCTGGTGCTGCAGCAGGTAACGATCATTGGCGTGCTGGGTATTGCCCAGACGCTGATCATCCTCACCGCCGGTATCGATCTGTCGGTCGGGGCCATCATGATCCTGAGCTCCATCGTCATGGGGCGGCTGTCGGTGGTGGCGGGCGTGCCGGTGGAAATTTCCTTCGTGCTGGGCATCGGTACCGGCATTCTGTGCGGGCTGATCAATGGCGTGCTGGTGGCGCTGGTCAAGCTCCCACCCTTTATCGTGACGCTGGGCACCTGGTCGATCTATGGCGCCATGATCATCTTCATTTCCAATTCCGAGACCATTCGCAGCCAGGACATCGCGGCCATCGCGCCCATGCTGCAATGGATGGGCGCGCGGGTGGCGCTGGGCGGCGGGGCGATCCTGACCGCCGGTTCCATGGTGATGATCCTGATCGCGGCGAGCGTCTGGTATCTGCTCAATCGCACGGCGTTCGGCCGGCACATCTACGCCACGGGCGACGATCCGGAAGCCGCGCGCCTGGCCGGCATCAACACCACCATGACGCTGATCGGGGTCTATACCCTGGCCGGGTTCATCTGCGCCCTGGCCAGTTGGGTGCTGATCGGCCGGGTTGGCGCGGTGTCGCCGCTCGGCAGTCAGACAGCAAATCTCGATTCCATCACCGCCGTGGTGATCGGGGGCACGTCCCTGTTCGGCGGGCGCGGCTCGATCATCGGCACGCTATTGGGCGCGCTGATCGTGGGCATGTTCCGCAACGGCCTGGCGCTGGCCGGGGTCGATGTGCTCTGGCAGGAATTTGCGGTGGGCGCCCTTATCATCATCGCGGTCACCACCGACCAGTGGATCAGGAAGATTTCGGCATGAGCCTCGAGACAGCAGCAAGCCTCACTGCCACCCCGATTGCCGGGCCCCAGCCCATTCTCAGCGCCCAGGGTCTGCAGAAGCGCTATGGCAAGGTGGTGGCGCTCGACAATGCCGATTTCGACCTCATGCCGGGCGAAATCCTGGCCGTCATCGGCGACAATGGCGCGGGCAAGTCGACCCTGATCAAGGCGCTGTGCGGCGCCGTGATCCCCGATGCTGGCACGATCAAGCTCGATGGCTCGCCCGTGCAATTCAAGTCGCCGATGGAGGCGCGGCTGGCGGGCATCGAGACGGTGTACCAGAACCTGGCATTGTCGCCGGCCCTGTCGATTGCCGATAACCTGTTTCTGGGCCGCGAGATGCGCAAGCCGGGAATGCTTGGCAATATCTTCCGGCTGCTCGACCGCTCGGCGATGAACCGGCTGGCTCGCGAGAAGCTGAGCGAATTGGGGTTGATGACCATCCAGAACATCAACCAGTCGGTGGAAACGCTCTCGGGCGGTCAGCGGCAGGGTGTTGCGGTGGCGCGGGCGGCGGCGTTCGGTTCGCGCGTGGTGATCATGGACGAACCCACTGCGGCTCTGGGTGTCAAGGAAAGCCGTCGTGTGCTGGAGCTGATGCTCGATGTGAAGCGGCGCGGCCTGCCGATCGTCTTGATCAGCCACAATATGCCCCATGTGTTCGAGGTGGCCGACCGCATCCACATCCACCGGCTGGGCAAGCGGATCGCGGTGATCAATCCGAAGGATTTTTCCATGTCGGATGCGGTTGCGATCATGACGGGGGCGATGAAACCGCCCTCCTGGCCCTGACCACCACCGGGTCATTCCCGGGAAAGCGGGAACCTCTGTTTATCGGGCTCCGCGGCTTTGAAACGGAGGTTCCCGCTTTCTCGGGAATGACATCGTGCTAGGAATAGGACCATGCCACTTCGGGCATCGACCCTCTCAGCATTCTGGAAATGACCATGACCAAAGTCCGCGCCCTTGTCCTTGAACGCCAGCATGAACTGGCGCTGCGCGATATCGATTTGCCGCTCGATGTGGGGCCAGGCATGGTCAAGATTGCCATTCACACGGTGGGTGTCTGCGGCTCGGACGTGCATTATTACACCCATGGCAAGATCGGGCCTTTCGTGGTCAACGCGCCCATGGTGCTGGGCCATGAGGCGGCGGGGACTGTCACCGAAATCGGCGCCGGCGTGACCCATCTCAAGGTGGGTGACCGGGTCTGCATGGAGCCTGGCATTCCCGACCCCAATTCGCGGGCCAGCCGGTTGGGCATGTATAATGTCGATCCGGCCGTGCGCTTCTGGGCGACCCCGCCCATTCATGGCGTGCTGACGCCTGAAGTCGTGCACCCGGCCAATTACACGTTCAAACTGCCCGACAATGTCAGCTTTGCCGAAGGCGCCATGGTCGAGCCCTTCGCTGTGGGCATGCAGGCGGCGACCAAGGCCCGCATCACGCCCGGCGATACGGCGGTGGTGCTGGGCGCCGGGCCGATCGGAACCATGGTGGCCATTGCGGCTTTGGCCGGCGGCTGTGCGCGGGTGATTGTGGCCGACCTGGCGCAACCCAAGCTCGATATCGCGGCGCGCTATCAGGGCGTCATCCCGGTCAATATTCGCGAGAAGAATATCGTCGAGGAAGTCGCGCGATTGACCGAGGGCTGGGGCGCCGATGTGGTGTTCGAATGCTCGGGTTCGCCCCATGCCTGGAAGACCATCATGGACCTGCCGCGGCCGGGCGGTGCCATCGTCGTGGTCGGCCTGCCGGTCGAGCCGGTGGCGGTCGATATCGCTGGTGCCTCGACCAAGGAGTTGCGGATCGAAAACGTGTTCCGCTATGCCCATCAATATGACCGCGCCATTGCGCTCATCGCCTCGGGCAAGGTCGATTTGAAACCACTGATTTCCGAGACCTTTGCCTTCGAGGATTCGATCAAAGCGTTCGATCGGGCGGTAGAGGGGCGGCCGAGCGATGTAAAGCTGCAGATTCGCGTGAGCAGCGATGGCTGAACCGCGGCAGGTGGTGCTGGATGGCGCGTCATGGCAAAGCCGTGACGACGTCTACCGCGCCATCGCGACCGCTATCGGGGCGCCCAGCTATTTCGGGCGCAATCTCGATGCCCTGTGGGATATTTTGCAGACTCCGGAAGATGGCGCCCGCAAGCCGTCCTATGAGCTGCAGGTGCGCGGCACAACGTTTGCCAGCGCTGAAGCCCGGCAGACCATTGCCGACATCGCGGCGGTCTTCGCCGAGGCGCGCGCCAGCAGCCAGGATGTCGATTTCACCATTCTCGACTAGGAGAGGCCTATGGACTTGAATCTGCGCGACAAGGTTGCCGTCATTACCGGAGGAACGGTGGGCATCGGGCTGGCCGTTGCCGAGGGCCTGGCTGCGGAGGGCGCCAATCTGGTGCTGGTGGGGCGCGACAAGCTGCGGGCTGACGACGCGGCAGCGCGGGTTGCCGACAGATTCGGCATTATCGCCACGGCGATCAGCGCGGACGTCGCGACTGCCGAAGGGTGCGAGGCGGTGATCAAGGGCACGGCCAAGGCCTTTGGTGGCGCTGATATCCTCATCAACAATGCCGGGACCGGCTCGAACGAGACCATTGCCGAGGCCGATGACGCCAAGTGGCAATATTATTGGGATCTGCATGTGATGGCAGCCGTGCGGCTGGCCCGCGGGCTGGTGCCGGGGATGAAAAAGCGCGGCGGCGGCGTCGTGCTGCACAATGCTTCGATCTGTGCGGTGCAGCCGCTCTGGTATGAGCCGATCTACAACACCACCAAGGCGGCCTTGATGATGTTTTCCAAGACGCTGGCCAATGAGGTGGTGGGCGACAATATCCGCGTCAACACCATCAATCCCGGCCTGGTGCTGACGCCCGATTGGGTCAAGACCGCCAAGCAGATTGCCGGCGAAGATGGCTGGCAGAAGCATCTGCAAGGGGTGGCCGACGAGGCGGGCGGCATGAAGCGCTTCGCCACGCCTGAGGAATTGGCCAATTTCTTCGTCTTCATGTGTTCGGACAAGGCCAGTTATTCGACCGGATCGACCTATTTTGTCGATGGCGGCTGGCTCAAGACGGTCTGAGAAGAGCGGAACCAAGCGGGTGTGCTTCCGGTTGTGACGGCAGCGTCACGAACAGGATTTCACGCAATGGATGCCGGCAACGCATTCGGCTATGTCGATACTTTCCTGCCCCAGCATATCATCGCCATTCGCCTGCTGATCGCGGCCATTCTGGGCGCCATGATCGGCTTTGAGCGGGAGTGGCACACGGCTGAGGCCGGGTTGCGCACGCATATCCTGATTGCCGTGGCGGCCACGCTCTTCACCATCCTGGCCTTCGAGATATTCCACACCATCCAGGGCGAGGGACACTCCAATCCCGACCCGATCCGTGCCGTGGAAGCGGTGACGGCGGGCATAGCCTTTCTTGGCGCCGGCGCCATCTTCCGCCGTGGCGGGGGCGTGCAGGGCCTCACGACTGGCGCGGGAATGTGGCTGGCTGGGGCAGTCGGAGTGGCGACGGCGCTGGGCTATTACCTGATTGCCTTTGGCGTTGCGCTGCTGGCGGTCGCAATCCTCGCCACGCTGCGATTCTTTGCCCATCACGTCGTGGGGCACGATGCGCAGCCGGGGTCAGATGAAAAGGGGCCGCGGGGAGAAGCAGATGGAGATTGATGGCGCGCGCGGAGGGACATGCGCGCAGCCCTGCTTCTCCCCCCGTACGGCACGCGACCGGGAGGTGTCGCGACCGCGCCCTGGTGCCTCGCCCCCTTGGAGCAGGGCCGGCACATCCCCTCCGACGCAAGTGCAAGCGGCCGGAAGAGTTAGGCGAATGGCGGGGAGGGAGCTTGGGAATGCAAGGCCGGCCCAAAGGCAGAACTTGCGGGCGTCGCTCCCCGCCGAGGCATACAACCTGTGGACGCAGGAGTTGCATGCCAACTGGCGCCGGATAACTGGCATCCGGAAACAAAGAGAATCGGCCACACCGCCATTGCTGGCGGGGGCCGAGCGAGTCTTGCATGGTCAAGAATGTCCGCGGAGGCGCCGCACCACCGCAAACCAGGTCGCGCTATAAACAAGCGCTGACCCATGACGTATGCGTCAACCCGATGGTGGAAAACAGGCAGGGCAGGTAATGGCGGGGTAACATTCGCTTGAATTTTACATGTAAAGGAGGATGATCTGCGCGCTGCCCGGGAGGTGTACCGTTAGTCCCTCGATACCTGAGCGCGATCAGATTCTTGCGGCACTCGGCCGGTTGCTCGAGTGGCCCGACATTGCGCGCTCGCCGCAATTGGCGCGCTTCGCCAGCTATATCGTCGAACGCACGCTTGATGGTGAGCAGCAGTCCATCAAGGCCTATTCCATAGCGGTTGATGTCTTTGGCCGGCCGGCCGATTTCGACCCGCAGGCCGACCCCATTGTGCGCGTGCAGGCGCGTCGGCTGCGGGCCTTGCTCGAGGCCTATCATCAAGGGGCCGGGGCAGATGAACCCGTGCGAATACGCCTGCCCGTGGGGCGATATGTGCCCGAATTCGACCTGGTCGAGGACCTGCCCGAAGCGCCGGCTGCGCCTGCTATGGCAGTGGCTTCGGTCCGCTCGCCGCGCAGCCCGCGCGGGAACATAACGCTGTCCTGGTTTGCCCTGGCGGTCATTGCGCTGGGGACCGGGGCCATCGCCTTCTCGCTGGCGACCTGGCAGCCGCGCCAGGAGGCACAGACCCTGGCGGCGGGCGCCGTGCAGCGGCCCAGTCTGGGGGTGTCGGAATTCCAGAATCTCACCGGGCAGGGGCGCGGTCCCCTATCGGTATCGGGCCTCGCCATCGAGCTGGTGACCGATCTCGAAGCCTTCGACACCATGGATGTGCGCTATGATGGCGGCACGGCTGCCGCCACTGCCCCGGTACCGGTGGGCGGGTTTGCCCTGAGCGGCATAGCGCGTGTGGATGCTGATATGGTGCAATATAGCGCCATTCTCACCGATACGCGGACCAGCGATATCGTCTGGAGCGATGTGATTTCCCTGCCGCTGGCCCGTGCCAGCGAGCCGCTGGCGCTCGATGAGGTGTCGCGCCGCCTGAGCCTTGTGCTGGGCAGCACAAGAGGGCCGGTGCATGCGCAGGCGCGGCAGTTTTTGGCCTCGGGCGCGCCATTGGCCGGCAATGAAAATACCTATCTCTGCCGGGTTGCCTTCGATCTTTATCGTGACACCGGCAGTGCCGAGGCGGCCGAACGGGCGAAGGCGTGCTTTGCCGCGGCGCCTCAGAGCGAGCGCGACAAGCCTGTTGCCTTGGCGGCAGTGGCCAGCCTTGTTGCCGAAACGGGCGAGGAGAGTACGACCGCAAATCGCCGCCGCACGGCGCAGACGGATATCGAGCGGGCAATTGCCGCTTCACCGGTCAGCGCCTTTGTCTGGGAGCAGCAGGCGCGGCTATTCGAGACCATGGGGGCAATCGTGCAAGCGGAGGCCGCTTTCGGCTCGGCCACGCAGCTCAATCCGGCCAGTGCCGATGCCCTGGCCGGCTATGCAAGACTGCTGGCCTTTTCCGGACGGCTCGACGATGCCAAGGCTTTGGCGGAGCAATCGATCACGGCCGCGCCCAGCCCGCCGGCCTGGTATTTCGGCGTGCCGGCGCTCCTGGCGCTGCGCGATCGCGATTTTCCCAGGGCCATTGCCGACGCCGAAATCTATGCCGCGGCGGACCGGGAATTGGGGCCGGTGCTGGCCATCATGGCGGCGCAGGAGGCGGGCGACAGCGCGGTGGTCAATCGCTACCTGCCGCAGGTGCTCGACATCGCCAGTTTCCGGGTGGCGGGCGTATTGCCGCAATTGCGCAAGCGCATCAGCGATGCCGGGCTATTGGGCCGGATCGGAGCGACATTGGCGGCGGCCGGCGTGCCTCCGGCCTCGCTCAATGGCGGGTTCTGATCAATGCGTCGATGACTGCGAGAAGAGATTGATGACCAGCACACCGGCCAGGATCAGGCCAATGCCGATCAGCGCGGGCAGGTCGAGCGTCTGGCCATAGGCGAAATAGGCGATGATCGAGACCAGGATGATGCCGACGCCCGACCAGATGGCATAGCCAATGCCGACGGGGATAGTCTGCAGGGCAAGTGAAAAGAAGTAGAACGTGATGCCATAGCCGACCACCACGACAATGGAGGGGATGAGCTGAGTAAAGCCTGCCGAGGCCCGCAGGAAAGACGTGGCGATGACTTCGCCGACAATGGCGATAAACAAGAATACGGCGCCGTTCATGGTCGCTCCAGAAGTCGTTGGGGAAGGATATTGCCCCTATTTAGGACGCGCCTGATGGTCCGGGAAGCTGGTTTCTTTGCCTGCCGCTAGCCGAAAATGGCTTGCGCCAGTCCGACAAATCGTACTCCACGCTCCTCGAAATTCTTGAACTGATTATAGGACGGCGCCCCCGGCGAGAGGATAAGCGCATCGAAAAGCTGGCGATGCGCATGGAGCGCATGCATGGCCGTTTCGAGGTCGGGTTCGGCCAGGACGGTAATGTGGGGCGCCGCCACCCTGGTCGCGGCGGCGAGCCGCGCGCCGGTGACGGGCAGGCAGGCCAGCGTGGTCACGCCATAGCCCGCCAACAGGCTTGCCAGTTCGGTATAGTCCTGTTCGCGCTCGTGTCCCCCGGCGATCAGGGCGAGGCGGAAGCCCTTATAGGCCGCCAAGGCTGCCTTGGTGGCTTCGGGCGTGGTCGAGATGGAGTCATTGACGAAGATCGTGCCGCCGAACTGGTGCTCTTCCAGCCTATGGGGCAGGGGCACGAAGGCGGCGATGCCGGCCACGACGCCATCGAGGCTTGCCCCCGCGGCCAGGGCGATCTGGGCGGCGAGGCGGGCATTGTCGACATTGTGGCTGCCCTTGAGGCGCGAGCCCAAGGCAGCCTTGTCGATGGCGGTCAGCTCTTCGCGCGTCAGGTCGCGCAGCAGGCGGCGGTGGTCGCGCACGGCCTGGGCGACAAGCGCATTGCCCCTGGCGCCGGCGCCCAAGGCGACCGGAAAGCTGCCGTCGCGGTCGATCAGGTGGAGCTTGTCCTGGTAATAGCGCTCGACCGAGCCGTGCCAATCGACATGCTCGGGGTAGAGATTGGTTATTGCCGCGATATCAGGCAAAAAGTTCATGTCGGCGGTCTGGTAGCTCGACAATTCGAAGATGACGACCGGATGCCGGTCGGCAATGTCGAGCGGAGCGACGCCGACATTGCCGGCCAGGCCGGCATCGATCCCCGACCGGGTGAGCATCAGATGGGTCAGCGTGGCCGTGGTCGATTTGCCCTTGGTGCCGGTAATGGCGATGACCGTGCGGCCATGGCGATAGCTGGCGCCCCAGAGGTTGAGATTGGACGTGACCGGAATGCCGGCATGGCGGGCAATGTCGAAGACCGGCTTGTAGCGCGACACGCCGGGGCTTTTGACGATGAGGCCAAAGCGATGCTCGCGAATGGCGGCGCCGAGGTCTTCGGCCGCGATCTGTTCGGTGCCCGGAATGTCGGCCGCGCCGCTATCGACCGTCACATAGAGCTTGAGATCGGGCTGGCGCGTCTTGAGGAAGGCGGCCGTGGACAGGGCCTCGCGGCCCGCGCCATAGAGCAGGACGGGTTCTTCAAACCGCATAGGCGGCCACCTTGGCGGCGAGGGCCGGGGGAATGTGATGGTCATGGCTATCGGTCAGGCATTCGGCCATGGCAGCCTGCAATTTGGGCTCGCCATATTGGGCGAAGAGGTCGGCCTTGACCGCCCGCACCACGGCTGCCTCATGCCAATCGGCATGGCGGGTCAGCGTATAAAGGCAGGCGGCGGCTTCGAGGATTTCGCCCACGCATTCCCAGGGCTTTTGGCCAGCGAGACCGGAAAGCTCGCGAAAGGAGGCTTCGTTGTCGAGATTGTCGAGCAGGTTCTTGCCGAAGATCGAGAGCAGCCTGTCCTTGGCCATGAAGGGGGCGAAGATCAGGAAGACGAAATGGCATTTCGGGCATTCGCCGCACCAGAGCGGGCCGTCATTGCCGGTCAGCCGGAAATTGCGGTTGCAGCTGGAAAAGACGTGGTCGAACTTGGTTTCGTGCGTGAAGAGCGAGGCGATGCGGGCTTCCGAATAGGGGCGCAGCAGCGAATAATATTTGAGCGCGCCGCCCGTCGCGTCCGACAGGATCGAGGCGATCAGCAGCTCGAAGCCGAGCGATTTGGAATATTGGTGATTGGTCTCGCGGCCATCGAACTCGACATTGCCCTCGCTGGCTGAACGCTCATTGGAGAGCACGATCTGGTTGAAGCCGAACAGCACGGCGCAGAGCGCGGCGATCATGGAATTGATCGCGGTCGAGGGCACATGGCCATTGTAATAGCCCGGCTCCTTGGAGAGGCGGATCATCTCGGCATCGAGCGTGCGCGTGACATAGACCGGCTGGGTGCCGATCTTGTCGATCGAGGTGATGATCGGCCCCTTGGGATTGACGGCAAAGGGCGTGAAATCGAGGCCGACAGCGGTCAGCAGGTCGACGCTGACCAGCGAATCCTTGCCCCCGCCGATGGGCAGCAAAGCGCGGTCGGGCAGGGATACGATCGGCTTGATGGCCTCGGCATCATGGGGGGCGGAGATGGTGAGCTTGCCGAAGCGGGAGAGATTGTTGCGGGCGTAGAACTCACCCAGTCCGTTTTCGTAGACGTCGATGGCGAAGGCGCGTTCGGCCTCGCTTAGGGCAATATTGGGGGCGACGATCTCGAAGGGTGCGCGCAGCTTGAAATAGCTGACGCCCAGCACGATTGCAGTGAGGTCGAGCAGCTTGGCGAAAGCGGGGCTGGCTGCCTTTTCGGCATCGGCCGCCGGCAGGGTCAGCGTCTCGGTAAAGCTTTTGCCGCCCAGGCCATAGGTGAAAATGGCCTGGCCCGTCGCCGGATGGAAGGCTGGGCGCTCGATGAGGAATTGTTCGGTCACGGGGCTGACGCACGCCTTAGTTGAAATCACACTCAAAAGTTGTGACTCATATATGTGATTTGCTCGCGTGGCGGGAGTGGGGCGCTTCCGTCTGTCGAATCCTGAGCATGTCGTTCGTCGTGTGACCGGAAGCCGAAACAACCCGGCGTAGCTGAGGAGACGAAAAATGCGTGTAATGGTTTTTGTCAAAGCCAATGAGGACAGCGAAGAGGGCGTCATGCCCACGACCGAAATGCTCGAGGCCATGGGGCGCTATAATGAAGAGCTGGTCGATGCCGGCATCATGAAGGGCGGAGAGGGCCTGCAGCCCTCGAAAAAGGGCAAGCGCATCCTGTTCGATGGGGCGAGCCGCACGGTGATCGACGGGCCCTTTACCGAGACCAAGGAACTGGTCGCCGGTTTCTGGATCTGGGAGGTCAAAGACATGGACGAAGCCGTGGCCTGGGCCCGGCGCTGCCCCAACCCCATGGAAGGGGCCAGCGTCCTCGAAATCCGGCCGGTCTTCGAGATGACCGATTTCGGCGACGCCATGACCCCGGATGTGGCCGACCTCCACAACCGGGTGCGCGACAAAACTAGTGACGCCTGAGCGAGGTCACACAGCCTCCGAAGGGAGATGCCGAGGCTCGTAGCCAAAAGCGGCGCGGGCCTTGGCGGAACTGAAGGGGGATAACTGGCCAGCGGGCAGGCCGCTGCGGTCGGTTTCCGGCGCGAATTGCTGCAGCAGGTCTGCGGTTTCCCGGCCGAAGATATTGTGGGAGCCGGAGAGGTTGTAGATGCCGGATTCAACGGTTTCGACCTCAAGAGCCTGGCGGCAGCCGATGGCGATGTCGCGGGCGTCGACGCGGGTCCAGAGCAGGAAACGCTCCTGCTCTGGGCGGCCAAGTGCCCGGACTACCTCGCTTTTCATGTCCTGGGGAGCGCGAGCGCCCATGATGCGCAGAGAGAGCGTATTGAGACCGCGGCGGGCGAAATAGGCGGCTGCGTCCTCGCCGGCGATCTTGGAGAGGGCGTAGGAATTGAGCGGCCGCAGGGGGTGGTCTTCGGTGACCGGGGCAAAGAGCGGGGCGTGTTCGGCAAAGCCGTAGACCTGGGCGCTCGAGGCGAGGATAACCCGGCGAAGGCCCAGCTTTTCCGCGGCATCCAGCACGTTGAAGGTTGCCGCGACATTGTCGGCATAGGTCCGCGTATCGGGGACGATGCCGGGGTCCGACCATGCGGCCAGATGGATCATGGCGTCGGCCTTGGCATAGCCGAGCGTGCCGAAGACGTCTTCGGGCCGACCGACATTGCCCAGCATGTAGCGGATATCGGGGTGGCGATTGGCGATGGGCGCCAAATCGAGGCTGGTTACCTCGTGCCCGGCGGCAGCCAGTTCCTCGATCACAAAACGACCGACCCGGCCGGCTCCTCCCGATACGACGATCCGCATGATCCCTCGACGCTCTTGTCCAAAATTAGTATGATAAGATAGTAGTCATATTAATTTATCGCTGCAAGGAAGAAGTGGTGCGGGAAAATCTGGCGGATGTGACGGCGGGGCGGTTGCGGGAGTGGATTGTACAATATGCGCTGGGGGAGGGGGACAGATTGCCCCCCGAAAGCACGCTGGCGCCGCGGCTGGGGGTGAGCCGGACGGTGCTGCGCGAGGCGGTGGCGCGGCTCAA